>DDSA01000016.1 GCA_002343715.1 Phycisphaerales bacterium UBA2402 | reverse complement strand
TCCTCGTGGTCGTGGCCGTCCTTGCACTCGGCGCACGCACCGTGCGCGACGAACTTCAGGGTGTTGCCCTCGCGCAGCCAGAGGTGGGCCTCGCCGTCGTCGGCGGTGACGAAGTACTGCGTGTCGGCGGGGCCGCCCTGTGCGGCACCCTGGCCCATCATCGCGGCGGTCGCAACGGTGAACGCGGTGCCCGCGATCATGCCCAGAACGATGGATGAACGATTCAGACTCTTCATGGTTGTGCTCCAAAGCAAGGCGGTCGAGCGCGGACCGCCGCAACGTGTCTTCTGATTGCCGACCGGCCGCGCCGCCGGATCGGTGTGCGCTTCGCGCACGGCTTACGACTTGAGATCGAATCCGACAACGTGCTTTTCACCCTTGGCCGTCTCGACTTCGACCCAGAGCTTGCTCCCGGCGGGGATCGGAGTGGGCACCTCGGCGTGGGCGTGCCAGCCTTCGCCCTCAGCCTCAGCCTTGCCCTTGATCGAGCCCTTGCCGTCCTGCGTTCCGACCCACACGCGAACCGCCGCGGGCTTGCCCGCGCCGCCGGTGACGGTGATGTCGAAGGTGGCTTCCTTGCCCGCCGTCACGTCCCCCTCTCGCGCGGCGACGATGGTCATGCCGCCCGCCGTCTGGCTCCCCAGTTCGGTCTTGGGGCCGTGCCCGTGCCCGTCCTTGTGGTCGTGGTCATCCCCGTCTTTGTGGTCATGGCCATCGCCCGCTTTGTGGTCGTGCCCGTCGCCTTTGGCGGCGGGCTTGGCGGGCGTCTCGGCCTTCTTTTCACAACCGCTCATCGACAAGGCGAGCGCGAGCGCGGGGATGGCGAACGTGAGCGCGAGGAAACGGAAAGTCTTCATGATGCGGACTCCTTCTTACGAGTTGGTGGACACGGGCTTCTTGGACGAACGACGCAGCACGCGGGCGAAGAACCCCGGGCCACCCGGGACTTCTCGCTTCACCTTGAACGCCAGCGCGTAACCGGCGGGAACGACGAACAGGTTGAGAAACGTGGAGGAGACCAGCCCACCGAGCACCACGATCGCCAGCGGAGCGAGCAGTTCGCTGCCGGGCTTGCCCTTGGCGAGGGCGAGGGGCACGAGCCCGAGCATCGCGGCGAGGGCCGTCATCAGGATGGGCACGAGCCGTTCCAGCGACCCCTGAATGATCGAGTCGCCAATCGACTTGCCCTCACGCTCCTGGAGGTGGGCGTAGTGGTTGACGAGCAGGATGCCGTTGCGGACGGCGATGCCGAAGAGGGTCACGAAGCCCACCATGCTGGCGATGGAGATTACCGGAGCGATGTAACGGGAGGACGACAGGCCAAAGAGCGCCAGCGTGTTGCTTACGAGCGCCGGGCTCTCGGTCAGGTAGATCGCCACGATGCCGCCGATGAGCGCGAGCGGCAGGTTGAGCATGACGAGCATGGCCACGCGGGCCTTACCCGTGGATAACTGCAGCAGCAAAAACATGAAGACCGCCACGCCCGCGCCCATGATGAGGATCGTGCGGCTGGCGGATTGCTGGGCCTCGAACTGACCGCCGTAGTGGACGGTATACCCGGCCCTCTGCACGATCGGGTCCACCTTGGCCCGCACCTGAGCGACCAACTGCCCGAGGTTGTACCCCTCGGCGACATTGGTTGAGATGACGGCCTTGCGCTGGGCGTTCTCGCGGGCGATGAGATTGCTGGTTTTCTCCGGGCCTATATCGGCCACCTCTCGCAAGCGGACAATCGCTCCGCCAGCGCCCCGCAACTGCACGTCCATGATCTGGTCGATGCGCTCCCGCTCGCTCTCCGCCAGACGCACCACCATTTCGTAGCGGCGCACGCCCTGGTTCACCTCGGCGACTGTCTCGCCGTACAGCGCCTGTTGCACCTGCTCGGCGGCCGCGCCGGGCGAAAGCCCGGCGGCGACCAGGTCCTGCGCCCGGTAGCGGATGGGCAGTGAGGTGATCATGATCTCGCGGTTGGCCGCGACATCGCGCGTGCCGGGGATCGGCTTGATCGCCGCCTCGATCTCCTTGGCGAGCGTTCGTAGGACGTTGAGGTCGTCGCCATAGACGTTGATGGCGATCGCTGCGGGCGTGCCCGATAGGACGTGGCTGAGCCGGTGCTCGATGGGTTGGCCCACCATCGTCGTGATGCCCGGGATGTTGGCGATGATGCGGTCGATGCTTGCGCGGACCTCCTCCTGATCCACGCCCGCCTTCATGGTGACCTCGACCTCGGAACTGCTCACCGGCTCGGCGTGCTCGTCGCGCTCGGCCCGGCCCGTGCGCCGCGTCACACTGGACACGCCCTCGATCTGGGCCATCTGCGCCTCAACGCCCACGGCGAGACGATTGCTCTCAACGAGCGATGTGCCCGGGGGCGCGAGCAGGAAGACCGTGAACGTGCCCTCCTTGAACGCTGGGAGAAACGACGTGCCGAAGGTGGACATGAGCACAAGCGAAGCCGCCGTAAGCAGCCCCGCGCCCGTCAGTACGACGCCGCGGTTCCGCACGCTGGCACGAAGAGTCGGCTCGTACACGGCCTTGAGATTGCGTACCAACCACCCGTCGTGCTCGCCGTGCCCATGCCCCGCCGCATCGTTCTTGCCTTTCTTCCCAAACGAGCCCGCGAAGAGCCACTTGCAGAGCGCGGGCGTGACCGTGAGCGCCACGATGAGCGAGGCCATGATCGAGATGATGTACGCGATGCCCAGCGGCTGGAAGAACCTGCCCTCAAGCCCCTGCAAGAACAGCAGCGGCACAAAGACCATGCAGATGATGATCGTGGCGAAGACCACCGACGAGCGGATCTCGTTGCTGGCGTTGTAGATGACCTCTACCAACCCCTTGCGCTCGCCCTCGGGCAGGCCGGCGTTTTCCTTCAGCCGTCGCAGCACGTTCTCGACGTCGATGATGGCGTCGTCCACCAGTTCGCCGATCGCGACAGCCAGCCCGCCCAGCGTCATCACGTTGATCGAAAGTCCCCACGCCCACAGCAGCAGCACCGCGACCGCGAGTGACAGCGGCAACGCGGTGAGCGTCACGATCGTGGCCCGCACATTCAAGAGGAACAGGATCAGGATCACCGCCACGATGACCGATGCCTCGATCAACACCTTGACGACGTTGTTGATGCTCCGCTCAATGAACCGCGAAGCCCGGAAGGGGTCGCGGTTGAGGACCATCCCCTTGGGCATGGCCTTCTCCATCTGGTCCAGCACCCCGTCGATCTGCGTCGTCATGTTGAGCGTGTTGGTGCCGGGACTTTTCTGCACGCTCACGACGACAGCGGGCATGGCCCGGTCGGTCGCGGTGCCGCGCTTCGGTGAAGCGCCAAGCTGCACATCAGCGACCTGCCCGATCGTCACCGCCGCGCCGTTGTGGATCCGCACGAGCGTGTTCTTGATGTCCTCGGCGCTGGTCACGCGGGCAGTCTGGCGGATGGGTAGTTCCTGGTTCTCCCAGTTGGGAACGTACCCCGCGCTGGCTGTCGAGTGCGCGCCCTTGGCGGCTTCGACGACATCGCTGATGGTCAGCCCGTACAGCGCCAGTTGATCCTGCTTCACGTTGATCTGGTACTGCGGCAACTCGCCGCCGATGGCGACGACCTGCGCCACGCCCGGCACCGCGAGAATCTTGTTCCGCAGGTCAAACTCCGCGAACGAACGCATGTCGAGCGGGCTCACGGACCCGTCTGGCGAAGACAAGGCCATCAGCATGATCTCGCCAGTGATACTCGTCACCGGCGTGATCTCGGCGTGCGCGCCGGGAGGGAGCGTGCCGCGCACCGCCGACAATCGTTCCGAGACCAGTTGCCGGGCCCGGAAGATGTCCATGCCCCAGTCAAACTCGACCCAGATGATGGACAAACTGGTCGCTGAGGCGCTGCGGACCCGCCGCGTGCCAGGCAGGCCGTTGACGGCCGTCTCGATGGGGAACGTGACGTTGAGTTCCACTTCGTCGGCAGCCAGCCCGCCCGCCTCGGTCATGATGACCACCGTGGGCGCGTTGAGTTCCGGGAAGACGTCTACCGGCATGTCCTTGACCTTGAGCCCGGCGAAGACGAGCAGCAGCCCCGCCAGCACGACGATGAGCGCGGATTGCTTGAGGGAGAAGGCGATCAGTGTGGCGAGCATGGATTAGTGGCTCCCCTTGTGGAACGTGCCATCGGAGTGGAAGTGCCCGGCCTTCTCGGTGCTGCCGCTGGTCGCCAGCATCAGTTGGAAGTTGCCCCCCAGCACGATCTCATCGCCTTCTTTGACGCCGCTGGCGATCACCACCCACCGACCGTCGGAGAGGCCCACATCCGCTTCCATGCGGATCGCCTTCTCGGGGTCCGCCGGGTCGCGACGGAAGATGATGGCTCGTGCACCGTCACGCACGACTGCCGATTGCGGTATCGCCAGTTCTTCGGTTCCGCCGGCCAGAGTCACTTCCAGGTGTGCCGACACGCCAGCACGTGCCCACGGCGCGAGCGCATCCGGGAGAACAACGAGATCCACCGTCCGCTCGTCTGGATCGGCGGAGAGGCCGATTTGCAGCACGCCCTTCATGGATTCCTGCAGAAGCAAGCTCCCGCCCTGTGGCGGCGCGATGCTTGCCGCGAGCCCGTCGCGCAAGCGTCCGAGGTCCGACTGCAAGCCGCGAGCACGAAACCTGATCTGGTCGGGCTGCACGAGGGTGACGATCAGTCCGTTCTCTTCTGCGAGCCCACCCGGGGTAATACCAATGGACTCGACGACGCCAGCAGCGACGGCGCACACTGTGAAGCCGCTGCCAGGCTCCCGCCCTTCGTGGCTGTCGCCACAGTTGCTGCCGCGCACGAGCAGATCGTGTCTGGACTTGAGCGATCGCAGCTCGGCCTCGGCCTGCTTCTGCTGGGCCTGAAGCTCGGCGTCCTTCTCCATCACGTCGGCGAGCTCCGCCTGCGTGGCGTTGAGTGTGGCGCGTGCTTCAGTGAACTGCGAGGCACTCCCGCCGCCGGCTCCTCGCAGTTCTTCAAGCTGCTTCAGTCGCTCCTGCCACAGAGCCACCTTGTCGGCGAGGCTCTGCTCGTGTCGACGATGGGCTTCTCGAAGCGGTCCCATCGAGTCCACCCGGGCCTGCATAGCGGCGATCTGTTCGTGCAGGTCGCGCCACGCCGCGGCATTCACTCGGTACAGCGGGGTGCCCGGCTCCACTTTCTGGTACTGGCTCACAAGCACGTCGACTCGTCCTCCAAGTGGCGTGCGGTACTCCCGCCGGGCCGTGGGGAGCAGCTCGAACCTGCCGGGCACGCGGAGTGTCTGCGCGACGTTGCGGGATTCGACCTTGGCGAACGTGATGCCCAGGTTCTGGCGAACCGACGCGGGTATGTCCACGCGGTTGGTCGGCGCGGCCTCGCCTTCCTTGCCCGCGCCGCCGCCCCCTGACCCGTGGTCGTGACCGTCTCCCTCGGCATGGGTGTCAGGCTTCTCGTTGCAGCCAGTAAGCGTGATGGAGAGCGGCAGGCCCAACGCCAGGCCGCAGGTGATCAGGATGGAAGTCATGGTCTTGTGCATGGAGAGTTCCTTGCAAGAGGCCGATCAGCGGCTTTCGCCGCCAGTGGCAGGGATGGTCGATGTTTTGAGTTTGGAAGCGGGAGTTGTCGAAGAGGGCTGAGGCGTACTGCTCGGAAGGACAGGCGGCAACAGGGGTGGCCCCAGGAGTTCGTCAACGTCGATGGCTCCGATCGCCTCGTCGCGTACCGCCTCGACGAGTCCGACCTTGGCCTCTTGCTGGCGTGTCAGGCTCTCTAGAAGCACGAGGGTGTTCACCTCGCCGAGCCTGGCCACTTGCCTCGCGTCGCTGTACTGAGCATCGACCAAGGGGACGACTTCCGTTTCGAGGGTGTGACGCCGCCGTGTCGCCGCTGCGAGCCTGATCTCCGCTGCCCGCATGGCGGCAATAGTCTGCTCGAGCGTTGTCTCCGCTCCGGCTTGCGCCAGTTCCCTACGGGCTCGTGCCTCGGCGATCCCCTGCCGATTGGCGTTCAGAATCGGGATCGGCACGGACAGTCCCAGGAGCACTTGGTTCTGGCCATCCTCATTGCCATAGCCAGGCCCGATGTGCAAGTCGGGGTACTGCTTACGGACCTCGAGTTCGAGCGACTTCTCGGCGGCTTCGTACTCCGCCGCCACGACAAGCATCGCCGGGCTCCGACGCTCTAGTTCCGAGGCGTCGACGCTTCGAGACTCGCTCGCCCGCGCCGGGCCGACGCCGCTGGCCTGCAACTGGAGCGGAGAATCCGGCGACATCCCCATCAGTTGTCGGAGGCGCAAATTGGCTTCTTGAGCCCGCGACTCAAGCACCGCGAGTTCCGCGGCCTTCGTCGCTCTCTCGATGCGAAAGAGCCTTGCCTCAGTTCTCGCCATCTCGCCCGCCTGTTCCATCTTGTCGACGACCGTGAGGATCTGGTCCACGCGGCCCAGGAACTCGCGGGTTGCCGCGAGTTGTGCATCGAGCGCCGACCACTCGGTCCACGCGCGGCGCACCGACATCCGTACTGACCACTCACTCTGAGCGACTCGCGCCAATTCGGCGGCGTGTTCGACGCCTGCACGTTGCTTCTCAATTTCAAGGCGTCCCGAGATTGGGATCGTGATGCCCACGCTGGTGAACACTTTCCACGGCTCGGGCGTGCTCTCGATAATGCGCGTGAGGTCAACACCGATCGTCGGGTCTTCCCAGAGGCCGGCGTTTTCCGCCGTGGCTCGCGTGACGCCCGCTCGCAGCCGGGCGAGCCGCAGGTCCGCGTTGAATACCAGCGCGAGAACCTCCGCTTCGGCGCATGTGATGCCGTCTGTAGAATTGAACCCGTTGGAGCCCGGCGAACGTGCTGCGAGGCCTTCCGCGAACGCCCTTACCTCGGGGCTTTCGGGCGTACGCGCGAGGAACGCGGCTTGGTGGCCAGCCATGTCCAACGGGCGGCGCTCGTAGGACTGACAGCCGCCAGCCACCAAGGCAGTCAGCAGGGCTACTGAGAGGCCCCTGAGCCGCAGTCGCGACTGACCTTGGGCGATATTGTCGAAAGATCGATGCATGTGGATCTCCGAACGAGTGAGCGATCAGTCGCGATGTCGGGGTTGCAACGCCGGGTCGCGGCGAACGACGCGGAACGCGATCCGATCCTTGTTGTGATTGGAATCAACGCCAAGAACCCGCTGCACAAGCCGGGCGGCTCGCAGCAGGCGAAAACGACATCACCCGGCGCTCGGGACAACTGTCCCCAAGGCGGCGGGCGGAAACGCCGGCGCTAGATAAGGAGGCGGGTGGTCTTCAGCGCGAGCACCTGATCAGAGGTGCTGAAATCGGGCGGTTGGACTCGCGCCGAAACCGCTACGGGGGGATCGAAATCCCAAGCCAAGACCACGGCGACCACGAAGGGGATAAAGAAAGTTCGAGAGTCGGGGCCGTCGCCCTTTGGATTGCTGGGAACCTGTTCATCGTCCGGAACCGGCACATGCAGATGGCAGCCGCAATCGTCTTGCGGGTGGAACACTGTGCTGAATGGACCATGCTCGTGGCTCGAACCGCCTGGGCCACCGCCCACTGCCGAACTCCCGTGGGATTCGCAGTGGTCACACGCTGCGGGAACTTCCGATTCGTGCTTTCCGCAGTCTTGAATGGGGATGCACAGCACCCGCCCGGGAGCCAACGCGATCACCCCCTGCACCACGAGCAGGAGGATGGCAACGAGTTTGACGATCGCGGAGGGCATCTGATAGTGCTATCGGTTCGGCAGTGTATACCGCTCCAGTCCTGTTTGGGTTCGTTCCGGATCCTGGCCGAGTCGCGCGATCCGATCTGTTTGGTATATATTTGCTATTGGGGTTGGAGCATTGGTTCGTCAGAGTTGCGGATACGGACGCTCAACTCAGCGCATGCGGTCGCATGACCGCAACGGGTGAGACGCTCCAGTTCCTCCGATCCTGGCGGCGATGGGCGTGAGCGGCGGAGCCCCGTTCGACACCCGCTATCCATCCTCTATTTCAGTACACTGCGACCCGCCGACCGGCGGGTCGCGGCGTTTTTGGGCGGCCGGGTGCGGGCCGTGGTTGGGAATCCTTGCCGCCGCGGGTACGCCCGCGTTCAAGGTGAGGTAGCCCGTCTTGGTCGCCGGGTCGACAACCACCTCGTCCACGAAGGACGCCAGCGCCTGCCGGGCCTTCTCGTCCCGCCTCCCCATTGCCATTTCCTTCAAACGCAAGATCCGCTCCCGAGCCCACCGCCGGAGAGCGGCTTCGTCATCGCGTGTGGCCGACCCCTTCGACATTCGCAACTCGCGCTGAAGCGCCTCCCGCCGGTGCCTGAGTTGTGTCAGTTGGTTGTTGATGAGCGCGAGGTTCGCCGGGTCCAGCCCCGAGATCAGCGCTCCCAACTTCCCGTCGATCTCAGCGATCTCTCGCTCCAGGACGCGGGAATCCGGCCCGCGGTCTCGGCGGCCTTGCGCCATCTCCACAAACCGATCGACCGCAGCCTCTATCCCGTCGGCGTCCGCGGCCACGGCGTCCTGGAGTTTGCCGAGCACCCACGCTTCAAGTTCGTCGGCTCTGACATGGACCGATGCCGGGCAGGCGGTCTTGCCGGACCGGATTCGCCCGGCGCACACGTAGTAGTTTGTGACGACATCCCGCCGACCCGCGATCCGTCCTTTCCGCTTGCTGGTCCCCCAGTACCGTTGGCCGCAACAGCCGCATCGGAGCACTCCGCTCAGCAGCCACCGCCCTTCCTGGCGGCCGTGGCCGCCCTTGCACTCGGAGCGGGCCAACGCCGCCTGCTGGGCGCGTTCCCATGTCGCGCGATCCACAAGGGCGGGGACGGCGTCCTGGACGACGATCCAGTCGTCGCGGGAGACCCGCTCGACACGGCCGGACTTTACAGTCGCCTTCATTTTGTCGGCCCGGCCCTGACGGACCTCGTAAAACTTGGACTCCGTCCGACGGTTCCAGACGATGTCGCCCCGGTAGACGGGGTTCTCAATGAGGGTCTTGATCGTGGTGTGCTGCCACAGTTTCCCCTTCGGGCTGAAGACACAGCGGCGGTTCAACTCGTTGGCGATGCCCTTGAAGCCCCGGCCGTCCAAGCACATTTGGAAGATGTCCTTGACGACCTGTACGCGGGCCGGATCGCTCAGCACGAGACGCGCCGTGCATTCCTTGCCGGGTTTGCGCAGCATCTGACCCTGGCGGTACACGTTCTGGAGGCCGCCGTCGCGGTTCCGAACCTCACGGTCACCGCTCTCAAGGAAGCGCACCCGGTAGTGCACCGCGCCGTCGGGCGCGACGATCTCACGGTCGTAGCCGTACGGCGTCATGCGACCCGGGTCGGACGCACCGAGCACCCCCGAGATCTGTCCGCGGAGCGTGTTCTGCGACAGGCTGATCGAGTACTGGCGGTTCTGGAACTGCCGGACGGTTCTCAGAACGTCTCCATCGATGCCCTCGCGCGCGAGGTAGTCTTCCGTGACCGACAGCAGCGTGACCCCCGCTTGGCGGAGGAGGTATCGGTAGTGCTCGGTTTCCGTAACGTCGGAGCGGCTGAATCGGTCCGAACTCCACACCAGGATGGCGGTGAACTTGCCCGTCTGGGCGTCCGCGATCATCCGTTGGAACCCGGCGCGGGCTTTGGCCGAGGTGCCCGAAACGGCGTCGTCGATGTACTCCTCAACCAAGCGGTAGCCGTTCTGCCCAGCCCAATGCTCGATCTCCTTCCGCTGGTCGGCGAGCGACCGCTCTTGGCGATCGGTCGATCGTCGGAGGTAAGCCGCGGCGGGTTTGAGATCGGAGGCGATCATGACGGTTAGAGAGGGATTCGGGTTCCGGCCAGTCCGGACGCCCCAGGAGGAGTGGCGGCGTGCGAGCCGGAGTCAAGGAGTGGGGGAGGTGATTGGTGATGCGGGGTGTTCCGGGGTGGGCTGAGCAGCCCGCTCGCGTTCGGCGCGCTCGCGTTCCCATTCGTCGAATAGCCACTCGGCGAGCCGGGCGCCGCGCTCGCTGAACGCCGCAGCCGATTCCGGGGTCGCCACGCCGCATCGTGTGACCAGCTGATACCCAGCGACGGGCTCTGACGCCACTCCGTGCACATGAGGCGACTAATGCACGATCAGCCCCCTCGTTTTGCTCCCACTCCACGCCCCGGTTCACCGGCGGGTGGCAATGGCCGCATGTCCATTGGGCCTGGCCGGGGAGGCGCCAGCGGCGATCGATGCGGGAGCAGCCGTAACAAGCGCGTGGGTCGCGGGGCGGGGCAGGGGCTGGCGGGGATGGAGTGCCAGACAATGGCTGCGCCGGATCGTCCTGACCGTCCCGCCCGTCCTCGGCGAGCATGTCTAGTGAAATGCCGCCCTCGTCCTCCGGCGCGGGCGGGCTCGGCGGCTCCGCCGGAGTGGCAGCGGAGGCACCCCCACCTCCACAATTGCCGTCTTCCGCCTGCAATTCCGTAATTGTGGAGGTGGGGGTGGGTGGGTTGAGGTAGAAACGATCGGCAGGGGCACCGGGCCCGCCGTCATGATCGCCGAAGCGCCACTTGCCAGTTCCGAGCGATTGGAGCTGGTCCAGTTCCTCCTTCGCCTGGTGCGGCTTGCCCTTCAACCGGTTCAGGCCGTGGGTGAGGTCCCGCACGGTGGCACTCCCGCCGCGGCCTTCGATCCACAGGACCAATCGCCGCCGGAGGCGGTCCTCCGCCTTCTCACCGAAGTACTGCGCGTACAGACGGATCGCTTCCATCGCGAACCACCGCGCCAGGGTGATTCCGGCGAGCATGGAAGCGGCGTCGAGGCGCCCCAGGTTGGGCGGGGCGTTGTCCTCGGAGGCGTAGCGCATGAAGTGGTGCACGAGCGCCAGCTTCGCCGCCCCGCCTCGGAGTTTGGCTAGGGCGTAGCGAGCGCCACCCGACCGGCCGCGCATGAGCCCGTTCAGCTCACTCACCCAAGCCGCGAAGAGCGTCTCGGCCTCGGCGCTCACCACGCAAAGGCACTCGCCGGTCGAATAGGTCGGCAGCGCGAAGAGCCGATCAAACGCCCTCGCGTATCCATTTTGGACACGCTCTGGCACGCCCTTGTTGGTGTAGACGTACTCACAGTGCGGCGGCCCCGCGAGCAAGAACCGGCTGGCCAGCCCGTTCTCGACGTTCAGCCCCTCGACGGCGGCTCTGAACACCGACGGTTGCACGCCTCCGCAGATCGAGACGCGGGGCAGCCGAACGAGGTACGACGCGCCCTTACCCGCTCGGGTCACCGGAAAGTCCCGCCCGTCGTGCGTCGCGATCCACCGCGTCGCATCGACCGAGCCGCGCAGTTGCCCGTCGCCGTAGCGGCCAAACATGCCGAAGAAGAGCGAGAGTTCGTCGTAGACCCCGACCAGCCCCCGCGGGTTGTCCCGCATGGCGAGCGACATCCCTTCCGACGTGGCGTCCGCCAGCACGTAGGCCAATCGCGCGGGGGGCTCGGGCGGAGGCTCGGTCTGGGCCTTCTTGCTCGCCCGCTTGTAATCCGCGAGGCGCCGCTTGAATGCCTCTTCCGCCGCGTCGTTTGAGCTATCGAGCGCTCGTTCCCGCAATCTACTCGGCGCAGCGGCGAGGTCGAGGCACGGGCCCTTCGCGCTCCCGCTCTCGGCGATGAGGCCCGACCACACAACACAGGGCTCCGTCCAACTGTGATGAAGTCGAATCCCGTACGCGCTGCCAACCGCGCCGGCCACCAGCGGCAGCATCGGGACCGCGATCATGGTGGGATCGCACGTATTGACGCGCGCCCCGAGCTTGACAATCCTGCCGAAGACGCCGGGGAGGAGGTCGACGGGGAACGGGACGAACGAGTACTTCGGCTCGTGTGGCTCGCCGTCGTCCTCTCCCTCCGCCGACACCGCGTTCTTGGGAGTGCCGCCCCCACCCCCACCACCACAATCCCCTGTCTGAGGTGCGGGAGCGGGAGCCGTTTCCGGCTTCGGGGCGGGCAGGGGAGCGGCAATCGAGCCCGTGGGGACCGTATCCAGCCCGAACTGGGACTCCTCTTGCAACCGCGCCAAGAACTCCTCCTCCGTCAGGCTGGCGGGCAACTCCGGCACGACGCGCGGCTTCGCCTTCCCGGCGGTCAGGCCCGAGGTGATCGTGGCATGGGCCTCTGTTTGGGACAGGCCGCTCTGTAGCGCCGCAGCGAGCAAGGCCGAACGGGCCTCCGCCTCGTCCAGCACGCCGCCGCCGACGAGGGTGCCCATTTTGAAGGCCGACTTATTCAGTTGATGGTTTCGGGCACCTTCGGGCGTGAGGGCCACCTCGGCGGCCTCGCGGTCGAGGGCCTTGCGCCCGTACCGCGCCGCCCGCTCAGCCTCCGCCGCATC
>DDSA01000068.1:39569-41671 GCA_002343715.1 Phycisphaerales bacterium UBA2402 | reverse complement strand
AATCACGCCGCGTGGTCCGAACTTCTTTTTGAACGCCGGATCCTTCGGGTAATCGGGGTTTTCCGGTTCTTCCTCGGCATTCAGGTGGTACAGATTGCCGAAGAACTCATCGAACCCATGATTGGTTGGGAGCGTGTCATCCGCATCACCGAGGTGGTTCTTACCGAACTGACCCGTCATGTACCCCTGCGCTCGGAGAAGCGTGGCGATGGTTGGGTCTTCCTTTTTCATGCCCTCGGGGGCGCCGGGCAGCCCGACCTTGGTCAACCCGGTCCGGATTGGTGATTGTCCTGTAATGAAGGCCGCACGCCCCGCGGTGCAACTTTGTTGGCCATACCAATCCGTGAAGAGTGCCCCCTCGTTACCAATCCGATCGATGTTCGGCGTTCGATACCCCATCATGCCGCGGTTGTATGTGCTGATGTTGAACTGCCCGATGTCATCACCCCAGATCACGAGGATATTGGGTTTCTTCGTTTGGGCGAACGAGGTGCCGCAATAGAGTGTTTGAGCAATCGTGATAGAGAGCAGCACAACGAGGATGCGGTTCAACAAGTGAACTCCTAGATTCGCTGATTTGTTTCCAGGGATGTATTCAGAAACAACACTTTACTGTAGTAAAGTAATAGAGTCAACTAGTAATTGAAAGTGTTGAGCAAGAACTTGATTACCTCATGCACAGCGAACGGAACAGCACCCTTCGATACTCCAGTACTGGTGTTTCAGGGGTCACGATTTAGCTAATGCAGCCGGGAACACTCCGGTCATTTACCCGGAACTTGTTCACCATCAACTGCATTGTGAAACGCCTATTTCATTCCGAGCCTCGATTCACAGGTTTCTCGGGTTCGCTATCCTGGATTCAGGAGAGCGGTCCACATCCACGACAAAGGGAACTGCGGACACCCGGGGGCGTCGTACCAGGTGAATGTCGGAGTGGATGATTCAAGCGCGGTCTTGTGAACGATCCTCTCCCGGTAACTCAACCAATACAGTTCACGCATGAACAAGCGAACCCCATCGCCCACGCCTCCGCCATGTGTCTTTGAAGGGCTGGAGAGTCGTGTTCATCTGAATGCGGCATTTGACTATGTCGGCATCACACAGTTGCGCAACGATCCTGTATTCGCTGGGATTGACGGGTCTGGCGTCGGGGTGGCCGTGCTCGATACCGGCCTCGACAGAACAAACACACTACTTGCACCGGGGTACGCGGGGGGACGAAACATCGTCGATGGGGGTGACAATCCCATCGATCGGCAGGACCACGGCACGCACGTTGCGGGTATCATCGGAGCACGAAACCCCGATATCGGTGTGGCGATCGATTCTTCCCTGATCGGCGTCAAGGTACTCGGCGACAACGGCAGCGGCACCTTCACCGGAATCCGAGACGGCCTCCGATGGGTGTACGACAATCGGGTTCGGTACAACATCCAGGTCGTCAATATGTCGCTGGGCGGGGGTTTCTACACGAACATCGACCAGTTACGCGGCGACATACTCCTTCCGGAAGTTCGCCGGCTCGAGGCCGCAGGCATCACGGTGGTTTCTGCCGGTGGCAACTCCTACAAGAATCGCGAGTACCAGAACTTCGCCGCACCCGGCATCTTCAGCACGCTGGTAGTGGGGGCGACATGGAAGGACGGTTCCGCTCGGAACGTTCAATGGGGCGATGGCGCAATCGACTTCTCGACCGGGGCTGGACGGATCACCAGTTTCAGTCAACGTCTCGTCGCGTCGAACACCATCTTCGCTCCCGGAGCGTTCATACGCAGCACCGTGCCGGGCGACCGATTCGAGAACATGGGCGGTACGAGCCAGGCCGCACCTCTCGTGACGGGTGTGGTGGCCCTCATGCAGGAGGCCGCCAAGCAGTTCGGCGGGCGATTCCTCTCACCCGCGGAAGTGCGCGAGATCATGATCTCGACCTCGGTCAACATCTTTGACGGTGACGATGAAGACGACAACGTCACCAACACCCAGGTCAACTACCCGCGGATCGATGCGTACGCCGCGCTCCAGGAGGTTCGCAGGCGGCTCGGCGGAACTGGTGGCGGCGGAGGGGGTGGAGGAGGAGGGGAGACCGGCGGGGGGCCGAA
>DDSA01000068.1:0-39321 GCA_002343715.1 Phycisphaerales bacterium UBA2402 | reverse complement strand
GGGAGACCGGCGGGGACCCGAACGGAGTGCTTTCGGGGGCGTTCCTGATCACGCCCGCGCTCGACGGTTCCGAGGATCTCGTGGCCACGGGGCGCATCGGGTCTGATTTCGGTTCGGAGAACGTCGGTGCTGTCGATGTGGACATCTTCAAGTTTGAGTTGGCCAGCGCCGGTGCGCCAAGCATCACGCTTTCCTCATTTACGGATGACCCATCGGACTTTGATACCTACCTTCGGCTCTTCGACACCGCCGGCAATGAACTGGCGAACAACGACGACGCGAACGGCTCGGCTTTCTCACAGATCAGCGGCGTGCAACTCTCCGCGGGGGTCTATTACGTCGGTGTCAGCAGTTATACGAACCGCGCGTACAACCCTGCGGGCGGCGGGCGAGTCGATGGAGAGACCGGTTCCTACACGATCACCTTCTCTCTCGCCAACGACGATCCCAACGGTCTGCTGACAGGAGCGGTGCCGGTGGGCTTCGGCACGGACCTCGCGCCCGCGTCGTTCCAGGGACGTATCGGCACGGATTACGGGCGTCCAGTCGGACGATCCGATGTGGATCTCTTCCGGGTCGTCGTGCCCGACAACGGCACGCTCCTGATCGACATAGACACCCTGGACGCGGTGGGGTACGTCGATTCATTCCTGCGCGTCTTCAATGAAGCCGGTCTGCAACTCGCCTTCAGTGATGATGACCTCGCCCAGGACCTCGCCGGGGTTTTCATCGAGCGTGAACTATCGAGCACCGACAGCCGCGTGGTGGACAGCATCACCGGAGCGCTGGAAGGGCACGTGACCGACAGTTTCATCCGCCTCTCCGTGACCCGCGGCGGGATCTACTACATCGGCGTTTCCGACTATTTCAACCAAACCTACAACCCCGGCACCCTCGACGGTCGTTCCGCGGCGGGTGAGGGAGGGACGTACCTGTTGACCTTCCGTTTCGTGTCCACGGACATCAACGGCAGCATCGCCCAGGCGGTGGCTGGCCGCGTGATTCCCTTCGAATCCGCAGTGGGCATCATCGGCTCCGACACAGACCCCATCAGCGGCGCGGTGCAGCTGGTAGGCGACAAGGATGTTGACTTTGTCCGCATCGAAGTATCGCGAGCATCCCTCATCGAGATCGACGTTGATTCCGCGTTCGGTTTCGATGAGAATCCCGAACCGTTCGACGCGACACTGACTCTGTTCGACTCAAATGGGAGCCGGCTGGCTTTTAACGACGACTTTGAAGGGCTGGACCCGCTCATCCAGTTTGTCGCTCGTCCCGGGGTCTATTTCTTCGCTGTTGCGGGCTACGGGAACAACAACTTCGATCCCTACGCGCTGGGCAGCGGCTCGCCGGGTGAGACAGGCCGCTATCGGGTGAGCGTGCGGGTCTTTGCCTCATCGAGCGTCAAGTTCGTATCGGACGATGCGATGAACTACGGCAGAGTGCGGACGCTGCCGGTGGGATCGATCACCCGGAGCGTGCTGGGTGCCGACGAGTCCTTCGCGGCGGGCAGCACCGATGTGGACCTGTACAAGTTCGTGGCGACGAGCAACGGTGTGCTCACGGTGAACACCGACGGCATCGAGTCCTTCTCCGCGGACACCTTCCTCCGTGTGTTCGAATCGTCCGGAAAGGAAATCGCGTTCAACGACAACCGTTCCGCCGATGCGCGGGGATCGACCGTTTCCGCGCCCGTCAAGAAGGGAAAAACCTATTACATCGGTGTCAGCGGCGCGGGAGAGAACCCCCGAGCCTACAACCCCAAGTCGCCCGGTCGTGCCCTGGTTGGAAGCACCGGGAGTTACGAGATCTCGGCAACATTCAACGCCCCGCCCACCCTGACCGCGGTGAGCACTCTCTCCACCGCCGATGCGGGACAACCTTTCACCATCACCTACGACATGCTCGCCGCCGCGGCCAACGAAACCGATCCTGAGGGCGCTCCCGTGTCCTTTGTGTTGGCGAAGTTGTCCACGGGCACTTTGACGAAGGCGGGTCAACCGGTGATCGCCGGTCAGACGCGGCTCTCGCCGGGCGAGAGCGTGGTGTGGACGCCCGCCGCGAGCGCGAGCAGGATCGTGAAGGCGTTCACCGTCCTCGCCAGCGACGGCGTGCAGAGCACACTCAAACCCGTGCAGGTCTCTGTGAATGTGAACGCTCCACCGACGGTGAAGAATGTCAAGGAACTCAAGTTCGCGGCGCCGCTCCCGGGTGTTTCACCCTCGGCGGATATCACCTTCGCGGCGCTGCTGAGCGCGGCCGGCGCATCGGACAAGAACAAAGATCCGATCACATTCCGTATCGAGTCTGTCCTGTCGGGCACGCTCCTTCTCAATGGGGAGGCTGTCTCGCCCGGCACAACCCGATTCGGCCCCGGCCAGACGCTGACCTATCGAGCGGAGAACGGTGCGATCGGCTCGATTCTCGCGTTTTCGATCCGCGCGTTCGATGGGCGTGTGCTGTCGGTGAATGCTCCCGTTGTCAAGGTCAGGTTCGGTTGATCTGATCTTTACGGCGGTATCGGGTTCGTCTGGTGTAAGAAATTCACGCCGAGTCCGCTGTGTATGCGTGGGATATTCACGCCGCACACCGCTCATCAACCCCTGCGTCGGCGATTGTGACTCTGTCGGACCACGCTCCCGCGGCGGTAATCTCATTGATTCGCCGCAACTCGTGACGGATTCGTTGGTCCACATTCCTGGGTGGTGTATGGAGACAGTGCTGGGGCGCGGTGGGATGGGGGTCGTTTACGGGCTTGTCTGCAGATCAACGGGGCGGCGGGCTGCGCTGAAAGTGATGCACAGCGCAATGCTGGGCTTCGGCAACTCGCATCAGCGCTTTGAGCGGGAAATCGAGATCCTCGGGCGCCTCAACCACCCGGGCATCGTTCGATTGCTTGAATCCGGCGAGTTGCAGGGGCGGTGTTACTTTCTCATGGACCGCGTAGAGGGTCATCGCCTTGATGAGGCGCTGCGTCCAGGTACGGAAGCGCCCTCCCGGATCGCGGAGATCGTTGCCGACATCGCCGCGGCACTCGAACACGCTCATGCCCGGGGCCTCATTCACCGCGATATCAAACCAGCGAATCTCATGCTCACCAGCGATGGCCGCGCGGCGTTGCTTGATTTCGGCCTCGCGAGGGCCCTCGCCGTGAGTGCCTCGGCTCGACTGACTTCTGCTGGACAGTCGCGAAACATCGGAACCCGCGCGTACATCCCGCCGGAGAGGTTGCTGAGCAACGGTGACGATGCGGGGCCGTCATCGGATGTCTATTCGCTCGCGGTGGTCGCGCACGAACTGCTGATAGGACGGCTGCCTGTTCCCGGTGTTGTTCCATCGCGGCTGCGAGACGGGTTGTCGCGGCGATACGACGAGGTCTTCGCCAAAGGGCTCCACGCGGATCCCGCCCAGCGCTACCCCACCGCTCCGGCGTTCGCTGAGGCCCTGGGTGTGTGCACTTCCGCGCACGCTCCTGCGGTTCGGCCCGTCTTGGTGAGTGGGCATCGACGATTGCTCTGCGCTGCGGTCATGCTCGCCGCTGCCGGAGTGCTCGCGGCGGCTGCCTTCAAAGGCGAATCAAGCATGGACTGTGAAGCATCACCGGGAGTCTTGGTTCCGACGCCGCCCCGGTGCGATGGCGGGGCACTGATGTGGTGAGCCCTCCGCGAAACGCATAAACTAGCGAGGAACCTGCTCCCGTAGCTCAGTTGGATAGAGCAGTCGCCTTCTAAGCGACCGGTCAGCCGTTCGAATCGGCTCGGGAGCGTTATTCCGGTAGAGAAACGCCCCCCGCGATGGCGCGGGGGGCGTTCATTGAGGATACAACTCGACAGACTGGTTCAGCAGCCACCGGCTTCCCACACGGTGAAGAAGGCCTCTACATCGGATCCGTCCACGCCGCCGCTCTGATCGACATCAGCCGTCGCCAGCCCCTGTGTCCAGGCGATGAAGAACGCCTCGACGTCGGAGCCTTCAACGGACCCGTCGTTATTGAAATCGGCAGCGCACGGGCGGCAGGCCAATCTTGACACGGAGAGATTATCGAAGCCCGCTTCAACGATATTGCCCGGTGACACATCCGCGGCGATGAATCGAAGGCGGAGTGTTGCGCTCGCGGGGACCTGATTCCCGACGGTCAGACGATCCGTCCGCCAGGTGTTCGAGGGGGTGTTGAAGGAACGCACCGGCACCCAGTTGGTCCCTGCCGCGTCGGTGGCGTACTCCACAAAGAATCCATCTCCTGCGCCGATCGAGGATGAGGACGTGGTGTTCAACCAGAACTCGTAGGAGATCGAGTCACCCTCCAATGCTTCGAAGGAGCGAGAGATCAAAGCGGTCGTGCCGTTGTCCACATCACTGTCGAATGGGCCGTTCTGGGTGACCCAGCAGCGTGGGCCGGGGTCGGCGCTGTCCACTGCCGGATCACCGCGGTTCAGATTGACAGGCACACCGCGTTGCCACGCGCCGGCCGTCGCCGTGGTGGCGACCGTCCAGCCACCGTCGGACTCTCCCGTATCCTCAAACGCGATGTCGTAGCCGGTGAAGACCCTCGCCGCGTACGCCATCGCGGCGCCGCTGTCCGGGTTGGACAACCGCCCCGCGCTGGTATCGACATCAAAGTAGTAACGCACTCCCTCCAGGCATCCGAACCCGGGGAGCGTTACGTTGTAACGGGAAGGCCCGTCCGCGGTCATCGGGATGATCTGGAAGGGGCCGCCATCGACCGAGTAATGCAGACGGCCCGAATCGGCAACGAGTGTCAGGTTGAGCGGCTCAACGTTGACGGTGAGTTCCACCGGGGCGTTGGGGTAGAGCTGCGTGGGCAGCGGATCGGGGTACGTGAAGTTCACCCGCTGGGGCACCTCGAAACTTTCGACGATGCCAACCGTGCTGTTGGAGTTGGTCGAAACGGCGCTGGACCCCATGCCGCGGCGAGCGAACGCCCGCCACAGGAGCAGTTGATTCGCGCCGCCGTTGTTCGCCAGATCGGCCTGGAGGATGGCGGTGCGCTCGTTGAGCATCGTGGGTGTGCTCGTGTTCACGAGCTTCATCCCGTCTACAACGAGTTGCAGCATCGCCATGTTGCCGGGAAAGCCGTAGGCCCTCATCATCGCCGCACGCCCTTCCATGAGCGTGTTGCACCAGATTTCGCCCATGTTGTGAACGGACGTCGCCGAGTTCCCGATGATGGGGCTGCGGGGGATGTTGGCCGGGTACGACTGCTGGCCTTCGTCCGCATCAGCAAAGGTCTGTGGATTGACCTCCATGTTGGTGCTGTAGGGGAATCGGCGGATGCCGAAGTAGTAGTTGTCGAAGAAAGCGCCGCTGGGGAAGCCGTACGTGGCGTAGCCGCCGACGCAGTAGTTGGCCTCGGGGTCATCGCCCGGGCGGGCGTTGAGCACGATGCCGACAAAGTCGCTCCAACCCTCACCCATCGAACGGGGTTGCAGGCCGGTCAGTCCTCGGTGCAGTCGCGTGGAGAGTCCGTGACCATGCTCGTGGAACAGGATGTCATTGTCGAGGGTGCCATCGCGGTCGACGATGGCCTGATTGGCTGGGAAAATGTACATCTGCACGCGGTTGGGCTCGCCGTCCACGCCCGTGCCCTGCCAGTTGGCGTTGTTCGTGCCGCTGCCGTCCTGGGCATCACACTGTACAGCATCGTTCCCGACACCCTGGCCCGAGAAGTTCTGTGTTTGGAAGTTGCCGGCGGCCTCGTTGAAGCCGAGTGAATAGAGCACATCGTGGAAGTAGTTGGTCCAGTAGAACATACTGACCACGGAGAAGTTCCTGTAATCAGCCGGGGATAGTGCCGAGTTGAAGGTCAGGGCACTGAAGTCGCGTGCAGCGCCCCCGTCAGGCCGGGGCAAGTCCGGAGCGTTGTCGGCGTTGGTGTCGGAGTGGGTCGCGGTGTTGTTGCCCACCGTCGTGCTCTGCCCATCGGGGATCCAACCGTTGGGCGAGAAAGCACGGATCGCATCGGGCTGAACGGTCACAACCTGCGGCGTGACAAACGGAAACTGGAACGCGTTGTTGGTGAGCGCGCCGGGAGATCCGGGCGCGGGGCTGTCGTCTGGAAACACGCGATAGGTGACCGGCTGAGTGGTCTCGAAGACCAGCCGATTGGTGCGAGAAAGGACCGCACCGTCGGTGGCATCGACGATCGTGTCATACACATGCCCGATGCCGTCGGTGGGGATCACCGCCCAGAACGCCGGTCGGATGTCCCCGGCGGCCCGGAGAAAGAGCACGCGCTTGGTCGTCACCGGCACATCCTGCCGTATCAGGCCAAGCCCGGTCCACTCGGTCTTCTCCGCCGGGTCCGTGCCTTCTTCGCCGCCCAGAACCCGAGGCTCGGGTTCCGCTGTAAAGGATTGGCCGACATCTCGAACCGCGATCTCAAGCGCAGCGCGAGCATCGATCATGGCTTCGGGAATGACAAAGCCGCCCTCTGGTTCCGGCGCCATGCTGCATGCCAAACCGATCACCCTGCCATCGGGGGCGATGCTCGAGCGGACTTCGCAGCCGACGAGGTCCAGTCCGGCGATGCGCTGCTGCCACGCCAAGTGCTGCACGCCGTTGTGATCGGTCACATAGTTGCCATACAACGGCGCCGAGGAGATCTCGTCCGCCAGATCACCGAAAAGACCGGGGTACTCGGCGAGAAATGCCTTGGCCGCTTGTTCAGGCGTCGGGGCCGCCAGCGGATCGGCCGGCATCGCCGTCAAATATCCCGATGAGGAGCCGAGCCAGGATGCCACTCCCAGCACCTGATGGCGGTTGTATTCAAGGTTTGGAACGCGCTCCTGAAGTCGTGACAGATCGCGTTCCCACGCCTCCGCAAACCTTCCGCCAGCCGCCGCCGCCAATGCGGCCGTCACGGTCGGGGTCGGCAGCCCCCGCTCATCGAATCGGATGTCGAAGTGCGGATAGCCTTCCTGGCCGAACTTGTGGGCCAGGTGGTGCCGAGGCCGCTTGGCGGCAACGTCATCTGCCCCCGTGGTAGTACCGCACGGGAGAAATGCGCAGAGCGCGATGAGGACGAAACGGGCATCAGCCATGATCCGGGCTCCAGAGGGATGTTAACGAGCGAAGCAGAACGAATGTCGAGCGGACGCCAGACAGAAGAGAGTATCGCACCAGATGCGGGTGGAACGACCCCGCCGCGGGGCACACCTATAACGTCCGCACGAATCGGGGCTCGGGTTTCATACAAGATCCGCGGCTGCCCGTTTCGAAACTGATGGCGGCTTGATAATCAAACGTCGTCCCGGTCATTCGTCGGGCATTGAGGCTTTAGCTTCGCAGCGGAGAGGCCCGGGGCGGCCAGTAACTCGCCGAGGGCCTTGAGGTCGCGCGAGGCGATCACGCGAGACACCTTGGCCGCTTCGGCGTTGGTCTTCGCGAGTTCCTTTTCGATGAGAGCCCACTTCTTATCAGATCCTGGGCCGGGGCTTTCCATGTAAAGATCAGATAGCAGTTCTTGGAGTTTCGACACAACCCTGGCATCCTGGTGCTGGTAATAGCGGTTGACGATGCCCCGCTGATAACTTGTAAGGTATTGATTCTTGCCCATGATTGAACCGGTGAAGCAACTGCCACGCACTACAGATCAAGTACCAACGGTCCTCTTCCCTCGGAACTGATCATCTGATCGCATGCAGTGTACGAAGTGAGGCCCGCATTAATTAAATTCCCTGCGTTTTAGGCGGCTGATGCGATTTAGTCTCATTTTACCTGACTTATATCAAATGTCCTTGACACCGTTTGAACATGTGTATAAAACAACTGTTTGATATCCAGCCTTGGGGAATAATATAACCACCCACGCCACATCCACATCCTTCGGTTCAAGCCAAGAGTCACTGGGAACGCGCGAGCGCGTTCTGGAGGCCGCCGGACGTGTGTTTGCCGAGCGTGGCTTTGTGAACGCCACGATTCGAGACATTTGTGCGGAGGCAGGGGCGAATGTTGCGGCGGTGAACTACCACTTCGGGGACAAGGAACACTTGTACAGCGAGGTTCTGGCCCACACGCTCGAACTGGCCCGTAGACAGCACCCGATTCGACTTGAACCGGGTGCCTCAGCGGAAGCGAGGCTCCGCTCGTTCGTCGAGTCGTTCCTGATGCGGATCCTGGATGAGGGCAGACCCGCGTGGCATGGGAAAC
The DNA here is from genome assembly GCA_002343715.1 of Phycisphaerales bacterium UBA2402. GTDB lineage: Bacteria > Planctomycetota > Phycisphaerae > Phycisphaerales > UBA1924 > UBA2402. Next base: position 31,152 of record DDSA01000068.1, on the reverse strand, counting down.
TCATGGCCCGCGAAATGGTGGAGCCTACCGCAGCATTGTCCGGCGTGGTGGAGACAGCGATGCGACCGACGTTTGCCATGCTGCGAGAGATCGTGTCGGACCTTTCCGGAAAGGATCGCGATTCGGACTTTGTCAAACGATGCGCCTTCTCGATCATGGGGCAATGCGTGATGCACAAACACTGCCGGCCCGCGATCAAGACCCTCTACCCCGATGAGTCGTACTCCCGCGAGGCGATCGGCCAACTCGCGGCACACATCACCGCCTTCTCTCTGGAAGGGGTGAGGGGCTGCGCCAACGGAGGGCCGGCATGAACCATTTGGCCCTGAGTATGCTCTTCCGCGACACGGGCAAGTTTTTCGGCATCATCATGGGGGTGATGCTGGCCTCGATGGTCATCACCCAGCAGGGGTCGATCTTTGTCGGCATCATGGCCCGCACGACCTCGGCGATCACCGACATGGGATGGCACGACATCTGGGTGATGGACCCGAAAGTCTCGTTTATTGACGACACCAAGCCGCTGCAGGCCACCGCGTTGTCGCGTGTGCGAGGGGTTGAGGGTGTTGCGTTCGCTGCACCGCTGTACAAGGGGATCCTTCGAGCGAGGCTCGACAACGGCGAGTTCCAGAACTGCGTGGTCATGGGGCTTGACGACGCGACGCTGGCAGGCGGGCCGCCGGAGATGATCGAGGGGCGGCTCGAGGACCTCCGCCGCGCAGACGGTGTGATCGTTGATCAGGTCGGCGCCTCCACCCGGCTGGCGCGACGCCCGGCCACACCCGGCGGCAGGCCAGTGCCGCTCAAAGTCGGCGACACGATGGAACTCAACGATAAGCGCGGCGTGGTGGTGGGTATCTCCCGCAATACCCGCCCCTTTCAGAGTCAGCCGATTATCTACACCACCTATGGCCGGGCAACGCAGTTTGCCCCGAAGGAGCGCAAACAGTTGACGTTCATCATCGTCAAGGCGAACCCGGGCGTGAGCATCGATGACCTGTGCCGCCGCATCGGCACGGAGACCGGCCTGGCGGCGTACACGCAGGACCAGTTCCGATGGAAGACGATCATGCACTACATCCGGAACACGGGCATCCCGATCAACTTCGGGATCGCCGTGGGCCTGGGTCTGCTCATCGGAACGATCATCACCGGGTTCATGTTCTACTCCTTCACGGTGGACAATCTCCGCTATTTCGGCACGCTCAAGGCGATGGGCTCCTCCGATGGTGTCCTGCTGCGGATGATCCTCCTGCAGGCTCTGACGGTGGGAGTGATCGGATTCGGCCTTGGAACGGGCGCCGCCGCGTGGTTCGGCAACTCCATGCGCGGGACGCCGCTGGCCTTCTTTATGACCTGGCAACTCCTCTTTGTCGCCGGATCGGCCACCGTGATCATATGTATCCTCGCCGCCATGCTGAGCATGCGCAAGGTGATGGTGCTCGAACCGGCGATTGTTTTCAAAGGCTGATTTCTACGTTGTACCGTTCCCCATACCTCCACAGACCGTGACAACCGGCCATTCATCCCCCTCCCTTCACGATTCGGGCGCAGGCCCCATGACCGACTCCGCCCGTGCGCTCACGCGAGACGCTCCCGTGGCGGTGCGGTGCCGCGGCGTGACCAAGACCTACGGCTCGGGAACCTCCGCGGTGCGGGCGCTGCGCGGCGTGGATATCGATGTCCATATCGGTGAACTGCTCATGCTCGTGGGGCCCAGCGGTTGCGGCAAAACAACGCTCATCTCCGTCATCGCGGGCGTGCTCGATCGGGACGGGGGCGAGTGCACCGTGCTCGGCGAAGACTTCAGCACCATGTCACCGACGCGCAAGGCGGCGTTCCGGGGGAAGAACGTCGGCTTTGTCTTCCAGGCCTTCAACCTCATCCCCACGTTGAACATCGCGGAGAACGTCGCCGTGCCACTGCTCATCAACGGATGGAAGAGAAAGGACGCGGTGAGCGCGGCGAAAGACATCCTGGGACGGGTGGGATTGGGAGAGCGGGTCAACGACTATCCGAGCCGGTTGTCGGGCGGGCAGCAGCAGCGGGTGGCGATCGCCCGCGGCCTGGTACACCGTCCCAAACTCCTTGTATGCGATGAACCGACCAGCGCCCTGGACCACGTGACCGGCCAGCGCGTCATGGAGTTACTCCGGGATATCGCCGGACGGAACGACCTTTCCCTGGTGGTGGTCACGCACGATCAGCGCATCTTCGAGTTCGCCGATCGCATCGCCGAGATGGACGATGGACACATCGAACGAATCGGCGCGGGGCAGGGGCACAAGGTGGCGGAGAGAAAGATCACGGCCGAGGCGAAGTAACCGGCGACATCAGGAACAGACACGCATGATCCGAACATTTCTCATCCCTATTCTCGCCATCGCGGGTATCGTTCTCGCGGCGTACACCGTGGTCCAGGGAGCCAAGCCGCCGCCCGCTCAGCCGCCCGTCGTGGATCCGCCCGCCCCGCCCTTTCCGGCTTTTGTTGCGGCCAGCGGCCTGATCGAGGCGAGCAGCCAGAACATCGCCGTCGGCTCGCCGGTGGGGGCTGTGGTGTCCTCGGTCGCTGTGGAGGTGGGGGCAGACATCAAAAAAGATCAGCCGCTTTTCCAGCTCGATGATTCGCAGCAGCAGGCCGACCTGATGGTTCGAAGGGCCGCGCTCACCATCGCCGAGACACAACTGTCCAAGTTGATGGCCGGCACCCGTCCGGAGCAGATTCCACCCGCGAGGGCCAGGGTCGCCGAGGCGGAGGCGGCCCTGGCCGATGTGACCTCCCAACTCGAAAAATGGGAACGGCTGAATGACCCGAGAGCCGTAAGCGAGGATGATCTTTCCCGCCGCCGCTTCGCCGCGCAGACAGCGCGTGCGAGGCTGGAGGCGGCCCGGGCAGATCTGGCGCTGCTCGAAGCGGGCACGTGGTCCCCTGAGATCGCGGTGGCGCGTGCACAGGTGGACAAGGCGGCAGCCGAGGTGAAACAGGCGCAAACCGAGATCGACCGCCGAACCGTTCGCAGCCCTGTGTCCGGCAGCGTCCTACAGGTGAACATCCGTACCGGTGAGTTCGCACCGGCCGGCAGCACCGCAACGCCGCTGATGCTGGTGGGAACGGTCAGTCCGCTCCACGTCCGCGCCGATGTGGATGAGCACGAGGCCTGGAGGGTCAATGCGGGTGCCCGCGCCCGGGCCTTTGTCAAGGGCAACAAAGAGATCACCTTTCCATTGACATTCGTGCGATTCGAACCATTCGTCGTGCCCAAGAGGTCGCTCACCGGCGACAGCCAGGAACGAGTCGATACCCGGGTGCTACAAATCATCTACTCCTTTGCGCCTGCCGCGCTGCCCGTCTTTGTCGGACAGCAGGTGGATGTCTACATTGAGTCCAACCCTGTGAGTTCCACCGAACCATCCATGGAGCCAATCCAGTGACCATGAAGCATGTTGTACTACCAGTTCCCACGAAGATGCTCCTGGCCTGCGCTGGGTTGACGGCCTGTACGGTGGGGCCGGATTACAAACACCCCTCATCCCCAGGGACGTCCGGCCAGTTCGCCTCCCTCATAGGGGAAGATGTGAAGGCCGCCGCGGCGCCGATTTCGCCGGGCGATGCCGATCCCCTCGCGCCGGGCGCGTTACGGTCGTGGTGGGGGGCGTTCGGTGACCCGACCCTCAACGCGTTGGTCGAGAGGGCGGTCGAGGGCAATCCCGACTTGAAGATCGCAACAGCGCGAGTGCGCGAAGCAAGGGCGCTCCGCGGGATTGAAGTCTCTAACCTGTACCCCAGGGTGAACGCCAACGGTGTCTACGAGCGGGGGAGATCCAGCGCCAATCAGGGTGAGGGGAATCCCGAAGCGGGGAGCACAACCAACTTCTTCGACGCGGGGCTGGACGCTTCATGGGAGATCGACGTGTTTGGCGGTATCCGCCGATCTGTCGAGGCGGCAGATGCGGAACTGGCCGCGGTAGAAGAAGGGCGTCGGGCGGTCTTCGTCTCACTCGTGGCCGAGGTTGCAAGGAACTACGTGGAACTGAGGAGTTTTCAGCGGCGGGTCGAGGTGAACCAATCCGCCATTCGTGCCCAGCGCGAGACACTGGAACTGACCGAGTCGTTGGCGAAGGCGGGAATCTCTTCCGAACTCGAAGTCGAGCAGAGCAAGGCACAACTCGCGGCCCGTGAGAGCCAACTGCCTCCGTTGGTGACTGGTGTTCGGGCCAGTAACTATCGGCTCAGCGTACTCCTGGGCGAAGAGCCTGGGAGTCTGCTCGGCGAACTCGCGGCAACCGCCGCGATCCCCAGCCCGCCCCAACAAGTGCCCGTAGGCCTGCCGAGCGAACTGCTCCGCCGCAGGCCAGACATCCGCCGCGCGGAGCGAGAGATCGCGGCCGCCACAGCACGCGTCGGTGTTGCCACCAGCGATCTCTTTCCCAAGTTCTCGCTCACCGGGTCTTTCGGATACCGCAGCGACGACGCCGACACATGGTTCGAGTCGGGGAGCCGGGCATGGAGTTTCGGGCCGGCGGTGCGGTGGAGCGTCTTCAACGCGGGTCAGGTGCGCAATCAGATCCGCGCCGCCTCGGCGCGCGAGGAAGCCACCGTCGCGGCGTACGAACTCACGGTTCTGGCCGCCCTGGAGGAAGTCGAGAACTCGCTCACTGTGTTTATCCAGGAGCAGGCACGGAGGCGATCGCTTGCCGCGGCAGAAACCGCGAGCAAGCGGGCGCTCGATCTCGCCACCGAGCGGTTCACCAGCGGTATCGGGGATTTTCTGAACGTGCTGGATGCCCAGCGGGCGCTTTACGAACTTCAGGACCAACTCGTCACCAGCGAGACCGACGTGACCCGCAGCCTGATCGCGCTCTACAAGGCCCTGGGTGGAGGGTGGGAACAAACCCCGCCGATGCCTCCCGCACCGAAGGGTTACCCGCCCGCCCCACCGAGCACCGAGCCTTCACCCGAGGCCGTCGCGGTAAGCGCCGCCGTGCCGTGATCGAGATCAAAACGCGATGCTGACGCGAATCGCACCCACGATGGCGGTGTCGATGGATGGATCGCCGGATGGTGTGAAGATCACCTGAAAGTCTGGTGTCAGCGTGATGCTCTCGGTCAGCCAGAACTGGTAATACACCTCGACGGCCGTCTCGTTGTCAACATACGGCGAGCCGGGAGCGTCAGAGAGATCGACGAACGAGGCGTAGATGCCCGTAGAGTCATCCGGTCTGGTCTCTCCGATGCCGCGAAGAACGCACCCCCCAGCCAGATGCATGCCGACATCGTTCACGCTGTCCTGCCCGAAGGCGATCTGACCGAAAAGATACAAGCCTTGCTCGTCATCGTCTCCGTCTCCTTTTCGCCAGACCTGTTGCTCGATGACAAAGTAGAGTCCGGCGCTCCCGTCCTTTTCGCCACCGTCGAACCTCTCGTACTCGCCGGTGTGATAGTGTCCGCCCACCGCGGCACGTCCCTTTCCCCAAGTACCTGAGCCATCCCAGGTGAAGCCGGTCTCGGCGATGAAAAAGTACGAATCGGAGTCCGAATCGCTGAAGGCCGTGTCCGGCCAACGGTTGCCCGTCGAATACCCGTCGTGGAGCGCGCCATCGAAGACGCCCGCTCCGGCGTACCAGTGCTCGGATGGATAAGCGTACAAGACCACACCGAAAGCAGGATCCGGGTAGACCGGCAGATTCTGGATCGTGGGGCTGTAGGCGGGGGAGTTGTGCAGAAAGTCCCGCCCGGTCTCGGTGAAGGCGAACTCGTAGCTCGCATCGATCTGTCCGATCTTCAGCCGAAGGTGCTTCTCGAGCATGTACTGCTGGAACCAGAGTTCGGCGAGTTCGGATCGGTTCTCTTCCGTGTCGATGTTTGAGATGCCCTGCCAGTCGCCGACATCGCGCGATCCCCCTGATACATCCGTGAAATAGGCGTCCGCGTAGACCGATGCGCCTTTCCAGCCGAAGGCGGTTTCGAGGTCGAGCGTGGCGTTGACGTCAAAGAGAATCCGATCCGAGGCAACCCGACGTAGGCCACCCGTCCACACACTCGACCAGTCCCACGTCAAAGACGAGTCGATCGTCAGGCCGTGGTCGCAAAGCCATGCACGCCCACCCCACCAGTCGCCGGTCAAGCGGGACCACTCACTCCAGGGCAGGCCGCCGAACCATTCTCGCTCTTGCGGGGGTGGGGTAGCTTCCTGCTGCGGTAGCGGTGTCACTTCGCGCGGTCCCGGCTCTTTGCCCGGAAGGTCACGCGGGCCGTCGAGCATCATTTCATGCAGTTCCGCGCTGCCGAAGGCGGCCACATCCTGAGCGGACGCGCCGGCGGAGAGGAGAAGCCCGCACGCCGTGCCGAGGCAGATGTGCGCGCGTTGAAACTCTTTCCGAACCCGATACACAGCCTGACAATCGGCGATCCGGGACATCGGCTTTCCGCGGCGGAGGAGTTGGCGCAAGGCATCACCCTGAAGGAAGGGATCAACGCCCCCGGTTCATGCGGTCACGTCATATAGTTATTTTCTATGGCGATGGGCACGTCCGTATCCCCGATTCGGCGCAGTGAAGCGATCACCCGCGGCTACCGTGTGGCGGTCGAGCCTCGCTATCTCTCCAATGAATCGGATCCGCACATGCGGAAGTATGTCTTCGCCTACCGGATCACGATCACCAACGCGGACGGTGTCCCGGCCCAACTCATGTCGAGGCGCTGGCGCATCGTTGATGCTCATGGTCGGGAGAGCGAGGTCGTCGGCGATGGGGTCATCGGCGCAACCCCTCATCTGTCATCCGGTGAGGTCTTTACGTACGAGAGTTACTGCCCCTTGCCCACCCCGTGGGGTACCATGGAAGGTTCGTACACGATGCAAGACGCCACGGGAGAGCGATTCGACATCGCCGTGCCTCGTTTCTATCTTGTATGCCGTGAAGGCCCGAACTCCTGAGCCGCGGTTCAGATCCCACTGGTATACGCCTCGGTCAGTTCCGACACAATCTGTCTTAACTTAGCCAAGGCTCGGTGCTTGGCGACGTACACATCGGAGGCTTTCATACCGCATTCGGCCGCCGCGGCCTCAACGGTCACGCCTCGCAAGGCGACCATCTCGAACGCACGGATGGTCCTGGCATCGAGATTGGTTTCGCTTTGCAATCGTTCCAGTGCTCGCCGCAGGATGTTCTGCCGCAGCTGGGCATCCCACAACTGCGTGAGGCGATTGGCATCGGACAGGTCACCCATCACTGTCTCGGAAGCCTGCCCCGGTCCTCGGGCTTTGGCTCGGTAGACATCGGCGACCTTGTTCTGCGCGATGCCGATGATCCATGAATGAAGCCGGCCTTTGCCCCGTTCGTAGCGGCCGGAGCGGTAGGAGTGTGAAAAATCCGCCAGCGTCTGTTGCGCCACTTCTCCGGCATCCTCATCACGTAAACCCAGACTGCGGGCGAAATCCTCGATCACACGCCGATATCGGGCATCGAACTCTTCCCACGCTGCTGCGTTTCGCGTGTCCCGGAGCGATTCGAGAAGCACCGTAGTCGTTGTCGGCATCGAGGCCCCGCCCTTCGGCGGGCCTGGGTCATCGCCGCGGGATGTATCGCCCCCGTGCATCCTTCATGATACGTCGGCTCCCGTGTGCGGCGTCATCGGGGAACAAGGCCAAAATCACGACCAGTGCAGAACCGGCACGAGCCGGATGTTCCCACCGTACGATCCGCGGAACTCTGCAGGACACAACATCGATGCCCGAACTCAAACTTACCCCGATCCGCGGCCAAGCCAAGGGGCTCTCACTGACTTCCGGCAAAATTACCATCGGTCGCGGAGGGGAGAACACGATTCCCCTCATCGACGAGCGGGCCAGCCGAGTTCACTGCGCGGTTGAACCCGATGGCACGGGTCGATGGCTTGTCCGGGATCTCAACTCCCGAAACGGGACCAAGGTCAATGACCAGCGCATCGAGTCGCAGGCCATCAAGCCGGGCGACGTCATCAAGGTCGGCAACCACGAGTTCCTTGTCGAATCTGTCGGCGGGGCACCGGACAAGGTCAACATGTTTCTCGATGCCGCGCAACTCGAAGCGAAGAAGATCGCAGCCGCCGCGGGGACCGGGGAACTTTCCTGGATGTTCGAGATCGGTGAACTGACCGACAACATCCCGCCCCGCGGGACTGTTGAGGCGGTAAGCATCATCGATGCCAACGGCGTTCCCAGCGATGTGCTGATCGGCACGACCGACGGCCCCAACTGCGCCAGAATGCTTCTCCAACTGGCCAGCAAGGCCCGCGCGACGGATATCCACGTCGAACCAAAGGGGGAAAAGTTCAACATCCGCATGCGTGTCGATGGCGACATGGTGGCTATTACCGAACTCCCCAAACGCATCGGCGAACTTCTCAACGGCGTTGTGAAGGCCGCATGCCACATGCACGTGGCCGGTCGTGATGCGATGCAGGAGGGCCATTTCTCCGTGGTGTTTCCGGATCGACGGGTTGAGTACCGCATCAGTTTCACGCCCTCGATGTACGGGCAGAAACTCGTCATCCGAGTGCTGGATCAACGCGGCGCTCCGGGCGCATTGGCGGAACTGGGCATGGCCAACTACATGCTCGACCGCATCCGCCAGGTCTGCGAGCAGGACAGCGGACTGATCCTCGCCTGCGGACCCACCGGCAGCGGAAAAACAACCACCCTCTACAACGCCATCCGCGGCATCGACCGCCAGACTCGCAACGTCATCACCATCGAGGATCCTGTCGAGTACCAACTCGACAACGTGACACAGATACCCATCGACGAGCACAAGGGCAACACCTTCGGCACGCTGCTTCGCAGCGTTCTGCGCCAGGATCCCGACGTAATCCTCGTCGGCGAGATCCGCGATGAAGAGACCGCCCGGACGGCGATGCAGGCCGCCCTCACCGGGCACCTTGTTTTTTCCAGCGTTCACGCGAAGGAGAGCATCACGGCGGTCTTCAGGCTGCTGGACCTGAAGGTCGAACCATATCTGGTCGCCAACTCGCTCAACCTGGTGCTCGCCCAACGGCTCGTGCGGATTCTCTGCGATCACTGCAAGCGGCCCGCCCCCGTCTCGCCCGGCACCGCGACCCGGTTGGGGCGGTTCCTGCAGGGCAAGACGCAAACCTACACCGCCACCGGCTGCCTGCGCTGCCTTCGCACCGGCTATCGGGGGCGTCGGGCGCTCTTTGAGTTGCTTGATTTCAACGATGAACTTCGTGACATCGTCTTGAACAACCCGTCGATCACCGGCATGAAGAAGGTCATCGAGCAGGGGCTTTTCACCACCCTCCAGCAGTTCGGTTGGCGTCTCGTGGCGGAGGGCGTGACGACCCTCGACGAAGTGGACCGCGTGGCCGGGGTCGGCTGAGGAATGCATACACCAGACGCTCGCTGAAGGAACATGCCGATGGACGTGCCGACTCCATCCCGGACGTTGAACCCCGATGCCTCCACAGACGGAAGCCGGGTCGAGGAACGGCTCCGCCCCGTGGAGAGTTGGTTCTCTCGGCAGGGGTGGACGCCCTGGGAGTTTCAGCGAAAAGCATGGAGGGCGTACCTGGAAGGACAAAGCGGTCTGATCCAGGTCCCCACCGGGGCCGGCAAGACGTACGCGGCGTTCCTCGGACCGATCGCCGAGATGGCCGAGGGTGAACGGTCTCGCACGCTGCGCATCCTGTATGTATCGCCATTGCGCGCCGTGGCCCGCGATATCGAACTCGCGCTGCGAATGCCCGCCGCGGCGATCGTGCCCTGGGCCTTAGTTGAGAGTCGCACGGGAGACACCCCGGCCGCCGTCAGGGCGAAGCAGCGCGAGCGTCTACCCCACGTGCTCATCACCACCCCCGAATCGCTCACGCTGATCCTCACCAGGGAGTACGCCGCCGAACTTCTGTCCGGTGTGCGGTGTGTGATCGTTGATGAATGGCACGAACTGATCGCCTCGAAGCGCGGCACGCAAACAGAACTCGCGCTCGCACGACTACGCCGCTTTTCACCTCGGATGAGGGCGTGGGCCTTGTCCGCCACGCTCCCCAATACGGCTGAGGCGGCGAGGGCGGTGGTGGGGGGGGCTGCACCCGACCCCGTGATCGTGCGGGCGAACATGCCACGCGAAGTGATGGTCGATTCGGTGATCCCGAGCGACCCGGCCCGTCTCCCGCCCGCCGGGCACCTCGGGTTGTCCGTTCTGCCCGATGTGCTGAACGCGATCGATCCCGCCGTATCCACGCTCTTGTTCACGAACACCAGATCGCAGGCGGAGCGTTGGTTCCACGCGATCCGACTCGCGAAGCCGGAATGGGAACCGAGGATGGCTCTGCACCACGGTTCGATTGACCGGGAGGAGCGTGAGCGTGTTGAGTCAGGGCTGAAGAATGGTGAAATTTCATTGGTCGTGGCCACTTCCTCTCTTGATCTCGGCGTTGACTTTGCTCCCGTCGAGCGTGTCTTTCAGATCGGCTCGCCCAAGGGCATCGCCAGGCTCATGCAGCGGGCCGGTCGAGCCGGGCACAGGCCGCTCCAGCCATGCCGAATCACGTGCGTGCCCACTTTCGGGCTTGAACTGCTCGAGATCGAGGCCGTACGGGCGGCTCTTGCAACGGGTCGGATAGAGCCTCGCACACCGATGGATAAGCCGCTGGACGTGCTCGCCCAGCACATGGTGAGTTGCGCGCTGGGTGGAGGCTTCACACGAGACGATTTGCTCGAGGAGGTGAGATCGGCCTGGTCGTACCGGGGACTCACAAACGAAGAGTTTGACTGGACCCTTTCACTGGTCCGCGAAGGGGGTGGCACGCTCCGTGCCTACCCGGAGTATCACCGCGTCGCGCCAATCGACGGCCGGTACCGCGTGCCAACGGCACGCCTGGCGACGATGCACCGGCTCAATGTGGGCACCATCACCGGCGAAGGTACTCTCGACATCCGGTACCTGTCCGGCAGATCCCTTGGACGCATCGAGGAGAACTTTGTCGCGGGGCTGCGGGAGGGAGAAAAGTTCGTTTTCGCAGGAAAGGTTCTGGCCTTTGCTTTCCTCAAGGATTTGGTCGCGTACGTGAGGCCCGCGACAGGCAAGACCACGTATACACCCATCTGGGCCGGCACGAAACTGCCGATCACCGAGCCGCTGGCCGAGTCGATACGAGAGGCGATGGAGCGGGCGGGGAGGGGTGACTCTGACTCTCCCGAGTTACGCGCCGCGGCCGAACTCGTGTCGTTGCAGCGGCGTCTCAGTCTGGTGCCGGGGCACGATGAGATCCTGATCGAACTCTGCGAGTCGCGTGAGGGGCACCATCTCTTCGTCTTCCCGTTCGGCGGAAGGTTGGCGCATGCCGGGCTGGCTTCGGTTGTAGCGCTGCGTCTCGCGCGGTCGAAACGCTCAACGTTCTCGCTCGCGGTGAATGACTATGGATTTGAGCTCGTCTGCCCGGAGCGGTTCGATTACGCCGCGGCGCTCGGCCCGAGCCTCTTCGCCCCCGGAGATTTGGATGGTGACGCGGAGGGCAGTGTGAATCTGACGGAGTTGGCCAAACTCCGCTTCCGAGATGTCGCGCGCGTCTCGGGCCTGGTCAATCAGAACTATCCGGGGACTCACAAGACCGCCCGTCAATCGCAGGCCGGGGCGACTCTGATCTTTGATGTGCTCAGCGAGTTCGACCCCGGCAACCTGCTGCTCCACCAGGCACGGCGCGAGGTCATGGACCTGCACTTCGAGCGCGGGCGTCTCAGGCGAGTCATGGAGCGCATGGCCGCCAGCCCGCTCCGCATCGTGAAGACGTCCCGCTTCACACCGCTTTCGTTCCCGCTCGTCGTCGAACGTCAGGCGGGCAGCCTTACGACCGAGGGGCTGATGGAACGTGTGGATCGGATGCGCCGTGAGTGGGCCGAATCAACAGCCGCCGGCCTCCCACAGAAGGAAGAAGGTCTCCACGTCGGCCCCGTCAACGCCCCCGTCGTTGTTGGTGTCTGCCCAGGGTGAACTCGCCTCCCACGCGAGGTAAAAGGCTTCAACGTCCGAGCCGTCAACGCCGCCGCTTTCGTCGAAGTCGGCCGGGCAGGAGGGTCCTTCGCAGGAGTCGGGGATGCCGTTGCCGTTCGTGTCGGGAACGCCGGCCGCGATATCGCATGAATCGGCGCGGCCGTTGCCGTTGCAATCCACGAATCCGGCTTCGGTGATGCGGAAAACACCGAGCCACCAATCGAGCAGATACAACTCGCCAAGCCCATCTTCAACGATTGCGACAACATTGGAGAGATCAAACGAGCCTCCCGGCGGGTCGATCTCAGTCGTGCGGTTCAACAGTTCAGTAATGCCAGCGCCCTGTGTGTAGCGCATCGTGAACACTTCATTAGTGCAGAAATCGGCGAAGAAATACGAGCCGCGAAGCCACGGCATCGAACAGCCTTGATAGACAGGCCCCCCGATGATCGCGCACCGGCCGGTGGTGTGATCGTACTCGAAAACAGGTAACGCAAGACCGAGATTGCACTGGCACCCAGAAAATCCCGTGCAGCGTGTGCCTTCCATGCAACGCCAGCCGTAGTTACGACCCGCAAAGTTCAAAGGCGAGACATTGATTTCCTCAACCTGCTCCTGGCCGACGTCCGGGATCCAGAGCGTGGAAGACGGGCCATCAATCCAGAAACGCCACGGGTTACGAAGGCCGTACGCCCAGATCTCGTCATCTCCTTCTGCACCAACAAAGGGGTTGGTTGGAGGAATCGAGTAGTTCTTCTCGGGGTCGAGTGGAAAGGCATCGTCGTCCGCATTACCCGGGATGTTGTCCAGACCGTCCACATCGATCCGTAGGAGTTTTCCGAGTAAGTTGTCGGTAATGTCCTGTGCATTGCCGATGCCGGGTGTATGCCCGGGAGGATCGATTGTGTCCGGACCGTTCTGGTCGTACGTGTCCCCGCCGTCGCCGGTGCCGATGTACAGATAGCCGTCAGGGCCGAAGAGAATGCTGCCGCCGTTGTGCCACATGTGCGGCTGTCGGATCACGAGCACGATATGGGCGGATGAGGGGTCGGCGGTTATCGCCATCGGATCACCCCCGGAGGCGCGATACCTGGCGATGATGGTGGAGCCGGCGCTGATGCCCGGCTCTGCGGTGCGTGTGTAGTTGACGTAGAAATAACCATTCGTAAGAAAGTTTGGATGAAACGCGATGCCCAGCAGGCCCTGCTCCGGCCCCCGGGGCATGGGCGCGAGTGTCAGGTACGGAGTCGGACTGATCGTTCCGGAAGGAAGGTCCATGACCAGCACTCTGCCAATGCCGTTGGTCCACCCTTGCTCAAGCACAAACAAACGCGATGGGTCGCCGCGTGGTGCCGCGGCGGTGCTGATTGGCCATAGCCCTCCAGCGATCCGTTGTGCACGAAGTTGTTGGGCATGGGCAACAGCCGTAAGCAGGCTGCCGAGAACAAGGAACAGGGCGATGTGTGATCGTCGCATGATTGAAAGGTACCCCGATGTGAGAGGGAAAGGCGGTTGATGAGTGCAGGCGAGAGACCGCCGTACCTGAGTTCTTCGCAAGAGGCGCACCGCCGGTTTCAATCCGGCGGCGGTATCTTGGCTCGCGAGCGATGGGCTGCTTCCAGCCTTCGTGCATCGGTGGCGACGCCATTGAGGTGTGTTGGTGAAACGGAAGAAACGCCCAGATTACCGTACTTCCGCAGCGCGTAAAAGCGGTAAATGCCGGTTGATTTCAGGGATTGGATCAGCCGGTAGGATCGGCTCGCCTTGATTCGAGCCAGCCGCTGCGCGGCGGGCTCTTTGGGGTCCGTCAAACTCCAGTTGGCTCCCCAGCGAAAACGGGCCATGGCACGGTAGATCGGGGTTGATTTCGCGGCGAGAACCAAGCCGAAAAGCTTGCTGCGCTCAAGATACGCGAGTTCAAGTTCTGCGGCAGACTCGGGTTGGAGCGACCCCGCCGGAGGTTGAGTCGTCGGAGCACCGCCCACGGCCTGGCGCATGCGCTCTCGCTCGACCCAGAGATAATCACAAAACTCGTGGATGCGCAGATATTCCACGCCGCGTTCAGCGATCTCGTGCGTGGTGGAGATTGGCAGCTGTGGGCGTGGGGTCTTCGCGGCGTTCTGGCGTGCGAGCGTCATGAGTGCTTCCATGCGATCACCCATGTGCGAGAGTTGGAAGTGGTCGATGATGCGGCGGCGACTCGCCTCGCCCATGCGGCGGGCGAGCGATGGGTCCGCGATGAGCGGGGTAAGCGCAGCGGCATAATCGGCTGCCTCCTGCTCGTGTGTGGAACGATGAATGAGTGAGCCGCACTCGGGCGAAACGAGTTCACGCTGACCGCCGACGTCGCCACCGACAATCGCAAGACCGGCACTCATCGCCTCGTACACGGCGAGAGAAATACCCTCCCAAAGAGACGGGAGGAAGAAGATATCCGCGGCGGCGGAGAGGTTGAGCATTTCGGCGTTTGGCACCGCGCCGAGGAATCGCACCTTGGAAGCGAACCCGCCCCCGGTGCAGGCTTCCTTCAAAGCCGGTAAGTCAACACCGTCGCCGGCCACGAGAGCAACAAACTCGAGCCCGGCCTGATGCAGTTTCGAGAGCGTTGCGGCAAAGACAACGGGCTGCTTTTGTTCGCAGATACGCCCCGCGTACAGCATGACGGGTGTGGTCCCGTCGATGTTCAACTTCTCGCGGGTTTCACGCCGGCGATTCGCATCGGGTTTCCACTGCTGTGGATCTTCGTTCGTGGTACAGACCTCGATACGTTCGGCGCAAGCCCCACGCGACACCATCCAGTTTCTGAGGTGGCGTGATGAAACGATATTGAGGTCGAGTTGTTCCTGACACGCGGCTCCATAGCGCGGGTAGCCGCCGTTCTTCCAATATGGTTCCTCCATGTGGTTGTAGTCCACGTACGCGGGGCGGGGGCAATGCGCCCGAAGGTAAGGAAGAAAGAGATAGCCTGGTTCACTGTTTGAGATCAGTACAACGTCAGGATCCCGCGACTCGATGAGGTAGCGCAGGTAGAGGGGCCGAGCGTTGTGCGGCAGATAGTGAGGCAGCACGTGGACATCGGGCGTCAAAGAGGCGAACTGAGGCAGCCAACTCTGGTCGCCGGGCAGAGTACCCGCGAGCGTGATATCCCACCCTCGTCGGGCGAACTGTTCGGTCATCCGCAGGTTGTATTTGTCCGCCCCGCCCATCGTGAACCATGTGAGCACCATGAGGATGCGCGGGCGATCCTTCACAAGCGGATTTGAGAAAGGTGGCTCAGGGCTAATGACATCGAAGGGAAGGGACGGCGGCCGCACTGGGTGGGGCATGCCTTCGCGATAGAGACGAGCGTATTTCTCGCGCAGTCCGGCGTGAAAGCGTCTTTGCTTTTCGCCGCCGTCCCAGTCGGCCCATCGAGCCGCGTGGTTCTCGCGGCGGCGGTACCAGGCAAGGTACTCGGGGATGGTGTCGCCCCATACACCCTTGTCCGCAGCGCGGAGCCAGAACTCCCAGTCTTCCATGCCGCCCCGGATGGATTCGTCGTACTCTCCAACCCTGTCGTGCGCTGACTTTCGCACCATCACGGCGTGAGCGCCGACAGGGCAGGCTTCGAGAAAGAGATGAGGCGTGTGAAATCCGTTGGGCCAGGTGTATTCCTGGGCGCCGAACCCGCTTTCATAGCCGTTGCAGAACGCTGCATCGGGATGCGTGGCAAGGTACCAGGCGCACTTCTCGACCGCGGTAGGCTCGAGCAGGTCGTCGGCATCAAGTTGATAAACAAGATCGCTGCGAGCATGGCGAAAACCGAGGTTCCGGGCTGCGCCGGGGCCGCCGTTTCTTTCCGCACGGACGATTCGGATCCGTGAATCGGTTGCGGCGAGTGTGCCGAGTGCGGCAACCGCCTCAGGGTTGGTCGAGCAGTCATCAACGATGATCCACTCAAAGTTCTGGAGTGACTGTCCGAGCACCGACGCCGCGGTTTGAGCGAGGTAGGCGTTGTCGTTGTAGTACGGTGTGACAATGGACACCGCGGGCGAGGCAGGGGAGGCGGCGCGGAAGAAGGCGCGCGGCCGACGCGTGTCTCCGGGCACGAGAGAGAAATCGGGAGTACGCGGGTCGATCATGTTCGTAGTGAGGAGGTTTCAGGCTCAGTGAACCACGATGCCCGTCTCTGTGGCTCGGCACAGCAGAGTGTGCGCATTGTTGTTCCACCACGTCTGTTCGTCGATCACGTCGAACCCGCATACCCGTGCGAGAGAGCGCATCGCATGAGCGGTGGGCAGGAACCACCAGGGACCCATATCAGAGGCGTTGAGTTCGTTGAGGCGATAGTTGCAGGGGTGCGTGATGCCCTCGGCATGAACCCCGTATGAAGCCCAATACGCGGCAAGAACCCGGCGCTCCGAATCGGTCAGTCCGGGGATGAACAGCACCCCCGACTCGGGAACTTCCAGCACGCCCTCGGCGTTTTCGATGTGCGTCGCGGTGATGCACGATGTGAGGATCAGGTACTCCGCGGTCATGCGGCGGAGGCCGGTAATAATCTCGAGGGGATTGGGGTGGTGATACAGGACACCGGCACAGTGGACCACGTCGTAGCGACGGCCCTTGTACACCGCGATATCTCCGACGTAGCACTCGCATCCGGGCACGCCGAGGTCCTTCAATCGTGAGTGAAACTTCGTCCATAGTTCCTCACCTTCAGGGGTCACATCGAACATCGCCACGTGGCTCGCACCCGCCCTGTGCGCCACCGATACTTTCTCTGCTACGGTGCCCCATAATCCGCCTACCTCCACAAAGGATTTGCCGCGGACGACGCGGGATACAAAGACATCACGAGGATCGGTCATGCACACTCCGATTTCAAAGGCGGGTGAGAGAGAGCGTAGACTGCGCCGTTTACCGCTCAGGTGCGGCGGGTGAACGGCCGTCGGCCACGACGGACGAGTTCTGATTATTCCTGTTCCGCCACCGCTCCAACGCGAAGCGATGAACGGGAAGAGAGGTCACGCGACCCAGTTCAGCGGAGAGGTGTGAGTTCTCACTCATCATCATATTCCGCGACTCCTCGATGATCCTGAGTTCACGGGCGATACGATCGGTTTCTTGTTGGCACGCCGCGAGCCGGTTTTCAGTGTCGCGTCTGGCGGCGAGGGCTTCCTCGAGGGCGTGGCGGGCACGCGCGAGTGCTTCTTTTTCGGATTGCAAGGTCGCATCGAGATTGCGACCCCAGAGGGCAGTCTGGTCGAGCGCGGCGGCGTGCCTCGCGGCGGTTTTCTCCCAGGTGGCGGCCTGTTCCTTCTGCCACTCCACGGCGGTGGCCAGCTGGTCGGCCCACGCGCGAGACTGCGCGAGTTCTGCCGAAGCGGTTGCCAGGCGTTCTTCCAGGTCCCGGCGGTGCTTCTCGTGCCAGGCTACGGCCGCTGCCCGATCGTCTGTCCAGGTGCGCGAGGTATCGATCTCGGATCGAAGTCGTTCTATCTCGCGGTCTTTCGCAGCGAGTTGTTCGCCGTGCCACGCGGCGGCGGCCTTCAGTTCGTTCGCCCATGCGAGTGTCTTTCGATGTTCCTCTTCATGCCAGGCCTTCGCGGCGGCGAGTTCAGCGCTCCACGCTTCGAGCTCGCCGACGCGAGCGCGCAGGCTATGGTCCGCACGGTGGAGTTCGTTCAGTCGTTGAATCTCGTCATGCCGCTCGCGGGCGATACGCTCCCAGGTGCTGCGTTGTGTCTCAAGCCAGCGGCCGTTGTGTTGCAGCGAAAGCACCCAGGACAGCATTTCCGAGAACGACTGCCGCTGCGCGATCAGCCACGCCTCACCGGGTTGCGCCGTGAGGCGGTCCAGGACCCCGAGCCAGGCGGTACACCGGCTGCCAAGGTCCATGACCTGCGCTATTTCGTGCATCCCGTACGGCTGCGGGCGGCTGAGATCGCCCACGATATTGGTCCAAGGGCCTTGTGTGACACGCCGGCACTCGTCAAGTCCTCGTCGGAACGCATCCCGTGCTTCCTCGATCCTTCCATCGGATACGGAAAGCACCCCCGCGAGGCGGAAGGCGTCGATCGTCTTGGTCGCCAGCAAGGGGCTGAAGCGCAGGACATCCATGCCCGCGCAGCGAACAAAGTCCTCTCTGGCCGAAGCTCGATCCCCGCGAAGAAGATGCAGCCGGGCCGCGATGTATCGGTTGGAGATACGCCATCGCCACGTGTGTGTCGTCTGATCTGCGGCGGCATCGAATGCTTCAATCAGGGCGATGGTATCAGCGATGCGTTCGGGCGACGGTGCGTTCAGGATGCAATACGCCAGAACGCAGACCGCTCCGCCGTGATCCGCCGAACCGGGGCGTGCCGTCGCGATGACTTCACGAGCCAGTCGTTCGCGTTGCGCATCGTGGGACAGGCGCGGGCCGATGCAGATGAGTGACCGGAAGAGCCATGGGTTGTCGTAGTCACGGGCAAATGCCGAGATGTTGAACGAATCCCCGTCCGGTCCCGTGTATGGCGGAAAGACGGTCTCGCGGTAGTTGGCCTTGGTCGCTCCGATCGGGCTTTTCATACCCAGGGTCAGCCACCACTCGGCCTCCGGCTCAATGGCTGGAGACCCTGATGGATGCGGGGAATCGAATGGCGGGCCTAACGCGACTTCATCAAGCGTCCGCGGGCGATCGGTAAGCAGGCGAGCCCCGCCGGCGATCTGTCGCCAGCGTTTTTCAGGGATAAACGCCGCGGCCAGTTGATCTCGAAGCACGGGCCACGTGTACACGTGCAGGTGATGCGGGTTCGGATCCTTGCCGGTCTCGTCCGCCCAGTTGTTGGGCACGCTGACAATGATCCGACCCCCGGGGGTGAGAACACGGCGGAACTCGGCCAGGAGGGCCGCGGGGTCGGGGACATGCTCCAACGTCTCGAAGCACGCGACAAGGTCCACGGATTCATCCGCGAGAAACCCGAGCCGCGTCGCATCGGCCACGTGAAACTCGGTCGGCACTCCCCGGTCGCTGAAGGCGGCGCGGGCGTAGCCGATGGCCGCTTCGGAGTTGTCCACACCGATGATGCGGGCGGCTTCGCTCCCCCTCGCGAGCAGGGCCGCGCCGTAGCCCATCCCGCAGGCGGCATCGAGGACCGTGTCGCCCGGTCGGACGTGCTCCGCGGCGAGCGCGTACCGAGCGATGTGCGCATCGCTGCGGCGTCCCGATTCACGGAGCATGTCCATGTGCAGATCGCGATTCTCCGCAAGCCACGTGGCCGGGAAGCGGTGCTGCGCTTGCGGTGGGATGCGTTCAAAGAGGAGCGTGCAGTTGCCGTTCTCGTCCTCGAGCGAGGCGAAGGCGGTGCATCTGAGCATCAAGGGGTGCCGGCGCAGACCGGCCTCGAAGAGTCGGGCCTCCCACCAGGCGCGGTCCCTGACGGTCAGGTGCCAGGTGTTGTCCCGATCGGGTCGTGTCGCGATGCGAAGGTACAGCCCTCCGCGACAGATTCGGGCCAGCTCCCCGAGCGCGGTAGGAACATCAGACTCTGCCAGATGTTCGAGGCAATCGGTCGAAACGACCGTCTCGAAGGCGTTGTCCGGGTACGGGATCGCGAGGATCGAGCCGCGGATGAATCGCTCTGGCGTTTGCGCGTTGCAGGCGTCCACAGCCACGCGTGACGCGTCGAGGCCATAGGCATCGATACCGCGCGTAAGCAGTTCCCTGACAAGCAGCCCCATGCCGCTCCCGACATCGAGCAGTTTGCCGGGTCCGCATGTGGTCAGAATATGTTGGGCGATTTCTCCGGCATCCTTGAACGAGTGGCTGCCGAAACGGTCTTGGCGCTGCCAATAGCCGTCATACAGATCGGCGTAATCGGGTGATGAGGATGGCCGCTCAGGCTGGGTGGACATCGGCCCTCATTCTAAGATCGGTCACCCCGCCGAAAAAGTAATGGTCCTGATGCACCACCACGTGAAAATGAGCGGCCTCATCGACCCAGTGGAGCATGTGCTGATCGCGGTAGAAGCGGTCCCGTTCGTGGGAAATCTGCGCCTGCACTTCGTAGAAGTTCATTCCCAGCGTGCAGGAGCAGGAGAACTCAACAACCACCCTCTCGCCGGCCTCGAACGCTCGATCCCAGAAGATCGGGCCTTCCGCCAAACCGCTCCAGATCGAGATGTCCTGGTTGAGCGTTCCCCAGGAGTACATCTTCACACCCTGCTTATTGCGGATGCGTAGCGCGATGTTCAGATTGGTCATGCGTTGGTGGACGGTGCACCCGACCCGGACGCGCATGATGTCGCCGGGCTTGAAGACCGAGGTGGGGGCGCCCGCGGCGTCCAGCACGGCGACCTCGTCCACTTCCGCTTCGCGGCTTCCGAACGAGAGTGAGCCGGAGCGATCGGCGGTGCCCCCGCCGCTTGTCCCGGCACCGACC
Organism: Phycisphaerales bacterium UBA2402; assembly: GCA_002343715.1. GTDB lineage: Bacteria > Planctomycetota > Phycisphaerae > Phycisphaerales > UBA1924 > UBA2402. The sequence continues at coordinate 10,762 of DDSA01000068.1, read as the reverse complement.
AGCGTGGGTTCGGGGAGAGGCGCTGCGGCACGGGCTTTGGCCTTGTGGTCTTCGACCTGGTGCCGGCCCCATGCAACTTCGGCCTCGTGGAGCAGCCGTCGATAATCGAGAATGACCTCGGCCGATGTCCCCGAAGATCGCACGCGGCCCTCGTGGAGCAGGATCGCGCGATTGGTCAGCGTGCGGATGCTCTCCTGATCGTGCGAAACGAACAACAATGCCACACCCTTATTGCGGAGTTCTTCCAACCGTTGGAAGCAGCGTTTCTGGAACAGCGCATCGCCAACCGCCAGAGCCTCATCAACGATCAGCACGTCCGGCTCGACCTGCACCTGCACCGCGAACGCGAGGCGGACCATCATGCCGCTGCTGTAGGTCTTGACCGGCTGATCGAGAAACTCTCCGATGTCGGCGAACCCCGCGATTGCATCGAACCGGTCCTCAATCTCGCGTGGTGACAGGCCCAGGATGGCGGCGTTGAGGTGGACGTTCTCGCGGCCCGTGAACTCGGGGTTGAAGCCGCTGCCCAGTTCGAGCAGCGCCGCGATCCGGCCCGCCACGCGCGCCGAACCCTCGGTGGGCGCGAGAGTGCCCGCGATGATCTGCAGGAGTGTGCTCTTGCCCGAACCGTTGCGGCCGATGATGCCAAGCGACTCCCCACGCCGGAGTTCAAAGGAGATGTGCCGCAACGCCCAGAACTCCCGGTGATAGGTGCGTTTCCACCTCCAGAGAGCCTGTTTCAACCGGTCCTGCGGGCGTTCGTAAATGTGGTAACATTTCCCGACATTCTCGATGCGGACCACGCACGGGGAAGTGGCCGTAGGTTCAGAGAACATCCGCGAAACTCCGCTTGCTCTTCATGAAGAAGGCGTACCCCAGTTGCATGACGATGAGGGAGGCCGCGGTCACGATCCCCAGGCGGGTCCAATCGGGCAGGCGTGAAAAAAGAACCACCGCGCGGGCGTTCTCGATGATGCACGCGAGAGGGTTGAAGTCGATCAACCAGCGGAATGCCGTCGGCACGCGTTCCGCGGGATAAAAAATCGGCGAGGTGAACATCAGCACCGGAAGGAGGATCCCCGCGACCAGTTGGCGAAGATCACGCAGAAATACACCCAATGACGCGACAAACCACGCGAGCCCGCACGTCAGCGCCAGCAGCGGGATCAGAATGAACGGCAAGGCCCAGATCGTCGTCGAGAAGCCGTTCCCCATGATCGAGTTCGCCGCGATCAGGATCAGAAGGCTGATCCCGCTCACAAGCAGCCCGGTGCCGATGTTCGCAAGCGGGAGTACTTCGAGTGGAAAGATGACCTTCTTGACCAGGTTGGAGTGATTGATGATCGTCGTGGCCGCCGCGCCGACCCCGGAAGAGAAGATTTCCCACACGATCAGTCCGCAGAAGACCCCGATGGCGAAAAGACTCCTCGATTCCTGCTCGCTCCCGCCCCCGACCCAACGGGCGTTCCAGACGACCGAAAAGACAAAGGTGTACACCGCCAGCATGAGCAGCGGATGCAGAATTGTCCAGAAGAAGCCGAGAATACTGCCGCGGTTGCGGGCGAGAAACTCGCGGCGGACAAACTGGACGATCAGGGCCCGATGCGACAAGAGGTTTCGGACCAGCGCTGCCGGAGAAATGAGAGCGCCGATACACATCGGCGCTCCCATCAGGCGCAGTTCGGCTGTGTGTGCGGGTGCGGACATCAGGGTGGAAGGGTAGGAACCACCCCGTGCGAGCCCGCCGGGAACACGCGGTTCCTCACGGCAGCGCCGCGACTCGACGCCGAAACCCGATCAAGCCTGCAGTATCTTGCGGTTCAGGTACTGGGTCGGTACAGGGTCACTGTCCCTGGGGTGCCGATCCACCTTCTCCGGCCGCGGGAGCATCACCGCCGCGGGGTCTTCGCCTCGGCGGGGTGCGTTCCTCCGCTGCCTTCTCCTCTTCCGTGGGCGGGCGTTCGCGAGGAAGGAGTGATGGGGCGCACGCAAGTCGGTACGCGGTGATGGCCGAGTTGGTGGCCGATTGCTTGAGGTAAACCGGGATGGCCAGGTCGATTTTGTCGTGCTGCGTATGCCAGCCATAGCCGTATTCAGCGCGGCCGACTTCATCCCAGAAGAATCCGGGTACGCCCACGGCATTGAATGTTGCGTGGTCTGACCCACCGCCGCGAGGATTGCGGCGGCCGGAAGGACGGATGTTGACGTTCAGATGCTTCTTGTCGGTGTCGCAGTAGAACTGGAAGTTGGTCGGCGCGGTCGCGGCGGCCAGAAAGTCGGCCATGTTGTCCGCGCATGGGAGCCCGCCCTGATAGTTGGTGCCGCCGTCATCAACAAAGACGGCAGAAATCTTGTCGAGCACATCCTTGGACGCATCGGCGTAGCCCTTGCTGCCGAGCAGCCCCTGCTCCTCACCGGTCCAGTTGATGAACTTGATCGTTCGATGGGGTTTGGCCCCGACCGCAGCAAGAATTCGCGCTGCTTCCAGCGTTACGGCCGATCCGGTGCCGTTGTCTGTCGCGCCCTGAGAGCCCGGGCCGTCCCAGGAATCAAGGTGCGCCGAGACAATGACAACTTCATCGGGGTACAGCGTGCCCGGGATCTCGGCGATGGTGTTGTACACGGGAATCGGGCCGGGTGTGATGGTGTGCATCAAATCCACCTCAACTTCGATCGGGTCGCCGTCCGCCAGCCTGGAGTTGATGTAGTCGTAGTCGGAGAGTCTGACCTGGAACGAGACATCCGGGGGAACATCGGCCGCATCGAGGGTGCGCCACCCCGGAATGCCTCCGGTCCATACACGTTCATCGCGAGAAGTAGAGATGTAACCCGCAACGCCATCGGCCACCAGCCGCTCCGCGATCGAGAGTTCGGCGGCCGTCTTGCCGTCCGCGAGTTTCTTGCGTCCGTCCCGTCTCGCATCGTAACGCGCGCCCATACCGCCTCGAATTCCTCGTTGACCTACTGCGGGCGGGGCCTTGATGAGGATCCACGATCCCGCGAGCTTGTCCTTGACCGCGGCATACTCATCCTCGTTCTGCGGCTCGCGGATCACGGGTGCACGCACGGGACCGTTGGTGCCCGCGGCCCACGCAAGGGTTGTGAGTTGCATGTCGCGCAGCGTGTCGTAATCCGTGGTGGTTGTCCCGTCATCGTTCTTACGCTCACGGCGCAGGAGCACCTTGCCGGAAGATGGTCCGCGATCGAATCGTGCCCCGATCGTTCCCCATTGCTCCAGGCGGGCGTTGGAAAGTCCCCAGGATTCGTACTGCTGCTTGCACCAGTTGTTCGCAGTTTCAGCAGCAGTGGAACCGGTGAGACGGGGTCCGATGACCTGGGTCAGATGCCTCAGGTGATCCATCACACGGTTGCGGTTCAACCCTTCATCGAGGATCGCGCGGGTGACGGATTCCTCTCCCATGGGGATCTCGGGCGCGGCGACGGCTTCCCCCTTGAGAATCGCGGTCCAACCTTCCTTGTTCCGCGGGCGATTGTCGGCGGAGACGGCGGATCCGGTCGCGGCACCTGCTGTTGACGGGCTTGTGTCCTGCAACGCGGTGGCGTACGGCGCCAAGGTCAGAAGCGTGACCAGCATGGCGGAGGCCGGGTAAGGCCTGACGCACGTGGCGTTCGAACGAAAAGTGGTATTCATCTTGGGTTCCGGGATGATTGAAAGAATGATCCGGGGGTGCGAATCGCGGGCGAACGCCCGCCGTAAGGGTGGAGTTTACCCCCGCCTCGGTGGCTGCATACGCAGACCGACCCGTTTCGTTTCTTCGATGTGTAACTTATCCAATGTCAAGTTTCACTCCAAAGTCCAGGCTTGTCAACGTCAAGTCCGTTCTGTCTTGGTGGGCGTGAGGGTTTGGATCGGGAAGGCCTACCGACCGAGAGGGGGGGGGCATCGAGGCTTTTCCGCACCGTTGAATGCACTTCACCATCGGCGAGCCGAGTGCGAAGAGTCGTTCCCGGTGGTGCATCGGACGGGGTGCGCACGAGCGAGCCCTGTAAAGTCAACGTGACGGAGTAACCTCTCTGAAGCACCCGCAGCGGGCTGATGGCCGAAAGTTCTCGCTCCCGCGCCTCGATGCGGTCTCGCGAGCGGAGTAACCGAGATGCCGCGGCACGATGGATTCGAGCCGAAAGCACGTCGATGTCTGTGCGGTCAACCAGTGTTCTTCCGGCGGCGAGTAATGACGCGGAGGCGGCGGAAAGGCGGGCGAGTAATCTCGCGTGAACCGCGGCGGGGCGGTGTCGTTCGAGATGGAGCGCGGCCCGCTGAAGGCGAGAGTTCGCGAGCAGTAACGCCCGGCGTTGCACTGCTCGAAGGTGATCCTCGCCGGACCGGATCAAGTTCCGAGGACCGTCAAAGGCACGGGCCGGTTGAGTGAACACCGGACGACGAGAAAGTGACAGCAGACGCCTCAGTTCGGTGCTGATCAACCGGCTGATCAGCAGCGTCAGCCTCGCGGCGGTAGAATCGACTTGGCGTGCGAGGGCTGTGGCATCGGGCGTCAGCCGCATCGCTGCTTGCGTTGGTGTGGCGCAACGCTCATCGGCGACCAGTTCCGCGATGGTGGTATCGGTTTCGTGACCGATGGCGGCCACGACCGGCACGGAGCAGGAGACAATCGCACGCGCTACCTCGCGGTCGTTGAAGGCCCACAGGTCTTCCATGCTGCCGCCCCCCCGGGTGACGAGCAGGGCATCCAGCCCCAGGAAGCCGGCGTGTTTGCTGAGATAGCTGATCGCCTCGGCGATCTCCGGCGCTGCGGACGCACCCTGCACGCGGCAATCCACCAGCAGCACGCCGACCGCGGGGCATCGCCGCTGCATGGTCACCAGCACGTCCTGCAAGGCCGCGCCAGTGCGACTCGTGATGACGGCGACGCGACGGGGGAAAGTTGGAATGGGTCGCTTACGCTCGGGAGCGAACCACCCCAACCCCCTCAGTTCATCGCACATGGCACGGTAAGCCAGTTCAAGCGAGCCGGCACCGACGGGCTGGAGGCGGTCGAGGATGAGCGAAACCTTGCCGCCTGGTGCATAAAACTCCACGCGTCCGCGGGCAAGTAACTGCAGCCCGTTTTGAGGGACAGACCCCATCCGCCGCGCGACAGACTGGAACATCACACAGTTCACAACCGCTCCGGCGTCTTTCAGGTCAAAGTACCAGTGAGTGCGCTCGCGAAATCCGCTCACCTCGCCGACAAACCAGACGGGATCGAGGAAACCGGATTGAAGGGTGGCATCGATCCGTGCGGCGAGTTGGGAAACGCTGAGCGGCGACTCAGACACGCCGGTGGGCTCGCGCTCGGCGGCGCGGGCCTGGGCCATTTTCGAGGGATCGAAGGGTAAACGGGACAAGTGGTTTGATGTGGGGGTGAGTTGAGGGAGTTGATGATCGTCCGAGACCGGAAGGGAGGAAACTCACTCAACGAGTTCCGCATCCCCCGGGGCTTTTACCGCACGGACAGCAGCCGCCCGCCCGCGGCTGCATTTTTTCGCCCGCGGCTTTGCCGGCGCGAACCGAGGACAGGAGCCGGTGAAACGTTCGGTCTTTCCCTTCGGGGTCTGTGACGGGTTCGTCGGCCCTGCTCATCGGCCGGATCAGTTCAAGGATAGTGCCGTCCTGATCGCATTGATACTCGTACACTGGCATGGGATGCTCCGCGCGGGTGCGTTGGGCTATGGTCTGAGGGCTGGCCGCCCGATGGGCCCGTTCTACGCTGCCTAGATTGAAGGCCGATCGATGACCCGGTGCAAGGACTGTGACCGCGAAGTGGTGAAGGGCACTCTCCAGTGCCCGGGTTGCGGTTCGCGCATCGAAGCGGCGGAATCTCTCACGTCCACCCGGCGGTTCGACGATTTTCACTCACAACCAACCCCCGACAGCGCTGGTCGTCCGCAACAAGCCGCTGCATCAAGTACCCCTTCCGATGATGATGCGCCGATCCCGATGCCCTCCATGTCCGAGATCCCCGGGAAGCCACGATCGGTAACGCAGGCAACCGAAGTCCAGTTTCTGCCTCCCCAAACCGAGGGCGAGCGGTTTACGCCGGGGCGGGTCTTGGCGGACAGGTATCTGATACTCGGTCGGATCGGTGAAGGGGCGATGGGCGAGGTCTATCGGGCCGAGCAGATTTCGCCGAAGCGTCTGGTGGCGGTGAAGGTGATGCGGGCGGACGCCGCCACCCCCGAGATGCGTCGGCGGTTCGAGCACGAGGCGCGAGTGCTGGCGCGGCTGAGCCACCCGGGCATTCTGCCGGTGTACGAGGCGGGCGAGGCGGAGACGCCGACGGGCATTCGCCCTTTCATCGCGACCGAGCTTGTGGAGGGGGAGCCGATCGCGGCGTACTGCAAGCGTGCGGGCTTGTCGCTGTCGCGCCGGCTGGAGCTTTTTGCGAAGGTGTGCGACGCGGTGGAGCACGCGCATCGCCGCGGCGTGATCCATCGGGACCTCAAGCCGTCGAATGTGCTGGTGACGCGAGAGGGTTCGCCCAAGGTGCTTGACTTTGGGTTGGCGCGGACGTTCGGGTCCGAATGGGTGACGGAGCTGACGCTGTCGGGGCAGATGCTCGGGACGCTGCCTTACATGAGCCCGGAGCAGTTGAGCGGCGACCCGGACGACGTCGATACGCGGACGGACGTGTACGCGTTGGGCGTGATGCTGTTCGAGATGCTGACGGGTCGCCCGTTCCGCGATCTGGCGGGCAAGGCCGGCGGGCGTGCGATCCGGGCCGTGCTGGATGGGCCCCGGGCGGTGTTCACGGGGGCGGACGCGGGAATCTCGGCGGATCTGCGCACGATCGTGGGCAAAGCCGTCGAGCGGGACGTGGCGTTGCGGTATGGCGGGGGGGGGGGGGTGGGGGGGGGGGGGGGGGGCGTCCTCCCCCCCCCCCCCCCCGGCCCCGATAGCCACCTCACTGCCTCGCCGCCATCCACGGCGAGCCGCGCCTCGCCGTGGCGCCGCTTCGTCGCCTCCATCACAGCCGTCTGCTTTCTGACAACGCAGACCGCCGCCGTGGCCGGCCCGCACGAGGAAGGGGTCGCCGCCGGCCAGGCCGCGAACCCGGTGGCCCGCGGCAACGTCACAACCCCAGGCGCCACCTCCGTGGTCCCGGGCTACACGACCACGCCACCGGAGCGCAGCTACTACCGCCAGCCCAATCTTTCATCGCAGGGCAGCGCGAGACTGTCTGCCTGTGCGCTGACCCCCACCGACCCGCTCTGCCAGGCGCAGCGTGGCGCCTTCTCCTCGGCCAACACACCGCGCCCGACGATCGGTGTCGATGACCCTGCCGTTGCCGCCGCGCGCGCGATCGGCCGCTCGCCATCGGCCGAGCTGGGCAGCCTGGCCGCCCACTACAGCGGGTGCACCACCACGGTCACCCCGGTGCCCGCCGGCATGCAGCCACGCAGTTGCCTGCGCTACGTCGGCGTCGGCAACTACAGCTGCAGCCGAAGCCTGACCGTCAGCACGACGCGGACCACCAGCTGCAACCCGGGCGACTGGTTCGCCCACGCCGCCTCCGGCCGCACGGGTCTGGACGTGCAGTGCCTGCCTGACCGCGCCGTCACCGCGCAGCACTTCCGCGTCACCCAGGACGGCAATCCGCTCAGCTTCTTCGACGTGGACATGACGACGCCGGTCGTCTTCCCACAGATCGTGTCGGTTCTCGGCACCACCTACTCGATGATCGACGGTCAGCCCATCCGCACGGCCGTCTGGGTGGCTGACAAGAGCTGCAGCGGATCGACCTGCAGCTTGACTGCGATGGTGGCTCCGGAGCGCGCCGAGGTCTGTACGGGTGGCGGCGACTCCGGCTACAGCTGCACCAGCGTTGAGCCCTTCCTCAAGGTCTACGCCGCCTGCCGCGCCGGCACGCAGAGCGGCGACAACATCCAGGACACCGTCTGCCAGGGTGACAGCGGGTGCACCACCACCGCCCTGGACGGCACCAAGTGCTACGCGCCCGCTCCCGGCTGGACGCCGTACGCCGGCATGGACATCACCGGCGCCGTAGGCGGCTACTACTGGAACATCGACGCCGACCGGGCCGTGATCGGTTGGGCGCCCAACCCCGCCTTCGGCTCGATTCCGACGATGCGACTGTCCTACACGCGGCCAGCGACCACCGTCACCGAGTCCGACCACTGGGACGACCAGTGTCCGACCCTGGACGCCGGTGGCCGCTGCACCACGACCACGCCCGCCGTCTGCACCGATGGCCCGGCAACCAAGGTCGTCGACGGCGTGGCCGTCACCCGCGACTGCTGGGAGTACCGGAGCACCATGTCGTGCAGCGGCGGTGCGTCGGCCGACCAGTGCGCACCGCTGGTAGCAGCAGGCTGCACGCCGCAGTCGTCGACCTGTCGGCAGGCCAACGCCGTCACCGGCGTGTGCGAGGTGTTCGAGGACGGCTACAGCTGCCCCGTGCCCGCCGAGACCGTCACCACCACCAGCAACTGCCCGACCAACGTCTTCTGCCTGAGCGGCAACTGCTTCGACATCCGCGCGCCGAACGACCCCGACTTCGCGCGAAGCATGTCGATGCTCGAGGCCGGGCGCGAGGCGGGCATCTACCTGGACGCCGACCGCATGCAGGTCTTCAAGGGCGAGGAGAACCGCTGCCGCGACCGCTTGCTGAAGGACTGCTGCTACGCCGATGGCGCTGGCGCGACCATGAGCAACCAGAGTGTGTTCGGCGGTGGATCCAGGCTCGTGTACGACATCCTGATGAACTCGCAGAACCGCGAGTTCGTTTACCAGGGAGTCTCCGCGCTCCTGATGGGCGGTGGCTTCAGCGGCACCTTCACGACCTACGGCGTCACGGTGGCGGTGAACGGTGCAGCCGTTCCGGCTGGGTCCGTCGCCGTGTACTCCAGCCAGAGCCTGGTGATTGCCTTCGACCCCTGGACACTCGCGATCGCGGTGATCATCTACATCGTCCTGTCGATGATGTCGTGCAACGACGAAGAGGGCAAGTTGGCGATGAAGGAAGGCGCCAGGCTGTGCCACACGATCGGCACCTGGTGCTCCTCATGTTTTCGCGTGTTCGGCAGGTGCGTCTCCTGCATTGAACGCACGACCTCGAAGTGCTGCTTCAACTCGATGCTGGCGCGCATCGTCAATGAACAGGGCCGCGCGCAGATCGGCAAGGGCTGGGGCGGTGCCCAGAACGCCGACTGCTCCGGCTTCACCGTCGCGCAGCTGCAGACGCTCAACTTCGCGGCGATGGACCTGTCGGAGTTCTACGCGTCGCTGGTGCCGACCCTGCTGAACGTCAACGCGCTGCAGGCCGACAGCGCCAGCCGCGTGCCCACCTGCTACTACGGCCAGGGGAAGTGCCAGTGAAGCCCATCACCGTTCTGGTCGGCGCCGCCTGCGCCTTGTTTGCCAGCGCTGCCACGGCTCAGGACCGAATGCCGGTCCGGGATGCGAGGCAGCTGATGTTGGCGGCCCTGGACTCGCCCGATGGCGAGGCCCACGGATTCCTGGTCGGCGAGGTCGCCGACGCAATCTCGCAGCGCTTCAACGCCACCACGCCGATCTACATCGACGTCAGCACCGAGATGCGCTACGCCCAGCGCGGCTGCAGCCGCCTGAACGTGCGCTTCTGGCAAGACGGCGTGCAGTTGCCGAACTACGGCGCCGGCGGCGTGCAGGCACCTCGGCGGCAGACGATCGACTTCGGCATCAACTACTGTCGCGACGGCCAGCCGCCGCGGTCGCTGTCGTGAGGATGCGCCCATGACGCTGCGCCGCCCAGCCTCATGCGAGTCTCGGCTCGCGCTCTGCCTCGTTGTCGTGCTCGGCGGCGGGACGATCGCCCTGGCGCAGCCGCAGGACCCCGGACGGCCGTACTGGTCCGACAACTGGCGCGGCTGGCACTTCTACGAGGAGCCGGAGATCCCACCGCCCGAACCACCAGCTTCCGCACCGCGGCAGGCCGCAACGTCATCGAGTGCCGCCACTGCACCTCGGCGTTCGCCCCCCAAGCCCCCGGAGATCGTCGAGTTCGAGCGCCTGCAGAAGGCCCTCGAGGAGCGCCGGCACATCGCCATCATGCGGCCGACCGAAGCCAACGTACGCCGCTACATGGAGCTGGAGGCCCAGGTGGTGTCGCGCGCATCCACCTTCGCCGACGTGGCGCAGCGCATCGCATGGGCCAGCCCTGAACTCGACCCCACGCTCCAGGGACGCCCGGTGAACGCGAAAGCCCTGGAGGTGTTCGACCAGTTGCAGACGGCCCAGCGCAGCCAGTCCATCAGTGCCCTGGTCCGCGACCATGTCCTGTTCTTCTTCTTCCGCAGCGACTGCCCCTACTGCCATGCCTTCGCGCCGACGCTCGAGGCCTTCCAGACCCGGCACGGCATCAAGGTGGTCGCGATCAGCGTCGACGGTGGCCCGATACCCGGCTTCGCTGACGCCCGACGCGACAACGGGATCGCCACCACGCTGAGAATGAGCCAGGTTCCGGCCATCTACCTCGCCCAGCCTTTCACCGGAAAGATCGCCCCGATCGGCTTCGGCGTGCTGTCCGAGGCGCAACTGGTGGAGCGCATCTCGATGGTCGCGGCCTCGCCCGAAAGCGCCGCCACACCGTTCCCGGGCGCGACTGGTGGCCTGCAGGCGCAGGCCCGCTTGATCCAGCCGCGTGGACACGGATTGGTGCGGTGAGCCCGCACCCGTACATACAGAAGTCCAAAGGAGCCCCGATGAACCGTACCGACACCGACCGGTCCCTGCACCGCGCTG
>DDSA01000159.1 GCA_002343715.1 Phycisphaerales bacterium UBA2402 | reverse complement strand
GGCGAACAGCCGAACCCTTGGGGCCGCCTTCAGTCCCAGGATGTGATGGGCCGACATCGAGGTGCCAAACCGCTCCGCCGCTATGGACGCTCGGGAGCGATCAGCCTGTTATCCCCGGGGTACCTTTTATCCGTTGAGCTACGACCCTTCCACACGGGATCGCAGGATCACTAGAGCCCTCTTTCGAGACTGCTCGACCCGTCGGTCTCGCAGTAAAGCCGGCTTATGCTCTTGCACTCACGGCACGGTTTCCATCCGTGCTGAGCCGACCTTTGCACTCCTCCGTTACCTTTTTGGAGGAGACCGCCCCAGTCAAACTACCCGACATGCACTGTCCCTCGCCCGGATTCACGGGAATCGAAGTTAGGCCACAAACGTACACAGGGTGGTATTTCACCTATGGCTGTTCCTGGGCCGGAACCCAGGCTTCAAAGCCTCCCACCTATGCTACGCAGTGAATGCTCGTGGCCAATACAAGTCTATAGTGAAGGTCCACGGGGTCTTTCCGTCTTGCTGCGGGTAGGCGGCATCTTCACCGCCACTACTATTTCACCGAGTCGGTCGTGGAGACAGGAGTCCAGTGATTACGCTATTCATGCGCGTCGGAACTTACCCGACAAGGAACTTCGCTACCTTAGGACCGTTATAGTTACGGCCGCCATTCACCGGTGCTTCGATCGCGAGCTTCTCTTTCGATGACCCACTCTCTTGACATTCCGGCATCGGGCAAGCGTCACTCTGTATACATCGACTTGCGTCTTAGCACAGAGCTGTGTTTTTGATAAACAGTTCCCAGACCCTTTTCTCTGCGGCCTCTCCTTGCGGAGTAGGCCCCCCTTCTTGCGAACTTACGGGGTTAACTTGCCTAGTTCCTTCACGACCGTTCTCTCGAGCGCCTGAGGCTATTCGCCACACCCACCTGTGTCAGTTTTGGTACGGGACGCGTCTTGCCCTCACGCCTTTTCTAGGAACCCCGCCACCCGACATCGGCCACAAGGGCCTGGGCATCTTACAGCCCCGTCGAGCTTTGGAATCCGAAACGTGATTTGATCTCCACGCGTGCTGCGGAATATTGACCGCACGTCCATCGACTACGCCTTTCGGCCTTGCCTTAGGTCCCGGCTAACCCTGGGCGGATTTACCTTGCCCAGGAAACCTTGGGTATTCGGCGACAAGGATTCTCACCTTGTTAATCGTTACTCAAGCCGACATCTTCACTTCTTGGCGCTCCACGACCCCTTCCGGAATCGCTTCGCCGCGGCCAAGAACGCTCTCCTACCGAGTCTTTCGACTCCCACAGCTTCGGCAACGTGCTTATTCCCGATCATTATCGGCGCTGAGTTCCTCGTCCAGTGAGCTGTTACGCACTCTTTAAATGATGGCTGCTTCTAAGCCAACATCCTGGATGTCACAGCAACCCAACTTCCTTTCGAACTAAGCACATTTGAGGGACCTTAGCTGGTGGTCTGGATTGTTCTCCTTTTGACGATGGATATTGTCACTCACCGTCTATCTCCCAGAGCTTGGACATTGGTATTCGGAGTTTGGTTGAGGAGGGTAGTCGGGTAGACCCCCTGCCTCATCCAGTAGCTCTACCCCCAATGTCTGCATTCTGAGGCTAACCCTAAAGTTATTTCGGAGAGAACGAGCTATCTCCCAGTTTGATTACACTTTGAGTCCTCCCGTCAGTTCATCGGAGACCTTTTCAACGGTCACCCGTTCGACCCTCCAGGCGGTCTTACCCGCCCTTCAGTCTGACCAACGGTAGATCACAAGGTTTCGCGTCTACTCCGTACGACTTAGCGCCCTTATCAGACTCGCTTTCGCTCCGCCTCCGGCCTGGTAGGCCTTAGGCTCGCCGTACAGAGCAACTCGTCGGCTCATTATGCAAAAAGCACGCCGTCACCCCGTGAGGGGCTCCGACCGCTTGTAAGTACACGGTTTCAGGTACTCTTTCACTCCGCTCGTCGCGGTGCTTGTCATCGTTCAGTCGCCTTACTGGTTCGCTATCGGTTGTCGAGGAGTATTTAGCCTTGGAGGGTGGACCCCCCATGTTCAACCCGGGTTTCCCGAGCCCGAGTTTACTCGATGGGCTGGCCGAACTTCGACTACAGGGCTTTCACCTTCTGCGGCGCGTCATTCAAACGCTTCGTTCGTCGTTCGGTTGATCCGCTTTCGCTCGCCGCTACTCACGGAATTGCTGTTGCTTTCTTTTCCTGTGGATACTGAGATGTTTCACTTCTCCACGTTCGCTCTTCACTCCTATGCGTTCAGAGTGAAGTACCCTTGCGGGTGGGTTGCCCCATTCAGAGATCCCGAGATCGCAGCCTGGTTACCGGCTCCTTCGGGCTTATCGCAGGTTCCAACGTCTTTCATCGCCTCTCGACACCAAGACATCCACCGTGTACCCTTATCGCTCGGCCGCCAACCGGACGCCGCGGAAAGACCCCGTAGGGTGCCCCGCATTGCCAGATCGGCATCAGCCCCGGCTCCCGTAAGGACGGGCCGCCGGATGCGAACTCCCGCTTCTCGCTCTCGCGATCTACGTTCATTCGCACGTGCATGGTTATGTGTGCCTTTGGCGCTGCATTGCGTTCGCGAACCGGCTTGGCTAGGCGCCTTCCGGATCGACCGTGCCCCTGGTTTGACCCCGTTCACGGATTTCTTTGTTGCTTTGCAGCTTGTTGCTTCTTCTACTATCTACTAGTCACCCCCACAGAACCGGTTGCTCGATCCCTTGCGGGAATCAGGCATCCAACCCTGCGGGGTGATGTCATTCGTATCCGGTTGTCAAAGATCCGTTTGGGACCTTGCGGTCCGATCCCCCTGCTCCGAACCTGGTTTTGCGTTTGCACGCCGAAATCGGGCCGTTTCAGGTGGGAGGGAAGTGTAGCGATCAGCCTTCTCGCGTCAAGTCCCAGCATTCAGGTTTTGAAAATCATTTATGCAGAAACGCGGGTTCAAGTTCGATTATCTACGAATAATCCACAAGAAGACACCCACGCCGGGGAGCATGGGCGATGCGAGTTCGATTGAATTTAGGATCCTTCGGTTATTCGCCGGCTCAACCGCCGCCACCGCCACCGCCTCCGCTCTTGGTCGGGGGCGGGGTCCTCGGTTCGCGGGGTTGAGGCAACGTGGGTGTCCGTGCTTCAGGAGCCGCTTTGGGCTGGCCCTGGGTTTCTCCGAGTTTGGCGGAGGCCGCCATTCGCCGGTACGTCTCGGTGCCGCGGTCATCATCCGGCGAGCGAACGACAACGGTCCCGGCACCATCGCGGAAGAGCGCCACAATACGCTGGCGGCCTTCACCCATCGCGCCTTGTGCCGCGGCGGGCAATCTCGCTGCATCCAGGAAGACCGAATCGACACGCGGGTCCGATGGAGGTGGGCAGTTGATGCTGAGCCACTCGGGCATCATGGCGAGCGTTGGAACGCTTGGAGGCGCGGGGGCTGCGGGCCGTCGCGGATCGATGGGCGGCATGATTTCACCATCGCGGCCTCGACCCGGCCCACCCTTCCCGGGGCCGGGAGCGGGACCGGAAGGAGCCATGGGTCCGGAGGGCAAGGTTGGCGTGCCGGTGGAGTCCGCCGAAGTTTTCATCGCCTCTTCCATCTTTTTCATGTCCGCGATCTTGAGATCGTCGGGCAGGCGGAGCCTGGGCGCGATAAGCATGTCGCCGGGCTCCAGGCTGACGGTCGATGAACGGTAGAAGCCGTAGTGAAAGACAAACATCTCGGCCACGGCCCGCGGCGTTGGCGAGAGCGGGCCGGCTCCTTCGGCGCTTGTGATGAAGTACATGCTGTCCGGATCGACGTCAACCGGGCGGCTCCATTCCGACCAGGCGCCCTCGATCACCTTCGGTTCGCCCAGTTTCTTCTGACTCTCCTGCAAGTTGCGGCCGAAGAGCGGGTTGTTGATCAGCACGCGCGTGCGGTAGCGGTATTGGGCGCCGGGCTGGGCCGCGAAGTCGTGCACGAAAATTCTGACCTCCGGGTTGTCGAGCAAACCCAACGCCGCCGAACCGGCGGTCGGTGCGCCCGATGACTGATCCGACTGGTCGACCTTCTCGCCCATGCTCTCGAGGGTCTTGACGACGCGGGCGCGGCGTTCATTCTGCGCCTTGAGTTGATTCTCCAGCGCTTTGACGTTGGTCTCGCGAGTGGTCCCGGTGTCTCGCGGCGGGGGAGCTCCTCCCGGCCCTGCGCCACCGCCGCCCTTCCCGCCACCACCCCCGCCGCCTCCGCCGCGTGTGGGGGGAGGGGGCGCGGATCGGCCCGGCGAACGCGGGTCGCCACCCGACTGGATTCGAGACTGGAGGTCCGCGATCTTGTCGTCGATCTCTCGGAGTTCACGGCGTTTGGACTCGATGGCGCGGGCTTTGCCTTCGTCATCGGCTGTCTGGACGACTTCGGACGGGGGCTTCCACTCCGGGCCATAGATGGTTGAGAAGTACTGCGGTCGCAGAATCTGCTCGGACATCGCCTTCAACTGCTCGATGTACGGGGGGACATCACCGATGCTCTTGACGCCCGAGTTCCACAGGGCGAGCGTGTCGGTATTCCCCGGGAGCACCGTGACGAGCGTCACTGTCGGCTGGGCCGGTGTGGTGCCGTCTGGGTTGCGGAGTGTTTCACGCTCGGTCTGGACGGCCACCACGGTGAGCAGATCGGCGGCCTCGTTCACGGGATCACGCCACCACCCCAGAGGGATCGGATCGTGAGGCCCGTCGCCATCTGGGTCGTTCAATAGTTGGTCCTTCAACGCCTGACCATTGAACACGACCTCGACACTGACCGCGGCTTTGTCGAACGGCTGCTCGCTGGGCAACAGCCCCGACTTGGCGAGTTCCGGGTTGCGCACCACTTCGACCGGATGGATGCTGGAGCGGAACGCGTGTACGGCGAGGCCGGTGGGCGCGGGGATCGCGGGAAGGACAAAGGTGTCCGCCGTGGCCGGACCGACCCCGGCAACCGCGCCAATCGACGGCGTCGGCCCCAGCGCGATGGAACGCGCCGGGTCACCGAACGATGCCGCCAGACCGATGGCGAGTTGATCCGAGACCGGCTTGCCGGCGCTGGCCTTGATCTCGTCGGGCACGCCCGGCACGTTGAGGCGCTGCTCCAGGCGCCGCGCGGCATCTTCGACGGGCTTGAAGGCCCGGGTCGGTGTCTCCTTCACCGTGCCCACTTTCACTTCGTTGGGGCGGATGAACTGCCAGATGAGCAATCCGGCTCCCGCCGCGGCGGTAAGCGCGATCACGATCTTGTCCACGTGCTGCTCGATGGGCTTGATGCCTTTGAGTTTCATGGTTGGGTCCTCGCGGAATCGGTCGGAACAGAACGCGGATCAGCCGCCCTTGCGGCCGCGATTGGACGGGGGTTGCGACGTCACGGGGGCCGCGCCGGGGACCCCTTCTGAAGCGGGCGCGCCGAGCAACCCGGCGACATCGGGCGGCATGTAGGCCGATGTCCACCCGCGAAGCCAGACGGTTTCGATGCCGATGGTGGCACGGACAACGTGCTCCGGGCCGTAGTAATAGCCTTCACGCAGGTCGTTCCAGATATCGACCGCCTGCAGGTCGAGGTCGGTGACGGACATGAAGTTCGTGCGGGCGATCGCGTCGAGAAACTCGTTGATCCTCGCGGACGAAACGATGACGGTGAGCGTGACGCGCCGGACATCGTACATCGAGTTCCACGAACCCATGCCCCGTCCCGTGATGGAGACCGTCCAATCCCTGGGAACCAGACCGGGCACGTCGGAAGCGGGTGGTGTCGCCTGAGCTGCGTTCATGTCCCCCATCGGGTCGGCGGAGCCGTACAACCCCTCGGGGTCGGCGAGTTGGAAGGACTCGATCCGCTTCACGACGGCGTTGGCAACGCCCACGGGGTTGCCGCGGTCCCCGTTCGCCAGGCGGATCGCCGCCAGGACATCATTGAACACCCAGTAGTCCCACTGATTGACAAAGAACGCCTCGAGCGAGATATTGCCCAGATCAATCTTCCCCCTGGGGATCGATGAAAAGCCCTTCTGCGGGGACTGCGGCCAGATTTTGGGTGTGGCGAAGAGCGAACGCTGCGAGGCGACGGCCTGGTACTCGGCGAGACGCCGGTCGGCGAGTCTTTTGACCAGTCCCTCCTGTTCATCCTGTGTCAACGCCCTCTTGCCGGCGGTGATCTTGTCGGATTCCCGTGTGAACATCTCCTTGATCGCGCTGTTCACGGCGATGGGGTCCGCGGGCGGACCCGCGTTGATCGAAGAAAGCAGATCGGCGTAAATGTCCGGGCGGCCCCTCTTGCCGAGCAGGACTTCCTCCATCTCATTCAGTTTGGCGGTCAGCAGATCTTCGGCGGCGTCTTGGATCAACGCCGCTTTTTCTTCGGGAGTCTTGGCGTCAAACGACTCGCCCATCTGTTCCCTGAGTCGGCTTTCAACGATCACTTTCGGATCGGGGAACAAGCCGTCCACCAGGGGACGATGCTCGGAACGCCCGACCGCCGCGGCATCATTCCCGACGCCGCGATTGAACTCGGCGGCTCGCTTGACGAGGCTCTCGGCCGCGGTGGCGAGCGCTTCACGCTCTCGCTTGAACCATGCCGTGATCTCGGAGTTGGGCGCCCCCTTGTACTCCACGGGCTTCTGGCCCGGGTCGTACGACGGGATGGTGTAACTCACATCGGCCTTGCTGATCTTGCCCATCTCGTCGTTGGCCGCCTTCTCGCGTTCCGAGCGGATCCGCTCACGCCAGGCGCTGCTGACGGCGAACGTCGTGGGCAACGCGGCGAGCACGATGAAGCAGAAGATGACGATGAGCAGGTTGGATTTGACCCAGGCGAGGATGTTCTTCACTTGTTCTCTCCGGCGGCCGCATCGTCGGTCGCGGCGGGCTTGAAGACGGCGTACCAGGTCACGGCGATGGTGCCCGTGGAAGCGGGTGGAGGCGGGGGTGAGATCGGTGCTTCCTTGTCCAACTCGTTCTGGGCCGCGGCCTCGGATTGCTCGGCGGCCCGCTCGGCGCCGCTCACAGGTGCGGACCCACCGCCGGCGACCTCAGCGCCCTTGAGAATCACCGAGACCTGCCGGAAGCCTTCCTGTTCATTGCCGACGAGCATTCTTCCCGACTCATCGCGACGAGAGATCGTGCGGGACGGGTCGCCCCGGCCTCCCCGTGCCGTGCCTACGGAGGCCATTTCGCTTTCCTTGCCGGTTTCGATCACCTGAATCGAACGAGGATCAATGACAATCTCGTAGGGCACATCAGCGCGGATCCGGTTTTCCTTGGCCCGCAACCACCGCTCGATCGTTTCCTGCGCGAACTTCCGCGGCTCGGGTTGGGCCGTGGTGAGTTCGAGCCGGCACTCGATGCGGGGGAAGGACGCGATCTTCAGCGGATCGGGGTTGGAGGCGCTCGGGTCCCCCGAGGCAAAGGGATCGGCCTCCTCGGCGGCCTTGGGGGGTTGATACGTGCAATCGAAACTGCGGAGGCTCACCGCGGGAGCGGGCGGGGGCGTGGCTCCCTTGACGCCGTATTCCTCGAACCATCTGGGCGCGCGCTGGTCGGCGGCGGCGATGAGGTTTTTCACATCGCGGGTGATCTGCTGGAAAATGCCCCGACGCTCCATCAGGGCGACCATGTTGGCGGCATCGGCGTTGACGCCGCCGCCTTCAAGAACTCCGGCCTCGGTGGCCTCGTTCTTGAGTTCGGTGGCACGCCGCAGGGTCTGCTGGATGATGGGGTCGGGGAGGTTGGCCGATACGCCCATCTTGTCGGCCATGGGGAAAAGGAACATGCCCGCACCGGCCGCGATGGCAAGCCCGGCGGCGAGGCCAAAGTAGGGCACCTTCTCCTTCCACATGCTGCGGCGCAGGACCGCGACGGGCATGAGATTGCCGCCGACGGCGTTGAGGCCCAGGCCCTGCAACGCAAGGCCGTAGGCGGTGCACAGGTTCAATGTCGCATCGTTGAAGCCCGCCGCGCCATCGCCATCGACCTTGAGTTTCTTGAACTCCTCGATCCGGTACACATCGATGCCCAGTTGCTGCTTGAGATACTTGCGCAGACCCGGGAGGCGGAAGGTGGAGCCGACGCCGATCAGGCGGGTGAGGTTGGCGTCCTTGTTGAGGGACTGGTAGTAGCCGATCGAGCGCTGGATGTCCTGCGCCAGGTCGGTGAAGACCGGACGCATCGCCTGGAAGACCTGCCGGGCGTGCTTGCTGTCCTCGGCTTCTCGCTTGAGTTTCTCCGCCTTTGGATAACTGAGTTGGAACTGCTGGACCAGGGCCTCGGTGAACTGGTGGCCGCCGATCGGGAAGGTGCGGACCCACATGCGTCCCGGCGTGGCGACGACCAGATCGGTGGAGGTGGTCCCGACATCGACGATGATCGTGCCCGGCGTCTGCGAGCCAAACTCGAGATCGTGGGCGAGGGCGTTGTAGACCGCGATGGGGCTGAGTACAACGTAGTTGGGCACCAGGCCGATGTCCTCGAGCATCTGTACCCGTTCCATCACCCGCTCGCGGGTGATGGCGAAGATGCCCACCTCAACATCGGGTGAATCGGGGCTGACAAAGGTCTGGTAGTCCCACTCGACCTGCTCGAGCGGGAAAGGGATCTGCTGCATCGCCTCGAACTTGACGATGTCGGGAACCTTCTTGGGTTCAACCGGGGGGAGTTTGGCGAAACGAGCGAAGGCGGAATGTCCGGGGACGGAGACCGCGATGGCCGCCTTCGACAGATCGTACTGGCTCGTGAGCGCGCCCAGCGACACGCGCAGAATGTCGTTGGGGTTCACGTCCGGCGCGGAGAGAGGCTTGGGGTGATTGATGACGGCGTACTCGAGCAGTTTCGCACCGCCGTCGCCGGTGGCTTCCAACTTCACCGCCCGGATGGCGGATGCCCCGATCTCGATGCCCCAGCAGACGTTGGTTGACGCCATGGGTTTCCTTCCTGCACGTGCCAGCACATCTCCGACTCCGGTGACTCACGCCGTCACCAGACCTCCGTCCACGGCCGCGAGCCGCAAAAGGCCCGCATCGTACACGACCCACCACGATCGCGCCTCGCGTGGTCTTGAAAATACGAATCTCATCGGCGCGGGGTTGCCGTCGCTGTGTCACAACCGTGTAACCGCGTACCGGCTCTTCACGATCATCGCGTGGTCAAGCCCACTCGCATTCATGACAACAACTTAGTTGTTTTGAAGGCCAAGGCAGTGGACCATCAAAATTTGATCCATGCGTTGGAATCAATTTATACTTACTTGTATGTATATATTTTTGAAATAAACATCGGTTATATGCCTAACATTTTGATGATTTATTTCATTCATTTACCTAACAAATGTGCTTTACTTTGCGCATGAGATAAGCCCGGCACTCCGGACTGTCTGACAATTGCTCGTACTGGTGCACTCTCTGCGGGTCTGAACAATGCTCAGCCGAGCAGACCTTCGGCCTCGATGACCGCCCGAGCGATGTCGCCCAAGGGGCGACGTGTATCGCGGGCTCGACGCTGAAGCATCTGCATCGCTTCGGGTTCCGTGGCCCCCTTCTTTGAAACCAGGATCCACTTGGCCTGTTCGATGAGTTTGCGTTCTTCGAGTCGCTTTTTGAGGTGCGCGTTTTCGGCTTCGAGGACCGATGCCCGGCGATAACGCTCCCACGCTATGCCGATGGCGGCGCGGATCTGATCGACGCTCGCCGGCTTCACAAGGTATCCGAAAACTCCCGTCTGTGCCGCGGCATCGACTGTTTCCTGATCGGAGTAGGCCGAGACCATGATGGCGGGGACGTTGTGCAGTTCCCACAGTTCGCGGGCGGCGCTGATGCCGTCTCTGCGGGGCATTCGCACGTCCATGATGGCCAGGTCCGGGTTGGCGCTTCGGGTCAGTGCCACCGCGGCTTCGCCATCGGTTGCGGGGCCGACGACAATATATCCGAGGGAAGCGAGGGCATGTGTCAGTTCGGTGGCCACCAGGTATTCATCCTCGGCCACGAGAACCCTTCGTGGGTGCGGAGGTGGCTCGCCGCGCTGAGGACGCGGATCGAACTGCGGGACGCCCTGGTCTGCTCCCTGCGCATCTGCCGATTGGGAGTGCTGACTGCGAACGGCGCTTTCGGTTGCCATGTTCTTCATCTCCGTCAATACCAACTACTCTCCCATGCACTCGAGGAACGCGCGCCTCTCTTGACACGCGATCGAGCCCCCCTCCGGGACACACACGATCGAGCCTGAACAGCGTACCCCACGCCGAACGGGCGATGGACGGCACTCGCCGTCCGCAAGTTGTTTCCCCCGAAGTGACTCCCAAGATCAACGCACGCGGCCATGACAAAGCCCGACATCAAAGAACCGCGTACCTCGCGGCCGCTGGCATCGGGCATCCGCTACCTCCGCCCCTCGGAGGCCCATCGAACAGGAATCGAATGCCGGGTATCAAACTCGGAACTACACCGGCGGTCGCTCAACAATACACACCCGCGGCGGATCAAGCCTGCTGCGGCGTGGAATTTCTTGAAAAGACTCTGGAGTTCCGTGACGCGGACGCCGTTGATACTGGAACAGGAGTCGCGTCGCGTACGGGTTCTCAGACTTCTACGAAGGACCCCAGCACACCACCGATGGTCGCCCAACCGCCCCCCTGGGAAAGGTCCCAGTGGGTCATCGTCGCCACGACCGGACTCGGAGCCGAGAGAGAAATCCCGTACCAGACCAACGGGCCGAAGTCTGTAATCACGGATTCTTCGTGCAGTCGAACCCCTGCCGGCGACCGCGCGGCCACGGAAAGCACCCTTGATGAGACGGATCCATCGAGAAAGTGGTACGTCACCGCAACATCCAAAGGCCCTTGCGACGGGTTGTAGACCACCAGCGTCTCAAACTCGGAGATGCCCGCCGTGGCTTGCGCGAGGAAGGCATCCCCAAAGGCCCAGCCTCGAGCGGCGATACCCGTCGGACCGGTCGACACCAGGTCCCCGCGGCTGAAGTCCTGCGTCGAAAGCGCCCCAACCACCCCTCCCTCGCCCATCAGCCCGGAGAGTCGCAGCGACCCGAAGGCCGCCCCGATCGGAGCCGAAGCGAACGGATCAAACGTCAATCGCTGCCTCGGCGGCACGAAGACCTACCGTGTTGATACGGCTCCGGTGTCGAATGAAGACTCGAGCGTGACCTCGACCGTTTCTGTCCCCGTGTTGTAAAGCGTGAGGTCGTGCACGGCCGTGGGCCTCAACTCGACCCCCGCGAAAACCTGCGCATCGGCACCCGCCACGCCCCGCGTGCCCCACGAGGCTCCATCCTGGCGATACCGCGAGTGGGCCGCAGCGAGAGGGAAACTGCTCGACACCGTCACGGCATAACGGGTGTTGGGAAGAAGTTCAGCGATGTCGCGGATCGCCAAACCGCCCCTCCGGAGTGAGGATACCGACACCTGCTTCACCACTTCCCCCAGGGCTTCGTCGAAGAACCGGACCTGAACCGCGGCGTCGGTCAGACCGGGGTTGTAGAACAGCAGAAAATCGAACGTCGAAGTCGATATATCGGCGAAGGACCACAGGACGTTGGCCGTTGAGGAAAGCGACTCTCCCGAGGCGCCGGCGATGGGGTCCGGCGTGTCCCCGGTAAAACTGTCGTAATGGGCGAAGGTCGCGCCGAGCAGACCATCGGCCCTCAGTTCAAGCGCGTAACCCACGCCGGGCCGCGTCAGGCCCACCTCGGGCCGCCCTCGCTCGCAGATGGTGACGCCGCCCCGCGCGTTGGCCGGGATGACGCCCTCCGCGATGATCTGATCTCGCTCGCCGGTTTCATACCGGGCGATCAGTTGATACGTGACGGACCGGGAGGAGGGGTTCACGATCGAGACGTACTCGTTGACGCTCGCATCATTGCGGAATCCCTCGGGATAGAAAGTCCGTTGCCAGAACGTGACCGTCGTTGCACCGGGTGCGGAGGTCGCGCCCGCTTTCGCCACGGCGAGGATGGCGGTCGGGCCGGCAAGGTCGGTTCGGGTGTGCGTGTACCGCAGGCGATAGGCGCCATCGCCGTCGGGCGAGCCGACCATCCCTAGAAGAGAATCCGCGGACGTGATCACGCCGTCGCCGTCGAGGTCGATGTAGAACTCGACAAACGGGACTGTGTCGGGCGGCAGTTCTCCCCGGGTAACGGTGGCCGTGAGCACCAGCAGATCGAGCGGTTCGACCGATGCGGAGGAGGCCGAAAGCCTTGTCACGGCCGCCCCGGTGATCTGGCGTGAGACCACAAACTCGGTGTTCACATCGGAGACTCGGCGAAACCCCCAGGCATCCGGACGGTTGTCACCGTCAAGGTCCGCCGCGCCGAACAGAGCCGACCCACCAATCCCCGCGAACGTTCCCATGCCCGTGGCCGCGGAGCCGTTGTCATAGCGACCCGAAGCATCGCTGATGACCGCCTCGACGGACTCGAAGTTCACGGACGATGCCGATATCAACAGCAGGTCGGGTCTTCCATCGCGGTTGAAATCCGCCGTCATGGTGGACAGCACCGGGTTCGTGAACCCGGCGGGCAGAGAACCAACAACGATGGGCGGGGCGAAGGACCCGTCCCCCGCACCGTTTTCGCGGAGGATGTCCAGACCGGAATCGCCTCGGATCGCCAGTGTGAAACGGTCCGCGATCCGATCACCGGTGCCGTCAGCCAGTGTCGCGGCCCCGGCGAGGAGCGGCCCGGACAGCAATCCGCCCGCACTATTGAACACCAGCCTCGTTGCGCTCCCCGATCGCAGGACAAGGTCGGGACGGCCGTCTCCGTTCAGATCGACGACCGAGCGTTCCCCTTCCAACGAGAGCGTCTCATCGGTTGCCAATGTCGAGATCGTGGCGAACCCGCCGAGTCCCAGGCGCAAGATCCGGAGCACGCCCGCGTGCTGAAGGGCCAGTTCGCTCTGACCATCCCCATTCACATCGATCGCCGAGAGGCTGCCGCTGTTGTTCAGGGCCGGATCGACCGGTTGCTGGATGAGAATACCCACGCCGTTGTTCAGGAACAGCGATGAATCCACGACCGCATCGATATCGCCATCGCCGTCAAAGTCACCCAATGCTCGAACGATTCCGGGGGATCCGGCGAAAACCGCCGCGACCCGCGTGAACTCTCCGCTCGGACCGCCGAGAAAGACCGAGAGCACCCTGGACGATTCGGTCCAGGCCATGACCACGTCGGCCCTGCCGTCGCCGTTCATGTCCGCGACCTGGGCGCTCGCGCCCGGGCTTACTTGAGGTGTATCGGGGAGGGTGGCCCAGTTCGCCTGAAACGCGACCGTCAAAAGACAACGCGGTTCGAGCGCTTCTATTCCCGCAGGGTCACGCATCTCTCTGAACATCCTTGCTCCACCCCTGCCATTGCCGGCCGCTTCATCGTTTCGGCTCTTGGACTATACGACCGGGAGCCGGGAGCGGGTGCCGGATTCCGCACGGACGAACAGGTCGGGTTTGCCCGGGTGCCGCATCCTTGCTACTTTGACCGCATCCTTGGCTCGTGCCTGTTCTTACCCGGAGTCTGCATGAAACTCGCGTGTATCGGTCTTTGTCTCGGTAGTGCTCTCGCGTCGGCCCAGTTTCCCACCGGGTATTACAGGCAGCCATCACTCCGCGGCGACACCATCGTCTTTGTTTCAGAAGGGGATTTGTGGAGAGTGTCGGCCGACAAGGCCAAGACCAGCGCGGTGGCAAGCCGACTCACCAGCCACACGGGCGCGGAGACTTCTCCGCGATTGTCACCGGACGGATCACGCATCGCCTTCGTAGCGGAGTACGAGGGGCCGGGTGAGGTCTACATCATGCCCACCACGGGCGGAACGCCCAGGCGGCTCACCTTCGATGGCGGGGCCCGTGCGGGGGCGGTAGGCTGGACCAACGAGACACCCCCCCGGATCATCGCCGCGACGACGCGGTTCTCGACGCTGCCCTCGACACAACTCGCGCTCATCAACCCCGAAGCCCCGGGCCGCGAACTCGTGCCGCTGGCGCAGGCGGCCGAGGGGACGTACGACGAAGGCGGAACACTCTACTTCACGCGCCTTCCCCCGCAGGGGAGCCAGACCAAGCGGTACAAGGGGGGCACCGCGCAGCAACTCTGGTCATTCTCTCTCGGCGCGGCGGAGGCTGTTCACCTGACGCCCGATTTCGTCGGCTCCAACACCACGCCGATGTGGTGGCGGGGACGGCTGTATTTCCTCTCGGATCGGGACGGGACCATGGAGGTGTGGTCGATGCTCCCCGATGGCGGCGACGTGCGGCAGGAGACCAACCATACCCAGCCGGGCACGGAACTGCTGGATGTCAAGGGGGCCTCGCTCGATGCCGGTCGCATCGTGTACCAGTTGGGCGCGGACCTGTGGCTGCACGACCTCGCGACGGCGACGGGCACGAAACTCACCATCTCATTGGATTCAGATTTCGGCCAGACGGTCGAGCGGTGGGTCAAGAAACCGATGGACTTCCTGACCGCGGCGCATATTTCCCATGATGGGGAGCGCATCGTGCTGACGGCCCGGGGGCAGGTCTTCGTCGCGCCGCGGCAGCAAGGACGGCTGGTCGAGGCCTCTCGGAAAGACGGCGTGCGGTACCGGGCGGCCCGGTTCATGCCCGACGGGAAGAGCCTCATCACGCTCTCCGATGAATCGGGCGAGGTCGAACTCTGGACCCTCCCCGACAACGGGGTGGGTGAGCGTGCTCAGTTGACCGGCAACAGCGAGATTCTGCGGTGGGACACGCTCCCCAGCCCGGACGGGAACTGGATCGCGCACCACGACAAAAACCAGCGGCTGTACCTCTTCGATGTGCGCTCCAAGACCGACACCAGGATCGACGAGAATCCGTGGGAAAACTTCGCCGACCCGGTCTGGTCTCCCGACAGCCGCTACCTCGCCTACTCCGTCACCGCCGACAATCAGAACCCGATCATCAGGATCCACGATACCCAGACGGGCACAAAGACCGACGCGACCACCGACCGCTTCGCGAGTTTCTCGCCCTCTTGGAGCCCGGACGGGAAGTGGCTCTACTTCATTTCCGAGCGTCACCTGCGGAGTCTGGTCGGTTCGCCGTGGGGCCTCATGGCACCCGAGCCGTACTTCGACAACAAGTGCAAGGTCTACGCCGTCGCGCTCACATCGGGTCAGCGCTGGCCCTTCCAGCCCGATGATGAACTGATGCCGAAGAAGGACGGCGACAAGGATTCAAAGCAACAGGACAAAAGGGATACCGACAAGGCCGACCCCGTGAAAAAGGAGGGCGAAGCGCAGCCCGGCCAGGACGCGCCAGAGGCGGGTGCCGGGACGGTCGGAGCAGGCGACGAAGCGACCTCATCAAAGAACGGATCGAAGAAGAAGCCCGACCCGATCGAGATCGAGTTCGCCGGGCTGGCCGAGCGCCTGCACGAGGTGCCCGCTCCGCCGGGGAACTACTCCGGGCTGTTTGTCACGGACAAGCGGCTGATCCTCTTCAGTTCCTCCAACGCGGCGGACGGCAAGAACAACCTCGTCGTCTACCCGATCGGGAACAAGGACCTGGAACTCAAGACCCTCGTGCCCGACATCCGTTCGTACGAGCCTTCGGGCGACGGCAAGTGGCTGCTGATCCGAAAGAGTGATGCGTTCCACGTGATCGAATCGTCCGCCGGTGCCCCCGCTTCGCTCGACAAATCCGCGGTGCCCCTCACGAACTGGTCCTTCCCGCTCGACCCGCGCGAGGAATGGCGACAGATGTTCACCGAGGCGTGGCGGCTGGAGCGCGATTATTTCTACGACCGGTCCATGCACGGCGTGGACTGGAAGGCCATGCTCGCCCGCTACCTGCCCCTGGTGGACCGCGTGGCGACGCGGGCCGAGCTCAACGACCTGATCGCCCAGATGGTCGCCGAACTCTCGGCCCTGCACATCTTTGTCCGCGGCGGGGACCAGCCCAGGGGCGATACCGATATTGCGCCCGCGACTCTGGGGGCGATCCTCACGCGGGACGAGGCGGCGGGCGGCTACCGCGTTGAATCCGTGTACGAGACCGACCCGGATGAGCCGGACAGACGGCCCCCGCTGGCCCGCCCGGGGGTGAACATCGCGGCGGGTGATGTCATCGAGGCCATCAACGGGCGGCCCACGCTCTCCGCGCCCGATGCGGAGAGTCTGCTCCGCAACCAGGCGGGCAAACAGGTCCTCCTGACCGTGAAGCCCAAAGGCGGCGGCGAATCCCGCGACGTGATCGTCACCCCCATCTCGCCGGGGGCCGATGCTGACTTCCGATACAGCCAGTGGCAGTACACCCGCCGCAAAATCGTTGAGGAACAGGGCCGGGGCGAGATCGGGTATGTCCACCTGCGGGCGATGGGCGGAGAGAACTTCACGGAGTTCGCCAAGGGCTTCTACCCGGTCTTCAATCGGAAGGGACTGATTCTCGACGCCCGCCACAACCGGGGCGGGAACATCGACAGTTGGATCCTTTCGCGCCTCCTGCGGAAGGCCTGGTTCTACTGGCAGCCGCGCATCGGCAACCCGACGTGGAACATGCAGTTCGCCTTCCGTGGGCATGTCGTGGTGCTCTGCAACGAACTCACGGCCTCGGACGGCGAAGCCCTCGCCGAGGGCATCCGGCGTCTGGGCATCGGCACGATCATCGGCACGCGTACCTGGGGCGGTGAGATCTGGCTCTCATCCAGCAACTACCTCGTGGACGGGGGCATCGCCACCGCCGCGGAGATCGGGGTCTATGGCCCCGAGGGCGAGTGGCTCATCGAGGGTCACGGTGTAGACCCCGACATCGTGGTGGATAACCTCCCCCACGCGACTTTCAAGGGCGAGGACGCCCAGCTGGACGCGGCGATCCGGCACCTGCAGGAGAAGATCAAGAATGATCCGCGGGACGTGAATCCCGCGCCGCGCCACCCGGACAAATCGTTCAGGCCGGGGCGGTAAGACGTGCCCGACGCGAGCACGCGCTCAATACCCGGGTGCGCCACAATCGGATACGCCGGGACCGCCTTTCAGTTGGTGCCAACCCATCAACCAACCACCCGAACACTCGCTCACTTTCTGAACTCGTTGAAAAAGAAGCGATCGTTTCGTTTGCGGGTGCTCAAACCGCGAGTGAGATTCCGCGACAACCGTCGCTCATCGTGCATGGTCGGTACACTCGCACTCCGCCGTGATGTTCCCGTGACCAGCCCAGCCATAACACCGGAGCCTGAGAGCGATCTGATCGCCCGCGCGGTCGGCGGTGATCAGGCCGCCGCGGCGGACCTGCTCCGACGGCACGGCCCGGCTGTCCATCAACGCATCGCGGCGAAGATCTCCCCGGTGTGGCGTTCGGCGCTGGAGGCGGACGACGTGATGCAGGTCACGTACATCGACGCCCTGCTGCGCATCGGCACGTTCGAGAACCGGCACGAGGGGGCCTTCGCGGCGTGGCTCGCTCGCATCGCGGAGAACAACCTGCTCGACGCGATCAAGGAGATGGAACGGGCCAAGCGGCCCGACCCTCGCAAGCGCATCGAGGCCGGCGGCGGCGATGAGTCGTACGTGGCGCTCGTCGAAGTCCTCGGCGCGACCGTGACCACCCCGAGCCTGATCGCGGCGAGGCAGGAAGTCAAGCGGGCGTTGGAGCGGGCCATCGATCAGTTGCCTCCGGACTATCAGCGGGTGGTGCGTCTCTGCGACCTGGAAGGAAAATCCGCCGCGGACGTGGCGACGGAACTGGGCCGACGGCCGGGGGCCGTCTACATGCTGGTGATGCGCGCTCATGAGCGGCTCCGAGACTTGCTGGGTGGGGCAGAGTCGCGGTTCTTTACAAAGCGATCCTGAGTACGTTCTTTCATGCCGTAGAACGGCTCACGAACTGCCCCACGAACCGCGCCGAACGCACGAATCACCGGCGAAGTGCCGTGAGAGTTTCCTCCGGTTGTCGCTGAACCAGGTGTTCGACTCCCCCTTTTCTGACGATGCCCGGCCCGAAGGCTGGGCACTCGTTTTTCCAGCCTCCCTCGCCCGGCCACACTCGTCGTTCTTTGGCAGGCCCGAGGAAAATAAACTCCAAAATGCCGACCCACCAATATCGAACATAATACTAATAATCACGCCGACCTGCTTGACCATCGGTGAGGTTCATCTAATAATCTCGGCCCCGACCAGCGTGGTCGGCTCATTCGGATCGGACGATTTGCCGGGCCGCAGTCGCGGCTACCCGGTGATCCATCGCCCCCCGGCAGCGCCGGACGGGCACCTCGCCCCGCTTCAATGCGGAGGCAAGTGACGAAAGGACAGTAATGGCTCGTTATACCGGCCCCAAACTCAAACTCTCCCGTCGAGTCGGCGCTCCCGTCGTCGATACTCCCAAACACACCTCGAAGCGGGCGCTGACGTACCCCGGCCAGCACGGCTTTCGTGGCCGGCGCATGCGTGACTACGGCATCCGCCTCAACGAGAAGCAGAAACTGAAGTTCCACTACGGCACACTGGAGAAGCAGTTCCGCCGCTATCTTGACCACGCCGGATCGATGCCGGGCAACACGGGCGACATGCTCTTGCAACTCATGGAGCGTCGCCTCGACAACGTCATCCGTCGCTGCGGTCTGGCCCGCACGGTCTGGGCCAGCCGCCAGATGGTGACCCACGGCAATGTCTTTGTGAACGGTCGCCGCACCGATCGCCCGAGTTTTTCGATGAGCGTCGGTGATGTCATCACGTTCAAGCCCAAAGCACAAAAACTCGCACGTGAAGCGATGGACTCGCTGGCGGGCCTCGAGGTCCCCGGTTGGCTCGAGCTGAACCCCGGCGAAATGCAGATCAAGGTGTTGGCCCTCCCCACCACCGATCAGATCCCTTTCGACGTCAACACCAACCTCATCATCGAGTTCTATCGCTAAGCCAAACTGGACTCTGTGGTATCGGTTCTCGGGGTTCCAGGCATTTCTTTGTTACATCGGCCGCATGGCTGACATCCACGGCGCGGCCAGCGGGTCGCGCCGTTTTCGTGCCCGGGCGACAGGTTGCCAACCGATTGAGCCTTGTTCGCTGGTTCTATGCTTGCGGCTGAACTATCGTGCCGGGCACTTGGGTTTCTCGTCCTCCCGGCTCCGATCGTTGATCACGCTGCGCCGCGGTTCTCCGTCCCCCGACACTCGAGTCTCGTACCCCCAACACCCCCATGACCAAAGTCTTCCGCAAATACAACAAGTGGCTCCTCGCGGTCTTCGGCTCGCTGCTGATGGTCACGTTCATGATCCAGGGAACCGCCGGGCAGTTCCAGGCCGATCCGGGCGATGCGGTTGTGGCCACCATCGGGCCGGAGGCCGCCAAAGTCCGGGCCCGGGTGATCGATAAGGCCGAGTTCGAGTACAAGGCGTTGTCCGACATTGTGCCCGCGGCCCTGCGCGCCCCCCCCTCCGAGGGCGGCGCGGGGATCGAGAACGGCGAGCACTGGTACCTCATCACGAAGGAAGCCCAGGAAGCCGGCCTGGTGGGAGAAGCCGCCGACGGGGCCGAGTGGATCCCCGACCTGGCGAAGATCGAGGGCCGACTCGAAATCCTCTTGAACCCGCAGTACCGCCAGTTCGCTCAGCAACTGTTGAACAACCCGCAGATGATGGCTTCTCAGTACGATCGGCTGCAGCGCCTCATCGAGGAGAACAAGGACTCGATCGGGGCCAGGGCGAACCTCCGCCCCGCCGAGACCGACCTCGCCCTAGCCAAACTCCGCGGCGTCCACCGCCTCCTCGACACGTACGGAAGGGCCGCGAAGATGTCCGACGCGACCTTCACCCGCCACGCCCGCGAACTGCTGACCCGGGCGAGTTTCGATGCCGTGATGATCAGCGCGGAGCGCCTCATCGATACGGTGCCCGCCCCCACCGAGGAACAGATCCGGGACATCTTCGAGAAGTACAAGGGTGTCAGGCCGGGGACCGGCGAGTACGGCTTCGGCTACCTGCGCCCCAAGCGCGTCAAACTGGAGTGGATGATCATCTCACGCCCGGGCGTGTCTGCCTCGATCACGCTCGATCCGATCGAGGTCAACAAGCTGTACCTCCAGAACCGAGCGGAGTTTCCCGGCGAGTTCGCGGCGGAAAAGACCGCCGTCGAGAACAAACTGCGCGAGAAGAAGACGCAGGAAGTCATGGACGAGGCCGACCGCGCCTACCGCGCGATCCTCAAGTCCGCGACACGGCGCATGACCAGCGTGGGGAGCATCAAGAAACTCCCCGATGACTGGGCCGCCACCCGCCCCACCATGCAGAAGATCGCCGAGGAGGTTGTCTCCGCCGTGGAGCGGGCGACAAAGATCCGCATGCCCGCCCCCGCCGTGACCGTCCGCGATGCGGACTTCATCCCGCTCGACGGCATCCGTTCGCTCGGGGCGATCGCCTTCATGCAGTTCAATATCGGAGGCAAGCAGGGCACGTTCGAGGAACTCATCGCCAACACCCACGAACTCAACCCGTCAGCGTCCTTCGGCCCGCAGGTCGGCCTGCCCTTCGAGTTCCCGCTCACCGACGTGGCGCGTGACGCCGCGTACTTCACCGTGATCGACGCCCGCGGTGAATCGCCGGCGGATTCGCTCGATGAAGTGCGCCCGCAGGTTGAACGCGATGCGAAACTTCTCACGGCGTTCAACACGCTCCGCGAGAACGCGCCCACCTACCAGGCGCTGGCCGTCACCGACGGGCTGGAGGGCGTGGCCAATCTCTTCGCCTCTTCCCCGCCGATCGGAAGCCCCGAGGGCACGCTCGCCATTCCCCTCCCGATCGAGAAACGGGTGGTCATGGTCAAGTACCAGGGCGACTTCAAGTATCCGCAACTCGACGATCAGGGGTTGCGAGACGCCGTCCTCGACCGCCTGCACCAACTGGGCCCGGACATGCGCCCCACGCCGGAGAACGTGGTCCTGCGAACCCTCGCTCATCCGCTGCCCGCCAAACTTTCTCTCGCGGTGCTCCAGATCACCGGGCAGAGGCCCGTCTCGACAGAGGACATGCGGAGGTTCGGCGAGCCGGAAGTCGCCGCGGTGCAGCGGCGCGAACTCCGCGATGCCGACCCGGACGAAGCGATACCGCACCCCTACTCGTTCAAGGCGGTCTCGGAGCGTTTGCAGTACAAGCCCGTGCGCAAGCCCGGCGCGACACCCGAGTCCGCGCCGGCCGATGCCGCCAACCCCTCCTGATCTGCCTCAGGCCCGGGGGTTCACGATCAGAACCTGCTCCAACGGTTTGCGGGTGATGTCGGGCACGCGGCACCCCTGCGCCGCGTACCCCACCGGGAGCAGCAGGAAGGGCCTCTCCTCGGACGGCCTCGCCAGAATCTCGTTGAGGAATCCCATCGGGCTTGGCGTGTGCGTCAACGTCACCAAACCGGCGTGGTGGATCGCGGCGATGAGCAGTCCGGTGGCGATGCCGACACTCTCATTCACGTAATACACCTGCCCCCGTTGGCCCGACTCGTCGGGATCGGCTTTCATCGTCCTGAACACCACGATGATCCACGGTGCCGCCTCCAGAAACGGCTTGTCGGCATCGGTGCCCAGAGGCGCGAGGTCGGCCAGCCACTGCGGGCCGGCTCGTCGCGCGTAGAACTCGCGTTCTTCCGCTTCGGCGGCCTGACGGATGCGCCGTTTGATGACAGGATCATTGACCGCGACGAATCGCCATGGCTGCTTGTTCGCGCCCGAGGGTGCCGTCGCCGCGGCGGCGACGATCCAGCGTATGGTCTCTTCGGGGACGCTCCGATCCGAGAACAGCCGCACGCTGCGTCTCTTCCGCATGATGTCGTAGAACGCACGGGCGGCGAGCGTTGCCTCGATCCCCGGTGCATACGGGTCATACGGCACGCTTCTCGGTCCGTTCGGTGAGTGAGTCGGTTGATCCGTATTATCTGACATGCGGTCCTTGCCCAGACCGCATCATTGGCGCGCCTTGGCGATGCCCGACGGCTCTGCGCTCAGCGACCCGGCACCGGATGCCGAACCAGACGATCAATGTCCCACACTCCGGACTTCTTTGCCCGTTACGCGACTGTCTCGACCGGCTCACAGCGAAGAAGGCACGGGCGTGTGCGCACCCAGCAGGTGGATTGCACACTCGGGCAGGTACTCGATATTTCCGCTTCGGGGATGCGTGTCTACACACTCCTTCGGCCGCCCAAGCCGGGCAGCCGAGTCGCCCTCACGATCGATTCCCTCGACGGCCCCGTGGATGTGGGTTGCGGGGTTGCATGGACGCGGCGGGTCGGGATGTTCAAGCACGAGGTCGGCTTGGAGTTCATCGATCTGCCCGACTTCGTCCGGGCCGCGCTGACGCGTCTCGCCCGTGCCACGAGCCAGAACGAGGTCATCCGGCCCAGCCTTGAGGAGTTCCGCAACGTACAAACCTGAGTGACGGCGGAACCGGACTCTCCCCATCGGCGTCGAAACCGCACGTACACTCCGTCGGTACACCCATCGCCGTGAGTAGTTCCCGGCGTGCGTTGTTCGGAGACCCTTGCGATGAAGATTCGATTGCCGGCGCTGGGCGTGATCCTCCTGCTGGGGTGGAGCAACCCGCTGTCCGCCTCGGCCACGCAGCCCGGCGAGCCCGCGGTGCGCACCCCCGGGGCCGGCGCGAAGGTGGACCTTCGCCCGAAGTTCAAGGCGGGCCAGACGCACAAGTTCAAACTCCAGATGCAGGCATCTGGGCGTGATGAATCCGCGGAACTGGGGACACAGACCCAGTCCATCTCACAGGAGATCGGCATCGCGCTCAAGGTCAAGACCGCCGACCGTGAAAAAGGGGCCACGCTCGACCTTGTCTACGAGTCCATCAAGATTCGGCTCAGGCCGCCTGGCGGCGGTGACGAGATCGAGTTCGACAGCACGAAGAAGGCCGGCGATGATCCCATCGCCATGATTCTTCAGCCGATCGTGGGCCTGACGCTGCAACTCACCGCCGACAAGGACGGGAACATCACCGGGCTGGAGACCGCGGGGCTGTCGGGCGTCGCGGCGGGACTGGCGGGACAGTTCACCGGGGCCGACGTCATCAAGAACCTGATCGGCCCGATCTTCACGCTCCGCCGGGGGGGCGGCGAGGCCGCCGTGGGCGAGAGTTGGACCAACGAGGACCGGATCGACGCCCCGTGGGGGAAGATCAACCTGATCACGACCAACACCCTGAAATCGCACAAGGCGAACAT
This sequence comes from Phycisphaerales bacterium UBA2402, assembly GCA_002343715.1. Taxonomy (GTDB): domain Bacteria; phylum Planctomycetota; class Phycisphaerae; order Phycisphaerales; family UBA1924; genus UBA2402. The sequence goes on along the minus strand of DDSA01000159.1, from coordinate 7,707 downwards.
CGCCGACATCGACATCAAGGGCGCGTTCTCGCTCGACGCCGCTTCGGCTGGCGGCCAGGTTCCATCGATCAAGGATTCGCTGCTGACCGGCAGCGCCCGCTGGAACACCGAGACGGGGATGCTCACCGAGATGAACACCCGCCAGAAACTCTCGATGGAGAGCGCTGCAAGCGGCAAGAGCATCAAGGAAATGACGCTCAAGGTGACGGCGGTCAAGTAACCGACATCACCCGCCTCACGGTCTCCACCGCGCGACCGATCATGTCCCGCGTCACATCGAGGTGCGTCACGGCCCGGACACGCATCGGTGCCGCCGCCAGCACCAACACGCCCGACTTCGCCAGGGCCTCTTGCAACCCGGGGCCGTCGAATCGCCCATCCGGTTCGAGTTCAACGAACACGATGTTCGTCGCCGGGCCTTTCGGCTGGCTCGCATCGCGCTTCAGTCCCGGGATCGTCGAAAGCCCGTCCGCGAGGAGTTTCGCGTTCGAGTGATCTTCCGCCAGACGATCCATGTGGTGGTCCAGCGCGTGGATCGCCGCGGCGGCCAGGAGTCCCGCCTGTCGCATCGCCCCGCCGAAGAGTTTTCGGGCGCGATGGACCCGACGGATCGTCTCCCGGTCGCCCGCCACCGCCGACCCCGCCGGGCAGCCCAGCCCTTTCGAGAAGCAGGCCGAGACGGTGTCGAAAGATGCCGCGTACTCGGCGGGTGTGCGGCCCGATGCGATGCAGGCGTTCCACAATCGGGCACCGTCGAGGTGACAGCGCATCCCATGCTCGCGTGCCGCGGCGGTGACAGAAGCGATCTGCACCAAGGGCCAGACGGTGCCTCCGTTGCGGTTGTGGGTGTTCTCCAAGCACAGCAGTCTGGAGCGGCAGAAGTGCGCATCGGACGGGCGCACCAGCGGGCCGACCGCGCCGGCATCGAACAACCCATCGGGCGTTGAGATCGTGCGGCACATGCAACCGGAGAGGGCCGCGGGGCCGCCTCCCTCGTAGTGCAGGATGTGGCTGCCCTCGTGACAGATGATCTCATCGCCCGGCTCGGTCTGGGCCCGGATCGCGGTCTGATTGGCCATGGTGCCGCTTGGGACGAAGCAGGCCGCCTCCTTGCCCAGCAGGGCGGCGAACTTCTCCTGCAATCGGTTCACGGTCGGGTCGTCACCAAGCACATCGTCCCCCAGCGGGGCGGCGGTCATCGCCGCGAGCATCGCCGGTGTCGGTCGCGTGACGGTGTCGCTGCGTAAGTCGATCGTTTGCATCCTGACGAAAGGTAGGGTTCTGCCGAGTTGACCGGCGGCTGTCATTTCGACAACTCGCCCGCTCGAACGGAGCGAATTCTCCGCTGATTACACCTTGAACAGGCTGGCACGAGATTTGCCTTCTACGTCTCACGGAAAGTACTACCGCGGCGCTGAACGCCGCGACCACCCACTGAAAAGGAGAAACCCATGAGCACCATCTGCCGCATCAATCGAAACGCCAGCCCCCTCGATCGCGTGATCGACGACCTGTTCAACGAGCCGTTTTTCCTGAGCACGCCCGCCCGTTTCGTCGCGAGCGGCGCGGAACATGGCATCCTTGCCCTCGACTTCACCGAGGATGACACCGGCTACACCGTTCGGGCCGATGTGCCGGGCTTCACGAAAGACCAGGTGGAGGTCTCAGCGCACGACGGTGCGCTCACGATCCGGGCTGTCCGCGAGGAACAGCGTGAGGAAAAGAACGAGCATTATCACCGGCGCGAGCGCCGCTCGATGAATCTGGGCCGATCGGTCGCTCTCCCCGGCGACGTGGTCGAAGACCGGACCACCGCGGAACTCAAAGACGGCGTGCTGACCGTACGCCTGATGAAATCGCCCAAGAGCACGCCGCGGAAGATCGCCGTCAACTGACACCGACCGGGGTGAGTACGACCGCCGGGGACGCGCTTCGTTCCCGGCGGTCTTTCCTTGCGCGGGTACACTGGGTCACGCGCGCGACCATTCGGGCCGCGGCGTGAAATCCGGGAGGACCGCGCCGTGACCATCGGAGAGGCGATCGACAGATTGGGTGTGGAAGGGTGGGACGATCCAAGCCCCGCGTTCCTGCAATGGCCGCCTGATGTGTTCGGCGTCGCCGCGTACCTGTTGCGCGAACGCGGCGCGTACGCCGAATGCGTCTCCCCGCAACCCCGCACGCGGAGTGATTGCCCGATCCCGTGGTTCCCACGACGCGTGTGGCGTTGGCAAGTTCGAGACGTCGGACAGCGATGGGGCGAGAACGTGACCGGCTCGCCGCCCGGCGAGGTCATCGGATGCTGGAACCTGCTCAGAGAATCCGCGCACCTGTTGCACGGAATGCGTGACTTACGACCATCGGGGGTATGGCAGGCATTGGCGACGATGATGGCGATTGCCGATGAAGCCTGCGCCATGGCCGCCATCCCGGGTCAGGCAACTCGACGCGGGCCGGATCTGCTCATGGACGATGGTCCGCCCCGGCCCGCTTCACCCCCGGTGCCGACGATGAGATCGATGCGGTACCTCGGCCCGATCGCGCTTCAGGCGTCCGTGGACGTGTCCGAGCACGCGCTGAGTTCAGATTCCACCACCCCTCCACCGAGCACTCTCTGCCGCTCCATACCACCAGAGATCGCGGTGGTGCTGCCGAAACTCCGAACGCCCCAGTCGGGCCTCACGATCCGGTCGATGAGTCATCACCTCTCGCTGCACTCGGGGATGGACATCGTCCCGTTGTGGAGCCCGGCCCCGCCGCTTCATCGCCGGACGAGCGGGCGTCGCGCGTACAACATCATGATCCTCCCGGTGCCGTACAAGGTCAGGCCGAGCCAGTTTCGCCCGCTCCTTCTCGCCGATCCGAAGGACAGCTCGCACACGGTGCCGATGTTCACGTTCGAGCATGATCCCGATGGACTTTCGGGGGAACGCCTCCACGCGCTGCTGAAAATGGCCGCGGCGCAGTGCGGTCGCATCACCTGGTTGGTGCTGCCCGAGGGCGCGATGTCATCGCGACGAGCACGAGAGTTGTTCATCCGCCCGTCCTTCAAGCCCGACCTTGATTTTCTTGTATGCGGCACCAGCGACGGACCCGAACATGACGGGTCGCTTGGTCGGAACGCCGCGCTGGTCCGCGTCCGCCGTGAGAAACGATGGCAGGAGTTCATGCAGGACAAGCACCACCGTTGGAAGATCGACGATGCACAGTCACGCATGTACCACCTCGCCAGCACGCTCGATCCCACGCGCAACTGGTGGGAAGCCATCGAGCCGCGCGAGCGGACGCTTCGGTTCATTGAACTCGATGAGACGTGCGTCTTCACGGTACTCATCTGCGAGGACCTCGCCCGGCCCGACCCGGTGGGCGATATCGTCCGTTCGGTGGGGCCCAACCTGGTCATCGCGCTGCTCCAGGACGGCCCGCAACTCCGCGCCAGGTGGCCCGCTCGGTTCGCCGGCGGCCTCGCCGACGATCCGGGAAGTTCGGTCCTCTCCGTCACCAGCCTGGGGATGTGCACGCTCAGCAAGCCTCTGGAGAGATTGAACGACCCACCCAGCCGGGTCGTGGCCATGTGGCGTCAACCGGGGGCCGACGCCCGTGAGATCGCGCTGCCGGTCGGAGCCCACGCGCTCGTGCTCACGGTTGTCGTGGAATCTCGCACAGAGTGGGCCGCGGACGGGCGCGATGATGATTCAACGACCTGCGGTCTGACGCTGGGCGCGGTTCACGCTGTATCGCTTCCCGAATAAGATCAAGGATATCATTACACACCATGGCAAAGAAGGCCAAAGCAACTCGAAAAGCCGCAAAGCGTTCGCCGAAGCCGATCTCCGGCGCCGACGCCATGGCCCAATCGATTCTGGCCTCCGCCCCAGCGGACATGCACTCCGACCTGCGGGCAGAGTTCAAGAAAGCCCGCAACAACGCGAGCAACTACGCCCGACAATACCGAGCCGACCAGGAGAGCATCGTGAAGCGAGTCGGCCACAAACTCGAACAACTCCGGATGCTCCCGGTCAAGCCGGCCTGAGCGGAGCGCCCGCCTACCCACGCCGCTGGAACCCCTTCATTTCCTTCGCCATCGACACCCGCAGCGCCACGAACCCGACCGCCCCGGCCACGTTCACCAGCAGCGCCGCACTCAGCATCCAGCGCGTCGCGTCCAGCCCGCTCCGGCGCAGCATCTCGTAGCCGCCCACCGCCGCCAGCGGCGCCAGCAGCCCCCGCACGCCGTTGAGCGTCACATGCGTAGCCATGTAGTGGCTCGTCTCACTGGGGGGTGAAAAATCCACGTGCCCCAGGTTCCAGGCGATGGCCCCGCCGCCGTAGGCGATGCCCAGCACGACCGCGCCGGCGAACATGTACGCCGGGTTGTGGAGCCACGCGCCGAGGGTAAAGACCACCGACGCCAGTACAAAGGACCAGCTGTGGATCGAGCGGAACCGCACCACGTGCGCCCGGTCCAGGAATCTCGCCCAGAGCGGGATCGCCGTGAGCTGCACCAGCGCGGGGATGGAACTGGTGATGAGGATGCTGTCGAAGTAGCCGCACCCGAACTCCTCGCGCAGCGAGATGACCAGGATCGGGATCACCATCAGGTTGCCGAACCCGAAGACGGAGATGCACCCCATGAACTGCGCGTAGCGGCGGTCGGCCTGCAGCACCCGCCACACCACCAGCGGCCCGTGCCAGGGCTTCATCACCTTGCCCGCGACCTGGCGCACCTTCCACTCGTGCCGCACGCGGATCCGCGCGTACGCGAGCAGCGAGGCGAACGAGACGATGCAGGCCGCGGGGATCACCAGCCGGAAGTACGAGGCGTCGTGGTCCAGCAGCCGCCCCAGCGAGGCCCCGGAGACCGCCACCACCAGCACCTGCAGCGCCGACAGCCTCCCCACGATCGCCGCCCGGGCGCGCCCGGGGTAGTTCGCCCGCCACAGGTTCGTGCGGAAGGTGATGATCCCCGACCAGCAGACCCGGGCCGCCAGGACCACCGCGACCAGCAGGTACAGCCCCGCGGGCGACTCGGGCAGCAGCGCCATCAGCCCGATGGTGAGGATGACCCCCACCTGCAGCGCGTTGATGAAGGGCACCAGCCGACGCCCCTGCCCCGCGACGCTCCAGCCGAAACTCAGGATGTTCGCCAGTTCCGACATCGCGCCCAGCAGCGCCACGCAGAGGTTCAGCCGCCCGGTGGGCACCACCGCATCGAAGGTCTGCCGCGCGAAGACCGCGACCACGCCGCCCTCGATCGTCGAGAGCGCGAGCGTAAAAAAAAACGTCGAGACCAGCTCGAGCGCGAAGGTCCGGTGCGCGAGCACGCCGATGCCCTGCGGCGCGGCCCACCCCGCGATCCGCCACCACCACCCTGCAATGGCCGATCGTTGTCGAATCGCCAGACTCATCCTCCGGTCGCCCGGCCCAGTGGCGGCACACTCACCCTTCCTCACCGCCTTCGAGCAGCCGCCGAAGGGCCGGGTGTTTCTGGCGCTTCTTCTCCATCAGACGCTCGACCACGCTGGGGGGGCACATCGAGGAGAGCGCCGAGGGATCATCGCCCATCGCCGCGATCTGACGGATCAGGCTCGAACTGGTGTACGCGAAACTCTGCCCAGCGACGACAAAGGCGGTCTCCAGGCCCGCCACTTCGCGGTTGGTCACGGCCTGCTGCACCTCGTACTGCAGGTCGGAGAGGTTCCGCACTCCACGCAGCAGGGCCGCCGCGCCGACGCTGCGCGCGAAATCCACCGTCAGGCCGGAGAAGGCCCGCACGCCGACCTTCGCGCCCTGCGGGTGCTTCGCCACCAGGTCGGCGACGAGCTGCTCCGCCATGTCCACGCGCTCCTCGGCGGTGAACAGCGGGTCCTTGCCGGGGTTTCGCCCCACCGCCACGATGAGTTCATCAAAGAGCCGCCGTCCCCGCGCGATCACGTCGAGGTGCCCGTAGGTGATCGGATCGAACGAGCCGGGATAAATCGCCAGATGGTGCATCGCGGGCGTGAAGGGTACGCCCCCGTTCCGACGAAGGGGATGGCCGCTGGATGGGCAGAGTGGGCAGGATGATCCGGGCCGGCGCCGAGATGCGCATCGTCACGCCGCCTTCGCGGCCCGCAACTTCTCTTCCAGGCTCCGCAGGACCAGGTCGAAGTCGCTGTCGGCCTTGCGTTTTTCCTCGACGGTGTCCACCGCGTGCATCACCGTGGTATGGTCGCGCCCGCCGAAGAAGCCGCCGATCTCCTCCAGCGAGTGCCTTGTGCAGCGGCGGGCGAGGAACATGCACACCTGCCGCGGCAGGGCGATGCTCCGCTGGCGGCCCTTGCTCTGGAGTTCGGTGAGGCGCACGCCGTAGAACTCGGTGACGGCGGCGATGATGGCCTGGAGCGTGGGCTCGCCGCGCGGCGCGGGGAGCGAGTCGCCGAGGGCTTCCTTCGCCAGGGCCATGTCGATGGGGCACTTCTCCACCGTGGACTGGATGTGCAGTTTGACCACGGCCCCTTCGAGTTCGCGGATGTTGGTGTCGATCTTCCCGGCGATGAAGCAGGCGACATCATCGGGCAGGATCAGCCCCCGCACCTTGGCCTTGGTCTTGAGGATCGCCACCCGCGTCTCGAAGGTGGGCGTCTCCATCTTCGTCACCAGGCCCCACTTGAAGCGGCTGACCAGCCGCTCCTCGAGCGCGGGGATGTCCTCCGGCGGCGCATCGCAGGAGAGGATGATCTGCTTCTGCGCCTGGAAGAGGGCGTTGAAGGTGTGGAAGAACTCCTCCTGGCTGCTCTCGCGCTTGGCCAGGAAGTGGATGTCGTCGATCACCAGCACGTCCACATCGCGGAAGCGGTGCCGGAACTCGGCCATCTCGCCGCTCTGCACGCTCTCGAAATACTGCGTGACGAACCCCTCGCACGAGGTGTAGTACAGGCGCGTCGATGGGTCCTGCTCGCAGATGCGAAGGCAGATCGCCTGCAGCAGGTGCGTCTTGCCCAGGCCCGTGCCCCCGTAGATGAAGAGCGGGTTGTAGGCGGTGCCGGGGTTCTCGGCCACCTGGATGGCGGCCGCGCGAGCGATCTGGTTCGCCTTGCCGTTCACGAAGTTGCCGAACGTGAAGGACGGGTTCAGGCGGTGCTCGTCGCGGGGGGGGCGCTCGGACGGCGCGGCCACCACGACGGGTTCGGGCACGACGATCTCGGGCTCCACCGGCTTTTCGTCGAGGACGAGGTCGACCTGCAGGGCCGAGCCGGCCACGCGCTCGGCTCGCGATTCGAGCTTGGAAAGCAGGTTCGAGCGGATCCAGCGCAGCACGTGGTGGTTGGGCGCCACGACCCGCAGGTGGTCGCCGCGCCGTTCGCCTTTCAGGGGCTTGATCCAGGTGTCGTACTGCTGCGCCGGCAGGTCCTTCTTGAGCTCTGAGACGAGCGAATGCCAGAGGGAATCCATGGGGGATCTGCGGAGCTTTCGGGGGGTGGAGCGGAGACGGCGGGAAGAACCGTGATTCTATCGGGAACGGGAAGGGTTATCCACAGGCATCTCGACGCGGTTTTCCGAGGGAGCGTGGCGCGGCGGCGAGCGACCTGCTATACTCGCGCGCTTTTCGCCGTTTTCCGGCGGAATCCCGATTTACCCAGATGATTCGAGGTTCGAGATGAAACGTACTTTCCAGCCGTCCGAAGCGCGCCGTAAGAAGACGCACGGTTTCCGCGTCCGCATGAAGAC
>DDSA01000240.1:360-18560 GCA_002343715.1 Phycisphaerales bacterium UBA2402 | reverse complement strand
ATCAACCGGTTCGTCGAGCACTTCAAACGGCCCGACACGATCAACCGCAAGTTCGACTACCAGGCCGTGGCGGGAGCGCTGGCCGACCCCCCCGCCGCCGCGACACCGGCCCCAACGCCGCTCATCGACAACCGACCCGCCTCGCGCATCCTGCAGGTTCACAACAGTTTTCTGGTGACGCAGGACGAGCAGGGCGTGGTCATCATCGACCAGCACGCCCTGCACGAGCGCGTGATGTTCGAGTACCTGCTGCGCCGCGTCATCGGCGGCGGGCTGGAGAGTCAGCACCTTCTCGCCCCGGCCGTGGTCCCCGCCGCGCCCGCGCAGATCGAGGCTTTGCCGGCGCTCGCGCCCCTCCTGGCTCGCATCGGCATCAGCGCGGACCTGTCCGGCCCGGGCACGATCTCGGTGCACGCCTTCCCGAGTTTCCTCTTCGACCGGGGCGTGGACCCGATCGAGTTCATGCAGGATCTGCTGGAACGAGCAGAGAGCGCCCCCTTCCTTCAGGACGTGCAGCGGGGCGGCGAGACGGCCCTGCGCGATGTGCTCGACATGATGAGTTGCAAGGCGGCCGTCAAGGCCGGCGACCGCATGAGCGACCCGGAACTGGATGAACTCGTGAAACTGCGGCTCGAGGTCGAGCGGTCGAGCAACTGCCCCCACGGCCGCCCCACCAGCATCCGCCTCACGATCAAGGAACTCGAACGCCTCTTCGGCCGCGCCTGACGGTTCATCCGTTGTCGAGTGGCACCCGGAGCAGGCGTTCGGCGACCCCGCCCCGCAGGATCTCCAGCACTTCCGCCACCGCCGCCCGCTGCCCCGGCCAGACGAACGAGGCGGCATCATCCGCCGGCGTCCACCGCGCGGCATCGTGCTCTTCGTTCAGAATCGGAATCCAGGCCGGTGCCGCTTCAACCGCGAAGCGCGGCGAGAGGCAGATGCAATCGAGCGCCGCGATGTAGAAGGGGTGGACCTGATCGAGCGACCACATCCCGAGAAAACCCGGCGAGCCGGGCGAGAGGCCCGTTTCTTCCTTCAGTTCCCGCAGCGCGGTCGCCCGGGCCGTCTCTCCCTCGCGGGCGTGCCCCATGATGGGCTGCCAGGTGCCGACGAGCGGCGCCCGCGTCCTTCGGAGTTGAAGAAACTCGGGCACGCGCCCGCCGCGGCGGAAGACGTACACATCGGAGATATCAGCGCGGAGCGTGGGCATGTGAACGCATTGATCGGAGAGAAGGAGAGAGGCTCCCAGAACGTACCTTCGTATCAGCCGCAGCCGCCCGCCTCCCACACGATGAAGAAAAACGCGACATCGGCCCCATCGATGCCCCCGTCGTGGTTCACATCCGCGGAGGGATCGGCGGGTTCCCAGGCGAGGTAGAAGGCCTCGATATCGCCGCCATCCACACCGCCGTCGCCGTTGAAGTCGGCGGGGCAGGAGGGGGGCACCAGTTTGATGAGCGTGCCCTCGAAAAAGTTGACGATGTAGAGTTCCCCGGCTTCATCCTCACCAAATGATGCGGGCGAGGTGATGATGCGTGGGTCACCCGGGTCCACACCCGCCGTTACGTCCTCGAACATCAACGACGGCGAGAGCACGAACACTCCCGGCGTCTGAAAGTCGGCGAAAACGTACGACCCGACAAGCCCGGGGATCGCGCCGCCCCGGTAGACGTACCCGCCCGTGATGGACTGACCGACCGCGTGGTTATACGCAAAGGCCGGGGAGGTTGTGCCCTCGGGCTGGCAGACGCACCCGTCATAGTTCGTGCATCGGGGGCCTTCGAGGCAACGCCAGCCGTAGTTCCGCCCCGGCGGTGTGGCGACGGTCTCGATATTGATCTCTTCGTAGTCGGCCTGGCCGACATCCGCGATCCATAAATCGCCGGTCGCGCGATCGAAAGAACACCGCCACGGATTCCGCAGGCCGTAGGCCCAGATCTCATCATCACCCGGAAGGCCTACGAAGGGATTATCCGGCGGTACCGCATAGTTCCGGTCGTCATCCGCGGGGAAGCCGTCGCTCCGGGGATCGATGCGGAGGATCTTGCCCTGGATGTTCCCGGTCAGCGTCTGGGCCGCGTTTGTCGGGTCCGGGTTGGCGGCGGTGCCGCCGTCCCCCGCGGCGAGATACAACATGCCGTCCCGGGGCGAGAACCCGATCCACCCGCCGTTATGCCCGTTCGCGGGACGGGAATAACGAAGCACGATGTGCGCCGAGCCGGGGTCGGCCAGGCGCGTGACGGGGTCAACACTGTAACGAGCGATGGTGCCGCCGCTGTCGGGCTGGCCCGTGTAGTAGACATAGACAAAGCCGCTGTCGGAGAAATCGGGCGCAAAGGCCGCGCACAACAGCCCGCCATCGCCCACCACGCGGACCACGGATCGAAGATCGAGGAAGGGCGCGGGCGAGATCGCCCCCGTCTCCGCATCGACGATGCGTATGAGGCCGCCGCGCTGCACAACATGCAGCGCCGAAGGGTGGCCGGGCATGTGCGTCACGTACACCGGCTGGCTGAGTCCGACAGTCAGCAGGCGGCCGTTGATCGGCGGCGCGGCGGCGGCCGCGCAGGAAAGGGAAAGCACAAACGTGAGTGGTCGGCGGTAGCGCATGGTGATGCCCATGATCCAAGAACACGACTCCGAATCGTCGGATCGGATCGTACATGGGTCACCGCGCGCGGCACACGGGCGAACGCGGCGGGAGTTACGCCGCCGCCCGCCTCTCCCAGTTCATGGGGCGGACATTCGACGGGGTAGTGGGCAGTTCGGTCCAGTCCTCGGCCCGGGTGAGGTTCAGTTCGCTGGCCATGGTCTTGCGATAGCCGAGAAGCCGGATGATCTCCAGCACGTCGGTCCACGTCGGGAACGTGCGGGCGTTGGCCTTCTTGAACTCATCGATCGCCATGAGGAACAGGAACTGCTCGGGCGTCATTTCTCCAACTTCAGCGCTGCGGGTGAAGTCCGACAATCGACGGCCACGGCCGCGGCGTCGTTCAAGGCCGGTGGTGTCCGCCGGTTCGGCGACGGTCGGATCATCGTGCGTCGTGGCGGGACGGGAGTCTCGCGGATCAACCACCGCCCGCCGGTCCGGAAAGACGCGGCGGTCGATCACGGTTCCCTTCTGCCAGTCCGGAGGAGCGGCATTCACCCGATCAGTCGGGGCATCTGCCCCTTGCTGAGCAGCGCCCTGGATGCGCATGGCCGGGTGATCGGTGGCCCGACGGGCAGGGTTTTTCTTGGGTTGAGAGTTGTCGGGCGTGGGAGTGGGTGTGGTGTTCATTGGCGGGGGGTTCCACGAAGACCCTCGCCTGCATGACGGCACCTCAGGCGGGTGCCGCCGCGGACGGATCAGAAGTCTTCTTCTTCTTCTTCGTCCGCATCATCATCGCCCTCTTCGTCTTCGTCGGCATCGTCCTCGAGGAAGTCTTCATCGTCCTCCTCGAAATCCTCATCCTCGTCATATTCCTCATCATCCTCAAAGCCGTCTTCATCACCATCGAAGTCGTCGTCATCATCTTCGCCCATGATGACACCGGGATGGGAGGGGGCGGGGATCGGCGACCCGTCGGCGGCCGATCGCCACACTTCCATCATCTCGCTCGACGCGGTGCCGACTCGTTTCATCAGTTCAATCGCCATAGTCCACCTTCCCCTTTGGGGGCTCACATCCCTCCGAACACCATCCCGCCGAACACCTCGGCCGCCCGTTTCCGCCGGGGGCCCGTTTCCGAGCGCCAAACTTACCCACCCTCCGACCGCAAAGCCAGTGTCAAGCCACGACTTTCTGCGCGCCCGATTCGGGGGGGGCCACCACCGTTTCCTCCGCCGGATCCCGCCGTACGGTTCCAAACGAGCGGCTGAAAAGCGCGGTACAGTACCGCCCTTGGGAACAGGGTCAACCGGTCGCGGGCCGCGTTGTACAGTCGGCCTCCTCACGCATGACGAATCCACCTTCCTCATTTCGACCCCTGCCCATGCTCGCGGCGATGATCTTTCCCGGCCTGGGCCACGCGGTCGCGGGCGAGATCAAGCGCGCCGCCCTGATCGCCACGGGTGTGCTGGGTCTTTTTTTCGGCGGGATGTTCATCGGCGGCATCGATGTCGTGGACAGCAAGGAAGACGCGGTCTGGTTCTACGGCCAGGCGCTCGTCGGGCCGCTGGCCTTCGGGGTGGACTGGGCTCATCAGGAAAAGTTCAAGGTCATCGATTCGAGCGGCAAACTGCGCTCCGCCTTCCCGGACGAAGGGCGCGATCCGAAGACGGGCAAGGCCGTTCCCGGGGGCACGCCCCCCAACGAGAAGAGCATCGGCAAGGTCAATGAACTCGGCACCCTCTTCGCCACGCTCGCGGGGATGCTGAACCTGGTCGTGATCCTCGATGCGGGTTTTCCCGCCAGGGACAGGCCGAAGAAGAAAGACACACCGGACGCCGGAAAGGCGGGCGCGTGAACTCACTTTTACCCCAGATCCTGGCGTACACGCCTTTTATCGACCCCATCAACGTTCACCGCGTCTGGTTCTGGCTTCTCATCCCGCTGTCGCTTGGCATCTCGATCACGTACAAGGCGGTCCGCGTGGGAGACATGCGTCATTACCCCAGGCAGGTTCTCGTCATGACGGTGCAGATTGTGGCCGCGATGGTCCTGTTGGGGTTGGCTTCCTACCTGCTCATCCAGCACATCCTGCCGCGGATCCTGCCCGCCGCCTGATGCGGGCAGAGTCGAAACCGAAACCATACCGAACATCTGTTCGCGCATCGAACTCTCGACGACAGCGCTCGTAGAATACAAGACAGTTGTCCCCCCACCAGCGAGAGGTAGAGCATGTCCGCGACCAGCAACGAACAACACACGGAACACTCGGCGGTCATCATCACCGATGGCGCCGCGAAAGAGATCAAGCGCATCATCCAGGATCAGGAACTCGAGGCGGACAAGGTCTGCCTGCGGGTGGGTGTGAAGGGCGGGGGCTGCTCGGGCTTCAGTTATCTGCTGGACCTGACCGAGACCAGCAAGGACACCGACGAAGTCTTCTGGCAGCACGGAGTGCGTGTGATCTGCGACCCCAAGAGTTTGCTCTATCTCAACGGTGTGACCGTGGACTTCCGCGATGAAATCATGGGGCGCGGATTTGTCTTCAACAACCCCAACGCGACCAGTTCCTGCGGGTGCGGCTCGAGTTTCTCGGCCTGAGCATCGACGCGCTCGGTGCGGTGCACCGAGCCATCAACCCTCGGCCGCCGTCTGGTCTTCTTCCGGTCGAAGGCGCAGGAGTATCTGCTCCTCGGCCCGGTCCTGCCTCACAGCCACTCGGCGGGCGCGCACCAGTTCGAGCAACGCGATGAACAGCCCGACCATCTCGGCCCGGCTGCGGCCCGTGAACATCGCCTGGAGCGGCACCTCTGCGCCCGCGGCGGGCGCGTCGGCCCGGATACGGCTGATGATGTCCTCGGCGTGGAGTTCGAGCGGGGTATCGTCGTAGGTCACCTGGTGCTCGCCCAATCGGTCGAAGTTCACCGTCTCGGCGATGCGGCGGAAGGCGTCGGCCAGGTCGAGCAGGTCCAGGTCCTCGAGCTCGACATCGGGGGCGGACTCGATCGCGGCCTTGAGCGCCTCATCATCCACACCAGCCCGACCCGCGCCGAAGCGACGACGCCATGATTCGGCCCGGCTCTCGAGCGCGTTGGCCGCATCGCGGTAGGTCTTGTATTCGAGCAACTGGCGCACCAGGTCCGCCCGGGGGTCCGACGCGTCCATCGGCGTGTCAGTCTGAGTAGACGCCTTCTCCCGCGGCAGGATCATCCGCGACTTGATCTCCATGAGCGTCGCGGCCATCAGCAGAAACTCGCCCGCCGTGTCGATATCGATCCGGGCCGCGTGCCGCTGCAGCTCGGTCACATAGGCGAGGTACTGCGACGCGATCGACGCCATCGGGATGTTGTGGATATCAACCTCGTCCTTGCGGATGAGGAAGAGAAGCAGGTCGAGGGGCCCCTCGAACTCCTCCAGCCGCACCCGATACGGATCGTCGATCATCATCCGGGATGGTAGTGCGGAGCGGCCCGAGGGCCTTTCGGCCAAAACCGAGTGAATCGTGGCCCCCGTCGCCATCGAGGCTCGCGTTAGCCTTGGGGTCAAACGGCGCTCGCCGGTGCCCAACCCACACGGAGGTCCGATTCATGCGTCAATCCGCTCTCATCCTGTCACTGGTCGCCGCCGCCGGCACCGCCCACGCCACCGATCGCTCGTGGAACAACACGCTGGGCGGGTCCGCCTCGACGGCGTCGAACTGGACCCCGGCGGGGGTGCCCGCCGCGGCCGATGCCCTCACGTTCAACCTCACCTCGAACTACCCCACATCGTTCAACGCCGCGACCGCCGCCAGCACGCTGATGACGTTCAAGCGGGGGCAGGTCACGCTCTCGTTCTCCGCGCCGCACTCCACCGGGGCGGGGTTCACGGTCGGCGACCAAAGCGGCGACAACGCCACCGCCACCATCACCACCGGCACGCTGACCGTCAACGGCGCGGCGTTCGTGGGTGATGAAACGGGCAGCCAGGGGACGCTCCGCGTGAATGACAGCGATGCCAGATTCATTGTCGCCGGCGGCGCGGACCTGACGGTGGGCCGCAACGGCACCGGCACGCTCGCGGTCACCGGGGGCGGCTTTGTGAGCGTGGCCGATCAGATCATCGCCGGCTCGAACACCACTTCCGTATCCACGGTGACGGCCTCCGGGTTCGTGCTCAACCCGTCGTACACACGGTCCACCATCGAGACCCAAAGCACCGGCGACAGCAGGCTCGGCCAGGGAGGGGACGCCACGGTCATCATCTCCAACGGCGCCCTCGCCCGCTTCGGGGGCAACCTCATCGTGGCCAACGGAACGGCCTCCACCTCGACCGTGACGATCGAGACCACGGGCCTCCAGCCGGCAACGCTCGAAGTGGGCGGCGACCTCCTGATCGGTCGGAACACTTCGAACGCCATTGCCGCGGGGAACGGCACCGTCGATGTCCGCGGCGGGGGCAGCCTCGCGGTCGGCGATCTGCTCAGCGTGAGCGGTGATCCCGATGGCGGCACGGGCCTGTTCCGCCTCGCCTCGGGCGGACGCGTGGAGACGCGCTCGCTCCTGGTCGGGCAGGGCGGAACGATGGAGTTGAACGGCGGCACGCTCGATATCCGCGGCGGGACGCTCTCAGACAGCGGCGCGCCGGCCAACCTGGTGATCGCCGGAGCCGATCGACCCGTGGTCACGCTCCGCGATGGGGCCGCCGCGTCGCTGGGCACGAACGGCATCACCCGATCCACGGCGTTGATGGTGGGCGGCGGCATCGGCGCCGGGCACGCGGACTTTGATGTCCGCGGCGGCTCGAGCCTCTCCGTCACGTTCGGGAACATCATCATCGGCGAGAACACGGACGACACCGGTGGCATGATCATCAGCGGCAGCGGCTCCACGCTGACGACGCCCGCCACATCGGCCATCGTGGTCGGCTCGAGCGGCGAGGGGCGCTTCGAGGCCGAACTGGGCGGGACGGTGAACGCGGGAATGCTCTTCATCGCGCGCCTGATTGATTCCGGCGGCGTGGCCCTCTTCGAGAACCCCGGCACCACCGCGACGTTCGAGCGCGTCTTCGTCGGGGGCAACACGACCTTCGCGGGCGGGCCGGGCACGTTGATCGTGAACCATCACGCGGTGTTGAACGTGACCGCCGCCGCGTCATCGTTGGTTGTCCGCACCGGGGGCACGCTCGACGTGGTGAACGCGACGGTCAACACCCCGGGCACCATCCGCGTGGAAGGCACCTGCCGGCTCCAGCCCGGGGGGAACATCACCTGCGGCGTCTTTGATCTGTCGGGCGGAACGCTCACCGGCCATCCGGGCGCTGCGGGCTCCGCCGCGGTCCTCGGCGAGATCATCACGCGGAGCGGATCGATCATCCGCGCCGAGGATTGCGACCTCACCCTCGGCGATGCGGGTTCGAGCAGCGGCTTTGCCGCGGAGGACGGCTCGACCATCATGACCGGTGCACGCCGCATCACGCTGCTCGACGCCACCATCAGCCCGGTCAATCACATCACGCTGGGCGGCGGTGTCCTCGCCTGCCCCGCCGGAGCGTTCATGCTCTTGAACTCCCAGATCACGGGACAAGGAACGCTCGAGGGGGCATGGAACTTGGGAGTCGGCACCTTCGTGACGGCGACAGGATTGGGGATCCGCTTCAACGGCCGTGTGGAGCGATCCGCGGGCACGATGACCGGCACGGTCTTCCGCTTCCTCCCCGGGTCCGAGTATCGCGGCAGCAACGACATCAGCGCACGCGTGGACTTCCAATCAGGATCGAAACTCAAGGCTATCGCGGACATCACCATGGGGGTCGCCTCGAACCCCTCCGGCGTCGTCTTCGACGGTGAGATGGATGTGAATGATGAGATCATCACGCTGTTCGACCTCGACGGGGTCGCGCTCGGGCACCTGACCTCGATCGAGGGCGGAGAGATTGCCTGCGCAACGCCGCTGTCGCTCGCCTTCGGGCGGACACTGATCGGGCACGGGACGCTCCGCACCCCGCATGTCACCATCGCCGGGGATGTGTTCACCGGCCTCGCGCCGGGGTTGCCCGAGTCCTGGAGCGTTCACGGGGGCGTCACCTTCACGCACCGCGCCTCGTACACCTGTGAGTTCATGTACTCGTTCGAGGGGCCTCCGCAGCACGACCTGCTCCATGCCTTCGGCCCGGTGGTTGTCGGCGGCACGCTGAACGCCTCGCTCATCCCCGGGTATGTCCCGCAGCGGGGCGACCGCATCACGCTCATCCGGGGCACCAGCCGCACCGGGACGTTCGGGGCCGAAAACGTACCGCCGGGGTGGCACGTCATCTACGACACCAACTCCGTGGATGTCTATTACCTCTGCGTCGCCGACTTCAACGATGACGGCGGCATCGACGGCAGCGATGTGCAGGCCTTTTACACGGAGTGGGAGGAAGGGAACTTCCTCGCCGATGTCAACCTCGACGGCGGCGTGGACGGCGCCGATGTCGAGACCTTCTTCGCCTTGTGGGAGGCGGGCCTGTGCGCGTAGAGCGCGGGGCGTGATGGGTCCGGCTGGGCGGCTTCGGACCCGCGCGGTCCCCGCCGCGCTTACGCTCCCGCCTTGCCACACCACCCCCACTGCGAGTGGCTCCTCACCAACGGCCTGGGCGGCTTCGCGATGGGCTGCGCCGACGGTGTCCCCCGCCGCCGCTACCACGCCTGGCTCATCGCCGCGACCACGCCGCCCGTGGGCCGAATCGTCGCCTTTCACAGCTGCGCCGAGTGGCTCATCGTGAGGAACGCGGGTGGTGAAGAGATGATCGGGCTGTCGGCGTACGACTTCGCGGGCGGCGCGGTCCGGCCCGACCCGCGGGTGCGGACGGAGTTGGTCCGAACGAGTCGCGGCGTGGAACAGCGCTGGGAGATCCCCGGCATCGCCGCGGTGCGTCGAACGATCGAACTGAACCACGGATGGAACCACGCCCGGGTTGAATACGACGTCGAACCGGCGGGGTCGGGTGTACGGCTCATCCTGCGACCCTTCACACCGCTGCGGGACTTTCACGCGATGGGGCGCGAATCCGGACCCGCGCTCGCGATCAAGCAGCGCGAGGGGGGCATCATCGACGTGCGCGGGCCGGCGGGGTGTGTGTCGCTCCGAGCCGTGTCGCGCGGGATACGCGACCCGGGGTCGGGAGAGCGCCTTGTTTCCTTCCGTGCCGATCCGCAGTGGTGGCGTTCGTTCGAGTATCCGTTCGACCGCGAGCGCGGCCAGGACTCGGTCGAAGACCTGCCCGGCCCCGGCCTCTTCGAGTGCGCCTTCGGCGGCGGCCACGGCTCGATGATCCTTGAAGCGTGGGTGCGCGATCCCTCGGGCATGGACCCGCGCCGGGACGTGAATCACGACGGGCATCAGGCGGAGCTCCGAGCCGTGTGCGTTCGCCTTGACGCCGGCCGCGGCGATGCGCCAAGCTCGGCGGGGTCGGCGGGGTCGGACGCCCTCGCGTCCCTCGTTCACGCGGCGGATCAGTTCATCGTGCGACGCGGATGGGAACAGCCACCTGCGGGAGAGGGTGTCGCCCCCGGCGAAGGCACCGATGCGGAGCCACAGGCCACCCCGGGCGCTTCGGTGATCGCGGGGTATCCGTGGTTCTCGGATTGGGGGCGCGACACGTTCATCTCGCTGCGTGGATTGCTCATCACGCCGGGGCGAACGCGGGAGGCGGAGCGGGTGCTTCTCACCTTCGCCGCGATGCGCGAGGGCGGGCTGATCCCCAACTGCTTCGACAACGGCAGCGGCAAGCCCGAGTACAACACCGTCGATGCGAGCCTCTGGTACCTGATCGCGGCGTGCGCCCACGCCCGCGCCCAGGGGCAGCCTCTCGACGGCGAGATTCTCGCGGCGTGCCTCGACATCATCAAGGCGTACCGCGATGGCACCGCCTTTGGCATCAGGATGGACCCCGCCGACGGCCTGATCGCCGCGGGCGATCACACCACGCAACTGACGTGGATGGATGCCCGGCGCGACGGCGTGGTCTTCACGCCCCGGCACGGCAAGGCGGTCGAGATCAACGCCCTCTGGTACGCCGGGCTGCTCGAGGTCGCATCCTGCCTGCCCGAGTGGTACATCCAATCAGCGCGGGAACTGCCCGAACTGGCCGAGTGGGCCGGGCGGAACTTTGTCAAGTCCTTCTGGAACGCCCCGGCCAGGCGGCTCTACGACCATCTCGTGCCGCGCTGGGCGGCGGGGATCATCGTCGGGTGGGACCCGGTGGACGAGATCCGGCCCAACCAGGTCTTCGCCGTCAGCCTGCCGCACAGCCCGCTGCCCATCGCGCACCAGCGCGATGTGCTGGCGTGCGTGAAGCAGCACCTGCTGACGCCCTTCGGGCTTCGCACGCTCGCGCCGGGCAGCCCGGGCTACCAACCCCGGTACGAGGGCAACCTCTTCGAGCGCGACCGCGCGTACCACAACGGGACCGTCTGGCCCTGGCTCATCGGGCCATACGCCGAGGCCGTGCAGCGGCTCGGGAAGTTCTCACAAGAGGCCCGGGCCGAGGCCCTCGGGGTGCTCCGGCCGCTGCTGGATGAGTTGACCCGCGAGCGCGACACGCCGGGGCCGATCGCGCAACTCGCCGAGATCTACGACGCCGAGCCTCCCCACCGACCGCAGGGCTGCCCCGCGCAGGCGTGGAGCATCGCCGAGGTGCTGCGGGTGTACGCGCTGGCGATGGAGGGCGCTCCGGCGAACGCGCAAGCCCGCCGCGAGCAGCCCTCATGACCGCGAAACCCGTTGCGGGGTGTCAACCGTGATCGGCTCTGTTCAGCACCCGCCCGCTTCCCACGCGCCGAAGAAGGCCTCGACATCGGAGCCGTCGACGCCGCCGTCCTGGTTGACATCGGAGCATCCGATGGAGGATTCCCAGTCGTTGTAGAACGCCTCGACATCGGAGCCGTCAACGCCGCCATCGCCGTTGTAATCGGCGGGGCACCCGCAGACAGGGCCGCACCCGACCCGCTCGACCATCCTGCCTGTGGCCAGACCATCGACCTGTGTGAAGGAACCGGCCGCGTACATGCGGCTGCCGTCAACCAGCAGTTTCACAACCTGCGCATCCGCGCCGCCGTCGAGCATGACCCAGGTGTTGCCCTCGAGCCGGTAGATGCGCCCCACGCTCGCCTGCGTGCCCCCGCCGTAGAGCGCCTCGCCCGAGCCGTCATCGAAGACCGCGAGGGTCCACGTGCGGCCCGCCAGGTTCTGGCCCACGGGGGTCCAGGTCAACCCGTTCCACTTGGCCACGCTGTAACTGACACCGTTCACCTGGAAGTTGATGCCGCCGACGTACAGCGCCGGGCCGCTGCCATCGTCCCACACGACCATGCCGTCGATCTCGCCGGTGGCCAGGCGGGGCGTCAGGTTTGTGCCCACCGGCGTCCAGACCGAGCCGTTCCAGCGCGCGATCATGTTCGCGGCGACGCCGCCCACCGCCGAGAAGCGACCGCCGATGTACAACTGCTCACCACCGCCCTGCCCGTCATCGAAGACCGTCATGGCCGTCACCAGCGGGTTGATGCCCACCAGCGTCATCGTCGGTGCCAGCGGTGTCAGCGTGGTCCCGTCCCACTGCGCGATGCAACCCGCGGGCTGTCCGGCGATATTGTCGAAGCCGCCGCCGATGTAGAGACGGTCCTGCCCGTCGATGGCGTCGGTGGCCAAGAGCGACCAGACCGCGTTCACGCTGTCGAAGGCCCACCCCGTCCCCAGCGAGTGAAACGCGGAGCCGTCCCAGCGGGCGATGCTCTTGGTATCGGGCACGCCCGCGGCATCGGCGAAGAACCCGCCGACGAACAGATCGCCGCCCATCTCAGCGAACGAGGTGCCGAAGGCGTTGCTGATCCCCGATCCAAGCCCGGGCCCGAACGACGACCACACCCCGCTGTCGCGGTCGAGCCGCGCGAGGAACTGCGTGCTCGCCGCGCCGGCCATGCTCGGGAATGATCCGCTCACCACCAGATCGCCCTGATAGATCGTCAGCGCGCCGACATATCCCGAACTCGCGCCGGGCGTGCCCACGGCATAGTCCCAGGACGGCTCGCAT
The DNA here is from genome assembly GCA_002343715.1 of Phycisphaerales bacterium UBA2402. Taxonomy (GTDB): domain Bacteria; phylum Planctomycetota; class Phycisphaerae; order Phycisphaerales; family UBA1924; genus UBA2402. The sequence continues at coordinate 5,920 of DDSA01000240.1, read as the reverse complement.
GGTTGGGCAAGGGCGATGGAACCACAGGCCGCGGCGGCCACGACGGAAATCACAGTGCGCATGAACTCACTCTCTCTCTTATCCAAGTTCACTTTCAGAACGAAACAACCATCCTCCCGCGGCGGAAGGAAGATACAAACGCATACAGGCGTTGGACCTGCTCATACGCCGCGAGGCTCCGGTTCGTTGCCGAAATTCTTCGAGAAGTCGAAAAGTGTTCGCATCCGCTCGACACGCCGGCGCGTTCCGGCCCGTTCAGCACCCGTACCCTCGCGCATGACCGCGCTGCTCCACTCCGACCTCGCGCTCCCGGGCCTTCGCCGCGGCAAGGTGCGCGATGTCTATAGCCTGCCTCCCGATGAGGGCGGCGACCGGCTGCTCATCATCGCCAGCGACCGCATCTCGGCCTTCGACGTGGTGATGCCCACGCCCATCGAGGAGAAGGGCCGCCTGCTCACGCGACTTTCGACGTTCTGGCTGCGGCACATCGAGCGGATGGGACTCTGTCGTACACACCTGATTTCGACCGATGTGACCGCCGTGCCCGTTTCCGCCTTCAAGCCCGGCGGTACGACCCGCGAGCAACTCGAAGGCCGCATCACCATCGCCCGAGCGGCGAAGGTCATTCCCATCGAGTGCGTCGCCCGCGGCTATCTCGAAGGTTCGGGGTGGAAGGAGTACCGGGCGACCGGGGCCGTGTGCGGGGTCCGCCTTCCCGCGGGCCTGCGCCAGTGCGACCGTCTGCCCGAGCCGATCTTCACGCCCGCCACCAAGGAGGAGGCGGGCAGACACGATGAGAACATCGACTTCGACCGCGCGTGCGCCATCGCGGGCCGCCCGCTCATGGAACGCCTGCGAACCCTCACGCTCTCCATCTACAACGCGGCGTGCGAGCACGCCCTCTCCCGCGGCATCATCATCGCCGACACGAAGTTCGAGTTCGGGCTAGTGCCCGGGAGCGATGAACCGATCCTCATCGATGAGGCCCTCACCCCCGACAGCAGCCGGTTCTGGCCCGGAGACACCTACGAACCCGGCCACGCCCAGCGCAGTTACGACAAGCAGTACCTGCGCGAGTATCTGGAGCGCCTGGTCGCGGCGGGATCGTGGAACAAGCAGGCCCCCGGCCCGGCTCTCCCCCCCGACATCGTCGCGGCCACCGCGGGCAAGTATCGAGAAGCCGCACAGGCGCTGACCGCGTGACAACGCCACACGCTCCGTCATGCACGAGGCCCTGACGTACATCACCGTCTGCGGCGCGGCCTTCTTCGTGGCGGGCCTAACGCTTGTCAGCGGCTTCGGGCTGGGCACGCTCCTCCTGCCCGCCTTCGCCCTCTTCTTCCCGCTCGATGTCGCCGTCGCCGCGACCGCCGTGGTCCACCTCGCCAACAACGTCTTCAAACTCGGTCTTGTCGGCAGGCACGCGTCGGGGCAGGTGCTGGTGCCGTTTGTCCTCTTCGCCGTTCCCGCCGCGTTGGCGGGCGCGATCCTCCTCGAACACCTGTCCGCCCGGCCCCCGCTGGCGGAGTGGATGCTCGGCGCTCGCGCGTGCCGCATCACCGGCATCGGCCTCACGCTGGGTGCGCTGATGGTCGCGTTCGCGCTCATCGAGTTCCTCCCCGGGTTCGAGTCGTGGTCCGTCTCGCCACGGCTGCTGTGGCTGGGGGGCGCGATCTCCGGTTTCTTCGGCGGCCTCTCGGGGCACCAGGGGGCGCTGCGCAGCGCCTTTTTCGTCCGCACGGGCATGAGCAAGGAGCAGTTCGTGGGCACCAGCGCCGCGGCCGCGATCTGCATCGACGCCGTGCGCCTCTGCGTTTATTTCTCCACCTTCCTCGCGGCCAAACTCGGCACCCTGAGCGCCTCGGGCGGGTGGCCGCTCGTCGCCGCGGCGACCCTCGCGGCGTTCATCGGGTCGTACATCGGCGCGAGAGCGATCCGAAAAATCACGCTCCGGACGGTGAAACGGCTCGTCGCCGCCCTGCTCGTGCTCACGGGCGGGCTGATCGGTTCGGGCGTGATCTGATGCCATGTCGGCCGAAGCGCGGGGACGGTTGCGGAGTTCCGCGATGGCCGCGGCCCCGGTCCGATGACCCCCGAGCGTGCCGACAGCCTGTTACTCCTTCGCGTTCCACCCGTACACCACGTACTCGCGCTCCACCCGACCGTCATCGAACAGGTCGAGCACCGCGTACCCCTCGTTGGCCTCGTGGTGCGGGCCTTTCCACCAGGCCCCGCAGACCGCGCCGTTGCAGAAGTAACTGACGCCGCGGAAGTCGAGCCGTTCGAGCCGGTGCATGTGGCCGCTCACACAGGCCCGTACGTTGCCGTGCTTCTCGAAGAGAGCGCGGATCGCAGCGCTGTCCACGTGCATCTGACCGTTGCTCACCTCGCGCCGCTTGAGGTCCTTGCCCGTGCCCAGGATGGGCGTGACGCTGAGAATGGGGATGTGCGACACGATCAGCACATGCCGCCCCTTCGCTGCGCCCAGTTCGCCGTCGAGCCAGTCCATCTGGGCGGGGTCGAGTTGGCCGATGTAGCCGTTGGCGTCAGCCGGGTCCACCTGGACCGAATCAAGGAGCACCACCCGCCACGATCCGGCATCGAAGCCGCGGTAGGGCTTGTCCAGCCCCAGCGTGTCCAAGGCCCAGCGCTTGCCCCACAGCGCCTCGGAGCCGGTGGTGCCGCTCTCCTTCTTGTTCCAGCCCCAGATGTCGTGATTCCCCAGCGCGTGCTGGACCGGCAGCCCGCAGTGATCGCGGAAGGTCTTGGTCAAGAGTTCCCACTGGAGTCGCGTGCGGGAGGCATCTCTGGCGAACGCGTCCATGATGAGGTCGCCGCCGGTCACGATCAGGTCCGGCTTCTCCGCCCGTTCCTGCACGTGCGCCAGGCACGCCGCCAACCCCGCCGCCGCGGCCCGTTCGGGCTGGATGTGGATGTCGGTCAGGTGGGCCAGGCGGACGATCGGCTTGACCGGGGTGGGCCGCGTGTACCGCCCGGGCTTGGCCCACGCTGGAAGCGCCAATGCCCCAACTCCAACCGCGATACTCCCAAGAACTTCGCGCCGTGTCAGCTCCATCGACATCACGTACTCCTTGCCTGTGTGAACCCGTCCACGCCCGGTCGGGCACGGATTATTCCGTCGATGAGGGTGCTGAACCTACCCTCCGCCCATGAAGATTTATGAATACCAGGGGCGCGACCTGCTCCATGCGTTCGGCGTTCCCGTCCCCGCCGGCCAGGTCATCGAGTCCGTCGAGTCCGCCGCCCAGGCGTTCAAGCAGGTCACCGCGTCACAGGCCGCGCCGCTGGCCGTGATCAAGGCCCAGGTCCACGCGGGCGGACGCGGCAAGGCCGGGTTCGTGAAACTCGTCAAGACCGCCGCCGAGGCCGAGGCCGCGGCCCGCTTCATGTTCACGAACCGCATGAAAAGCCCCCAGACCCCGCCCGAGGGGCTGGAAGTGACCAAACTGCTTGTGGCCGCGGCGGTGGACATCGCCGATCGCGGTCCGGGCGCCAAGGAAGAGTTCTACCTCGCCGTCACAACCGACCGCAAGACCCGCCGCAACGTCCTGATCGCCAGCCGCGAAGGCGGGGTCGAGATCGAGCAGGTGGCCCACGACCGCCCCGATGCGATCATCAAGGAGGCCCTGCACCCGATCCTGGGTCTGCAGCCCTTCCAGGCCCGCACGGTCGCGGCCAGGCTGGGCCTGAAGGGCAAGCACCTCAACCAGGCCGCGGACGTGATGGTGAAACTCTCGAAGTTGTACATCGAGAAGGACTGCACCCTCGCCGAGATCAACCCGCTGGTCATCACCGCGGGCGGCGACGGGCGTGTCATGGCGATCGACGCGAAGTTCAGTTTCGACGACAACGGCCTCTTCCGCCACCCCGACATCACGAGCCTCGCCGATCAGAAAGAGGAGAACCCCGCCGAGGCCCGGGCCACCAAGTTCGGCCTCACGTACATCGCCCTCGACGGGAGCATCGGCTGCCTGGTGAACGGGGCCGGGCTGGCGATGGCGACGATGGACATCATCAAGCTCCACGGGGGCGAGCCGGCGAACTTCCTCGATGTCGGCGGCAGCGCCACCGAAGAGGCCGTGACCGAGGCCTTCAACATCATCCTCGGCGATCCCGCGGTGAAGGGCGTGCTGGTCAATATCTTCGGCGGGATCATGCGGTGCGACGTGATCGCCCAGGGCATCGTCAACGCCGCGACCAAGTTCAAGAACGCCGACGGCTCGGTGGGCTTCAAGGTGCCGCTGGTGGTGCGGCTCGAAGGCACCAACGTCGAGGCTGGTCGGAAACTGCTCGAAGCGGCTCGCGCGAAGATCCCCACGATGCAGGCGGGCACGGATCTTGCCGACGCGGCGAAGAAGGTCTGCGTGGCGGTGGGATAAGCCCGCACGGTGCCGGAAGAATCCGCCATCCCCGCGAAACACTCCATCCTCTTCATCTGCCTGGGCAATATCTGCCGCTCGCCCCTCGCGTGGGCGATTTTCCGGCATCACGCGGCACGCCGGGGTGTGCTGAGCGAGTTCGAGGTTGAATCATGCGGCACCGGCGGCTGGCACGCGGGCGAAGGGGCCGACCCCCGCAGCATCACCATCGCCGCGAGGCGGGGCGTGCCGATGGAGCACACCGCCCGCCAACTCGATCCCGATTCCGACTTCGCCCGTTTCTCGCTCCTGATCCCGATGGACCGGGCCAACCGGCGCGACATCATCCGGCTGGGGGCCGACGCGGCCCGCGTCCGGCTCATGCGTTCTTTCGATCCCACGTCGCCCGGCGATGAGGCCCCCGATGTGCCCGACCCGTACTACGGCGGGGAGGACGGGTTCGACACCGTGTTCGAGATGCTCGACCGGGCCTGCGCCGGGCTGCTCGACGAGGTGCTCAGAACGCGCGCGTGAAGACCCCGGGGTCTCGCCCGTTCATCATTCACAGACCCAGCAGCAGCCGCTGCGGGTCCTCGATCGCGTTCTTGATCCGCACGAGGAACTGGACCGCCTCGGCCCCGTCGATGATGCGGTGGTCGTAACTCAGGGCCAGGTACATCATCGGGCGGACGGCGACCTGACCGCTGCCCGCGGGGTGCTCCACCGCGCGGCTCTTGATCGAGTGCATGCCCAGGATCGCGCTCTGCGGCGCGTTGAGGATGGGCGTGCTCATCAGGCTGCCGTAGATGCCGCCGTTGGTGATGGTGAAGGTGCCGCCCTGCATCTCCTCCAGGCTCAGTTTGCCGTCGCGGGCGCGGGTAGCGAGGTCCTTGATCCCGCTCTCGATCGCGGCGAACGAGAGTTGATCGCAATCCCGCAGCACCGGCACCACCAGACCCTTGGGCGTGCCCACCGCCACGGCGATGTCGTAGTACTCGTGCCGCTCGATCGCGGGCTGGCCCCCGTCCTCGACGATCGAGGCGTTCACCAGCGGGAAGGCCTTGAGAGCCGCCACCGCCGCCTTCACGAAGAAGCCCATGAAGCCCAGGCCCACGCCGTTGGCCTTCTCGAAGTCGTCCTTATACGTCTTGCGGAGCGCCATCACCGCGCTCATGTCGCAC
>DDSA01000240.1:0-134 GCA_002343715.1 Phycisphaerales bacterium UBA2402 | reverse complement strand
AGGTGGTGAGCATCGCCGCGGTGTGCTGGGCCTGCACCAGGCGCGTGGCGATGCGCTGACGCAGCGGACTCATGCGCTCGCGGGTGACGCCGCGCGACCCGGCCGGGGCGGCCTTCGCCGCGAGATCGGAAGAG
>DDSA01000018.1 GCA_002343715.1 Phycisphaerales bacterium UBA2402 | reverse complement strand
TCGCAGCGCATGCCGAGGAAGTTCAGGCAAGTCTCCTGGTCGGCGAGGACGGCAAGGCCCATGCGCGCGCGGTTGATGTCGGTCAGCGCGTGTGTGAGGGCACCGGTCGGACAGGCTTTGACGCAGGGGATGTCCTCGCACATCTCGCACGGGATCTTGCGTGCCTCGAAGTAAGGCGTGCCACTGGCCACACCGTCACCCAGTTCGGCCAGCTTCAGGGTGTCGTACGGGCAGTCGCGCACACACAGGCCGCAACGCACACAGGCTGCGAGAAAATCGCCTTCAGCCAGTGCACCGGGCGGGCGCAGCGCCGTCGCCGGCAGCGCCGACGCCTGCTTCGAATACAAGCCAGCCGCCAGCGCCATCAAGCCTGCCCCTCCAGCCACCCCTGCCGCATCCTTCAGGAAGCGGCGGCGCGACGTGGCAGGCAGACTTGCTGCAGCAGCCGGCTTTTCACTTGTATTTTGCATATCGCTCATGATCGTCGAGCAAACACCGCCCCGACGGTCCGGCGCGATGCCGGAGAGGGGGGACTGCGCTCACACCTCGTGGTATCAGGCCTTCATCACCTTCACCGCGCATTTCTTGTAATCGGTCTCTTTCGAGATCGGGCAAGTCGCGTCCAGGGTCAGCTTGTTGACCAGGCGGTGCTCGTCAAAGAACGGCACGAAAACGAGCCCGGCGGGGGGCTTGTTGCGACCGCGGGTTTCGACACGAACCTGAATCTCGCCGCGCCGCGTCGCGACCTTGACCACGTCGCCACGCTGCAGCCCACGCTTCCTGGCGTCGTCCGGGTTCATGTAGATCCAGGCGTCGGGCATCGCCTTGTAGAGCTCCGGAACACGCCGGGTCATCGAACCGGTGTGCCAGTGCTCCAGCACACGGCCGGTGCAGAGCCAGAACGGGAACTCGGCATCGGGCATCTCGGGCGGGAACTCGTGGGGCCGGAACCAGATCAGGGCCTTGTCGTCCTTGGTGACGGAGTGATAGAACTGGAAATCCTTGCCCTTGGCAACGTATGGATCATCGAACCCGCTGAAGCGCCAGCGAGTCTCTTTCCACGACCCGTCGGCCTGTTGCACCACGGGCCAGCGCAGCCCCCGGGCCTTGACGTACTCGCTGTAGGGGGCGAGGTCCTTGTGCTTGTGGCGGCTGAACTTGCGGTACTCGTTGAAAAGGCGCTCATCGACGTTGACGTCGTAGAAGCGGTCCCAGTCCCAGATGGGCACCTCGCGCCCGGACTCATCGGCGGTGCGGAAGAGCCACTTCCCGTCCTTGTCCTTCATCCCCTCGAACCCGAGGTCGAGCATCCGCTTCGAGACGGCGATGGTCTGCCAGCAGTCGTCGCGGGCCTGGCCGGGCGGCGGCACCATCTTGAACCACTGGTGAGTGCGGCGCTCGCTGTTGCCGTACATGCCGTTCTTCTCCACCCACATCGCGCTGGGCAGGATCAGGTCGGCCAGTTCGGTGGTCGCCGTGGGATAGACATCGGACACGATGAGGAACTTGTCCGCGAGATTCTTCTTCTGCCGGAAGTTGCGGTTCAGGTTCGGCATCGTCTGACCCGGGTTGGTGACCTGCACCCAGATGGTCGTGATGTCGCCGCCCTGGTCGGTTGGCGTATTGAACCGCTTGAAAAGTTCCACGGCGTGCAGACCGATCGTCCCGCTCAGGCGGCCCGCGGGCACGTTCCAATACTCCTCGGCGATCTGGCGATGATCGGGGTTCACCACCGCCAGACCCCCGGGCAGGAGGTGGCACAGCGTCCCGACCTCGCGCGCGGTGCCGCAGGCGGATGGTTGCCCCGTCAGGCTCGTGGCCGCGTCGCCGGGCTTGCCGAAGTGCCCCGAGAGCAGATGGATGCCGTGCACGATGCAGTTGATGGCCGTGCCCCGGGTGTGCTGGTTGAAGCCCATGCACCAGAAACTGTTGATCCGGACATCGCGCCGGCAGAACATCTCGCCGAGCATCCGAACCTTCTCCGCCGCGACGCCCGAGAGTTCCTCGACTTTCTCCGGCGTGTACGGCTCGACCGCGCGGGCGAACTGCTCGAACGTCATCGGCATGCCGAGCATGTCCGGGGCCGTCTTGCCGTCGGGGCTTTCGCCCAGCTGCCGGAAGTTGCAGTGCGCTTCCACGAAGGCCCGGTCGTATTTCCCGCTCTTGATCAGGATGTGGGCGATGCCGTTGGCCAGCGCGAGATCGCCGTTGGGCTTGAAGAACAGCACGTGGTCCGCCAGGTCGCTCGTGCGCGTCCGGCGCGTGGTGAGGTCGATGATCGTCACCTTCTCGCCGCGTGAACGGCGGTCCACCAGGCGGGAGAAGAGCACCGGGTGCATCTCCGCCATGTTGTTGCCCCACATGATCGCGACATCGCAGGCCTCGATGTCGTCGTACACGCCCGGCGGCTCATCCACGCCGAAGGTCGAAATGAAGCCCGTCACCGCCGAGGCCATGCACAAACGCGGGTTCGCGTCGATGAGGTTCGTTCCCAGCCCGGCCTTGACAAACTTGTTCGCGGCGTACCCCTCGGGGATCGTCCATTGACCCGAGCCGTAGAAGGAAAAGCCCTTGGGGTTCGCGGCGATCCGCTTCGCCACGATGTCGATGGCCTCTTCCCAGGAGATCGGCGAGAGCACCCCGTCGCGCCGGAGCAGGGGTGTGGTCAGACGGTCCTTCCCGTAGAGCGCCAACCCCACGTGGTAGCCCTTCACGCACAGCAGGCCCTTGTTGACCTCCGCTTTCTGATCTCCCTGGATCGCCACCACGCGACCGTTCTCGGTGCCGACCATCACGTGGCACCCCGTGCCGCAGAACCGGCACGGGGCTTTCTGCCACTTGAGGCCGGAGGCCGCGGGCGGCTCATCGAGCACGGGCAGAGAGAACGCGCGAGCACCCCCCGCCGCCGCCGCGGTCGCCGCGGCCATCGCCGATGCCTTGACGAACGTCCGACGATCAACGGTCTGCATGTGTCTTCTCCGACGGAGATGGACCGGCCCCGCCCGTGACGGGGACCTGGTCGAGGTGAACGTAGGTGATGTCGACGTGGGTGATGCCCGGGGTCCGCGACAGATCATCCCAGAGTTGTCGATCCGATTCGACGCCGGGTGTCTCCGCGACTACCGCGAGTTTTCGGCCGAATCGTTCACCGAGGGTCAGGCGCGGATCCATCGACAGGACCGCCAGCGCCGAATCGGCCGCGTCATCGTCGGAGAGTGTCAGGACCAATCCACTGATCGCCATCGCGTGCTCCGCTGCGCGTATCCTCACGCGGACTGTACCCGGTCGTGCCGTTCGATGCCGCGACCGCCGCGCTGTCTGGTCACGCCGCCGAATATAGGATATCATTGTCCACAAATACCGACGAGTCCACTCCGCATGAGTACATCGACGACAGTTCCCGGCAGTGAGACGCAAGGCCGGCCTCCCGATCAGCGGTGGCTGGGATGGCTCTTGCCCATCGGCTTCTGCGTTGTAGCCGTCGGCCTCTTTGCCGGATCGGGCGGACCAACCATCCCTGTCCCTCCGGCCCGAGCGATCGAGCCCAGCGCGCTGCACGTCGCCCCTCGCCGGACGGCGCTGAGCGACCCGGCGCACATCATGATCGAGGGCGTCCCGCAACGATGCAACGGTTGCCATCAGATTTTCGATTCCTTCGGCACGACCGTCGCCGCCAGAAACTACCACCAGGAGATCCGACTCTCGCACGGCATGAACGATCGCTGCGTCAACTGTCACAGCGAGAAGGATCGCGAGCAACTCGAACTGCGCGACGGAACACGGGTGCCGTACGCGCAGACTCCGCTCCTGTGCGCCCAATGCCACGGCACCGTTTTCCGCGACTGGGAGCGTGGCACCCACGGTAAAACGCTCGGCTCCTGGGTGACTCAATCCGAGGCGCAGCGTCGGCTGAGTTGCAACGAGTGCCACGACCCCCACTCGCCCCGGTATCCGTCCTACGAACCGATGCCGGGCCCCAACACCCTCCGCATGGGCACCCCGCTCGCGCCGTCGCACGGTCACTCGGCAAGCCCGCTTCAACAGTGGTTCCACCACAGCCAATCACCCACCGGTGGACAGGAGCCGCACCATGACTGATGTTCGCATCTGGGATGGACCCTCGGCCCGGCCCCCGCGGCAGGAGCCCGAGTTGACGCGGCGGAGTTTTCTCCGCACCGGCGCTGCGGCCCTGGGCGGCATGGCCGCGCTCGCCGCGGCCCTCAGCCCGCTGCGTGAACTGGCCTCGGACGACATCCCCGACCTCGGGCAGTTCCTTCAGAAGCACTACAAGGAGATGACCCCCACGGACATGGAGGCGGCGCTCGAGCGCATCCGACGGAAGGTCGAGGAGCGATTCGAGGTTCGACCGCACCTGCGCGACATCAAACCCATGGAAGGCGTCGAGTTCGTCTACGCGCTCAACCTGTCGCGGTGCATCGGCTGCCGCAAGTGCGTCCACGCCTGCGTCGCCGAGAATAACCAGTCCCGAAGCCCGGAGGTCCAGTACATCCGCGTGATCGAGATGCCCCGGGGCACGCTCGATGTCGAGCGCGGCAACCACCACTACGACCGCCCGACCGTGCCCGACCCCAATCACTTCTACCTCCCCGTGCAGTGCCACCAGTGCGCCAACCCGCCCTGCGTCAAGGTCTGCCCCGTCGAAGCCACCTGGCAGGAGCCAGACGGCATCACCGTCATCGACTATGACTGGTGCATCGGCTGCCGCTATTGTGAAGCGGCCTGCCCCTACTGGGCGCGCCGGTTCAACTTCGCCCGGCCCCACCTCCCCAAGGAACAACTCAATCCCACCATGAGTTACCTCTCCAACCGGCCACGCGAGAAGGGCGTGATGGAGAAGTGCCATTTCTGCCTGCACCGAACCCGCGAGGGCCGCATGCCCGCGTGCGTGGAAATCTGCCCCACGGGCGCCCGCAAGTTCGGCAACGTCCTTGATCCTCACTCTGAAGTCTCGCAGATCCTCAAGACCAAGCGCGTCTTTGTCCTCAAGGAAGAAGTCGGCACGCTGCCCCGCTTCTTCTACTACTTCGATGAACGCTACCCCAACTCCCTCGACCCCGAGGCCGTGGCGATCGCGCACCGCCTGAAGGCCGAGGAGGGTGACGCGTACGGGCTGCCCCCCGGCCCCGATGGGCCTCGCCGTGAGTTCATCGCGGCGGCGCAGCCCCAGTGGTGGAACGGGGGCCGGGCGTGAAGACCTATCTCACGTTTCTGGCCCGCTGCTTCCGGCTGAGTTTCGTGGGCGACCGACGCTACTACGCCTGGATGTTCTTCCTGACCGTCCTGACGCTGCTGGGGATCAACGCCTATTGCAAGCAACTCGTCCACGGCCTGGCCACCACCGGCATGACCGATCAGGTCTCCTGGGGCTTCTACATCGCCAACTTCACGTTCCTGGTGGGCATGGCCGCGGCCGCGGTGATGCTGGTCATCCCGGTCTACATCTACCGAAACCGTGAACTGCACGACCTGGTGATCTTCGGCGAGCTCTTCGCGGTCGCCGCCATCATCATGGCGATGCTCTTCGTGACGGTGGACCTGGGGCGGCCGGATCGCTTCCACCACCTCCTCCTGCGGTTCAACTTCCCCATCTCGATGCTCACCTGGGACGTGCTGGTCCTCAACGGCTACCTGCTGCTCAACCTCCACATCTGCGGCTATCTCATCTACTGCGCGTACCGAAGGCGCCAGCCGAGCAAGGTGTTCTACATCCCCTTCGTCTTCGTCGCCATCGCGTGGGCGATCAGCATCCACACCGTGACGGCGTTCCTGTACAGCGGGCTGGGCGGACGCCCCTTCTGGAACTCCGCGGTGGTCGCGCCGCGGTTCCTGGCCTCGGCGTTCGCCGCGGGGCCGGCTTTTCTCATCCTGTCCCTCTCGGTGCTGGCACGCTACACCACCTACCGCGTGCCGGAACAAGCCTTTCTCACCTTGCGCAACATCGTGACGATCGCGCTCTCGATCAACATGTTCCTGCTCGGCTCCGAGGCCTTCACCGAGTTCTACACCGATTCGGCCCACGGCGCCTCGGCCCGCTACCTCTTCCTCGGCCTGCACGGGCACAACGCGCTGGTCCCCTGGATCTGGACGGCCATCGGCCTCAACACCGTCGCGCTCATCCTGCTGTTCATGCCCGTCAGCCGCAAGCGTTCCGTGCTCCAGGCCGCTTGCATCATGCTCATCGTGGGCATCTGGATCGAGAAGGGGATGGGCATGATCGTTCCGGCGTTTGTCCCCTCGCCCCTGGGCGAGATCGTCGAGTACCTCCCGACCTGGAACGAAACCCTTGTCACCGTGGGCATCTGGGCCGGGGGACTGCTCATCTACACCATCCTGGTCCGTGTCACCGTGCCGGTCCTGACCGGACGGTTGACCTACGACCAGGACTTTTCCGCCGCGACCGGCGCGCCCGCGGAACTGGTCACGAACCACCCATGACGGACCCCCTCCCCACCGCCGAGAGCGCACAGCAGTCCCTCCGGGACCATGTCGTCACCAAGGCGCTGCAGGCCCGTTTCAGCCGCTCGGGAGAGATGAGCCGCGACATCATCCTGCGGATGCTGGAAGACCGCTCGGTCGTGCGATACCCGGTCGGTGTCCGCTTCGACGCCCAGCCCCTCCACCCCGGCGAGTTCGCCTGCCTTGAACCCCTCGGCGAACATCCCGCCGACGGGTTCTGTCTCAACATCCATCCGGCCTATGCGCAGGAGGATGACCTCCTTCCCTTGCTCATCGCCTATTACATCCCTTCCGTCAACTACGGCGAAGTCGCCTCGCACGTCGAGGCCGAACTCTTCGGCTCCACCCTGCTGGGCATGGACCGCGAGGAGTATTACCGCGTGCTGTGCGCCGCGGCGGACGCGCTCGCGGAATCATGAACGCATCACGGCAGTCAGAGGGGACGCACGGCTCCGGGCCTCTTGTCTGTGGGCCATCGCTCACTCCGCGCCGCGAGTATCCGGGCCGCGCCCGTACCAACGCCGCCCCAACCACAGCGATACACCGACCAACCCGATCAGAACCGGCACCTCCACCAGCGGGCCGACCACGGTGGCGAAGGCCGCCCCCGAAGTGATCCCGAACGTGGCGATCGTCACGGCGATAGCCAGTTCAAAGTTGTTCCCGCTCGCGGTGAAGGCGAGGGTCGCGGCCCGTTCATAGTCGGCGCCCACGCGCCGGGCCATGCAGAACGACACGAAGAACATGATGACGAAGTACAGCACCAGCGGCACCGCGATCCGAAGCATATCGAGCGGCACCGCGACGATGCGGTCGCCCTTGAGACTGAACATCACCACGATCGTGAAGAGCAGGGCCGCCAGCGTGATCGGGGCGATCCGGGGAAGAAACCGTGTCGTGTACCACTCGTCGCCCCTGACCGCGCGGAGCACGCCGCGTGAGAGCATCCCAGCGAAGAACGGGATGCCCAGGTACACCAGCACGCTCTTGAAGATGCTCCCCATGCTCACGTCCACCACCACGCCGCTCAGTCCCACCAGCGGCGGGAGCCAGGTCAGGAAAATCCAGGCGTAGACGCCGAAGAAAAGAACCTGAAAGATGCTGTTGAACGCGACAAGCCCCGCGGCGTACTCGGCGCTCCCTTTGGCCAGATCGTTCCATACCAGGACCATCGCGATGCAGCGGGCCAGGCCCACCATGATGAGGCCGAGCATGTACTCCGGCCGGTCGTGCAGGAACACCGCCGCGAGCGCGAACATCAGCACCGGGCCGACAATCCAGTTCTGCACCAGCGAGAGCGTCAGGACTTTCCAATCTCTGAAGATCGTCGGCAGTTGCTCGTAGCGTACCTTGGCCAGCGGCGGGTACATCATGAGGATCAGACCGACGGCGATGGGGATGTTCGTCGTTCCGACCGTGACGCGCTCGACCGCATCGCGGACTCCAGGCACCAGCCGCCCCAGCGCCACACCCACGATCATCGCCAGGAAGATCCAGAGAGTCAGGAAGCGGTCGAGGAAGGAAAGCCGACCCGGCTGCGTGATCGCGCCGTGCGACGAAGAGATGCACGCGGACGCACACGCCGGGACACTCTTCGGGCCCGCGGGGGTTGCCGGATCCGGACCTGTGTCCTGCATGAACTGAGCGTAGACGGAGTCCCGCCCGAGACGTATACACAGGCATCGCATCGGCACAAACGGTGCAGGCCGTGATGTGTTCCGCGTGAGCGCGCCGATCGTGTGTCGCTGCATCTCTCGGCGGCGCTTCGACACCGTCTGCCCGGCCTGAGAACTCGCACAGCGCGACACTCGCCGAACCCCACGTCGAACCGGAACTCACAGCCATGTCTCACCGCATCACCGCCTTGTCGGTCCTGTCCGCCGCGCTCATCACGGCCCTCGGGGCGACCGACGCTCTCGCCACCGCCCGGGCCACGGCCGGCCTCATCAGGGCCTCCGTCTCCGGGAGCGCGTCCACCTCGGGAGGCGTCGCCACATACGCCGCCGTGGGCTTCGTCGGCCTGGCCCGCACCGCCACATCCACCGGCGCAGCTCCTCCCGGTACCGCCACCGCGACATCCACCACCGGCATCTGGAGCGCGAACGCGTTTACGGCCGTCACCGGCACCGGGGCCGCGGGGCCGGAGAATCCGTTCCTTCTTCCGATCGCTCCCGCGATGGACTCCGCCGAGTGCAGCAACAGCGTGCAGGGGTGGCGCTCGGGCGACATGTTCACCGTCTCGGGAATGCCTGCTTTCAGCGCCGAGGGAGGCGGGCTTGAACTCTGCGTGCTCAACGTCATGGGTATGTACGAGGGTGAGTTGGAGGACATCCTCGACCGCCACTACAGCGTCGAACGCGCGGTCGCCTCGGGCGAACTGGGTTCGTGGCGCGTGCTGGGCAACTGGCGAGAATCCTCCATGACCAGCGGGATGCCCTACACCTTCTCCGTTGATGTCTCGGGGATCAGCGATGAGCACATCATGGTCAACACGCTCACCCACTCCGCGTCCATCCCCGCGCCGGGCGCGCTCGCCCTCGCGGGCTGCGGCGTGCTGTGCATCACTCGCCGCCGTCGCGTCACGGCGTGACCACGCCGCGCCACGGGTTCGATCACGGGTTCGCCCACAACGCGGGCGAACCCGTCTTTTCATGTCTCCCACGGCCAGGACAGCCTTACACCACACGCCGCCAACTCACGCTGAAAGTCCGCGATCTCGGTTGCGGATTCGTGCACCGCCGCGGGATCCATCCCTCGCCGCAGGCACCACGCCGCCAGCGCCCCGGCGGACTCGCCGATATTCCATTCCGTGTGGTGCATGCGGTAGCAGCCGTTGGTGATGTGCGTCACGCCGATCCCCTTGCCGGCCGCGAGGAGGTTGCGGACCCGCACCGGGATCAGTGATCCCATCGGGATGCGGAAGGGCGCGGCGGGCACGTACACCGAGTTGCGCCCCGCCGTGCTGGGGTGCAGGTCGAGGGTGTAGTGCCCGATGCCCACCGAATCGGCGAACAGCTCGGCGCAGCCGTACTTCGTGCGGTCCTGGTGCGGCCTGCCTTCGCGCTTGCGCTGCTCGGTGCCGATGTGACCCTCGGTGATGATGGTGCGCGCGGTCAGGCGGCGCGGCTCGCGGATGTACGGGGCCATCGCGAAACCGTCGGCGGTGCCCACCTCGTCGCCGCGGAGACGCAGGCCGGGAAAGCCCTGCCCCCCGTCGGCCCTCGGCGCGCGCGTCTGCATCCAGTGCAGGAAGCACAAGGATTGTTCCCTCGCACCGGCGAACGCCGCCGCCTGCGCCGCGGCATCAACCCCCAGGAGGGGCTTGAGCCAGTAATCCATCTGCACCCAGTTCACGATCGTGACATCACGCACGCCCGAGGCGGGGTCGAAGAGCGCCTGATCGATGATCCGCCGGTAGCGCCACATGTCCCAGACCCCGGCCGGACACTCCTCCGGCGGGGGAAGGAACGGGAAGGTGCGGCACCCGGCCTCGTTGTGCGTGGGAACGGTCCACGAGAAGAGCGGCCCGCACCAGGGCGGGTCCATCGCGGGCACGTAAGAATGCCAGAACTCGTACGACGGGGGAGGAGGGATCGTGTGATCCTCTCCCGGTCGGTGTTCGAGCGCGAAGCACCATGAGAAGGCCTGCTGATCCATCGGATCGGTCCGATCCGGCCGACCGTGGAGTTCGCCGTAAACACTCGCGGCCTCGGCCCCGATCGCGTGCTCGACCCCGGCCAGCGTGTAGAGGTCCCCCAGTTCCGTCGCGTCGAGGATCATCTTCGCCGAGATCACGCACTCCGGCTCGCACCCACCGCCTTCGCCGCGGAACGCCACGGCGCGGAGGCGATCCCCCTCGACTTCCGCCGAGATCGGAATCAGCCCCGCCATAACCATCGGCCGCGGCGAGCATTCATCGATCATCGTCCGCAGCACCCCGTGCATCACGCGAGGCTCGGCGCACAGGCGGCTCACCCACCCGTTGCCCGGGTTGAGTCGGGGTATGCTCCTGGCGGCCTCGGTCAGCGGGCTTTGCTCCCGGTACCACGCCCGCACACGCTCTCGGAACGATTGGTACAGGCGCGTGCCGCCGTACGTTTCGATCCACTGGTTCTCATCGGGGGGCACGGCCTGGCTGGTCAACTGACCTCCGACCCACGTGTACGG
>DDSA01000222.1:1186-10019 GCA_002343715.1 Phycisphaerales bacterium UBA2402 | reverse complement strand
GGCGACGAACTCGCGCCACCGCGCCGCCATGCGCTCCGCGTCCTTCAGCCCCTGCTCGGTGAAGTTGGCGTTCGAGCGGTAGTGGGTCTTGATGAGTTCCAGGCGCAGGGCCGCGGGCTCGATGCCCTTGGCGAAGAGGTCGGCGGCGGTGAAGAAGTTGCCCTTGCTCTTGCTCATCTTCGTCCCCTCGACGAGCAGGAAGCGCGGGTGGAACCACGCGCGGGAGAAGGTGCCCGAATCAGGCGCCGCGCAGAAGGCCCCGCAGGTCTGCGCGATCTCGCACTCGTGGTGGGGGAAGATGTTGTCCTCGCCGCCGCTGTGCAGGTCGATGATCGCCGGGCCCGCATCGGGCGTGCCCAGCAGCCGCTGGAACTCCCCCTCGCCCAGCAGGCGGCGGGCGCTCATCACGGTGCACTCGATGTGCCACCCCGGGTACCCAGCGCCCCAGGGCGAGTCCCACTTCATGATGTGCGTGGGGTCTTCCTTCCAGAGAAGAAAGTCCGCCGGGTGCTCTTTCTGCTCCTGGTTGGCCCCGCTCACGCGCCCGCCCTCGCCCTCCTTGAGCGCCTCGAGCGTGTTGCCCGAGAGGCGGCCGTAGGGACCGAATCGCCTGACGCGGAAGTACACCACGCGCCCGCCGGGCGTGCTGACTGGGTACGCGAAGCCCCGCGCGATCAGCCGCTCGATGACGCGGATCATGCCCGGCACGTTGTCCGTCGCGCGGGGCATCAGCGTGGGGTCCTGCTTTGCGTCGAGCACGACCTTCAGCCCCAGGGCCGTCGCGTCCTCGATGAAGCGGTCGGTGTAGAACTTCGCGATGGCGTAGGGGTCGCGCGGGTCGATCTCGGTGCCGGGCGGGAGTTTGCCGCTCTTCTTGGCTTCCAGGAGCCGCCTGCCCGCCACGGCCATGCGGTCCTCCCCCGCCTCGCCCCCTTCGGCATCGTCGGTCATGTGCCCCACATCGGTCACGTTCATCACGTGGACCACCCGGCGCGGGCCGCGGTGTACCCCGCCCCGCCCGTCGCTCACCTCGCACAGCGTGCTTTCGATCCATCGCCGCAGCAGGTCCGCGGCCAGAAACGACCGGAAGTTTCCGATGTGCCCGTAGTCGTAGACCGTCAGACCGCAGGTGTAGAAGGTCACGCGGGAAGGATCGGCGGGGACGAAGTCCTCCGGGCGCTTGCTGAGGGTGTTGTAGAGGCGCAGGGGCATGGGCGGGATGGTATTTGCCATCGGCGGGCGCCGGGGCGGCGCGCGGCGCATTCGGCGTCACCGTCCGCGAAAAGTCCTACTCTTCCTCATGAGAGCCATCATCACCGGCCAGATCGGCATGGACAAGAAGCCTTACCTGGAGGCCGCGGCCCGATTCGCGGGCGAGCAGGGTGAGGCCCTGCACGTCTACAACGTGGGCGACCTGATGTACAAGGAAGGGCCGGACGTGCGCCCGGGCAAGATCCTCGACCTTCCCATCAGCCGGCTCAACTCGCTGCGGCGCGCCGCGTTCAAGGACATCCTGGCCGACAGCCGCGACCACGCGAACATCATCGTGAACACGCACGCGACCTTCCGCTGGCGGCACGGACTCTTCAGCGCCTTCGACTACGACCAGATCGAGAAGATGAAGCCCGACCTCTTCATCTGCCTGGTGGACAACATCGAGGTGGTGCACCACCGCCTGCACCGGGAGCATGAGATCGACGCGACGCTCAAGGACTGCATGGTCTGGCGAGAGGAGGAGATCCTCGCGACGGAACTGATGAGCCGGGCGATCCCCGGCAGCCGGTTCTACATCCTCTCGCGCGGGCGTCACGCGATGACCACGCGCCAACTCTTCCGCCTGGTCTGCCGGCCGGGGCTGCGGAAGGTCTACCCCTCCTTCCCCATGAGCCACGTCGTGGACATGCCCGATGTGCTCGCCGAGATCGACGCCTTCCGGGCGGCCCTCGCCGACCACTTCATCACCTTCGACCCCGGCGATGTCGATGAGAAACTGCTCCTGGACCGCGCCATCGCCGCCGCGCGGGACGGCAAGGAGTTCCTCGATGTGGCGCCCCACGTCTTCGGAGGGGCGACGTCGGCGACGCCCATCCGGGTGCGCATCCGCGAGGTGCTCGACATCGCGGGCGACATCGACGGGCAGATCTACATGCGGGACTTCAAACTGGTGGACCAGTCCGACATGATCGTGTCGTACATCCCCGAGCTGCCCGGCGGCATTCCCGGCCTCTCCAGCGGCGTGGAACGCGAACTGCACCACGCCTTCGAGCACACCAAGGAGGTCTTCGTCGTCTGGAAGCCGAAGAAAAGCCCCAGCCCCTTCATCACCGAGACCGCGACGCGCATCTTCTCCAGCACGAAGGAAGCCCTCGCCTACTTCGAGCACAACGGCTACTTCGGCGAGAAGAACCTTTTCGGCAACTGAAGGCGGCTTGCCGCTTCGCGGCGATGGTCAGGAAGCACGCGGGTGTCATCGTGATGCCGCCCCGTCATGCCGACAGCGCTGGACACAGATTTCCTTTACGCCGCCTTTCGCGCCTCTTCCGCGCGGCGGACGGCGAGGGCGAGCGCGGGGGTTTCGGCGTGGGCGGGCTGGAGTTCGCGGCGGACGGCCTCGAAGGCCTCGTGATGCGCCTCGAAGGCGGCGACCACAGCGGGGTCCAGGTGCGTGCCGGAGCTGGCGAGGATGATGCGGCGTGCCTCCTCGTGGCCCACGGCGTCTTTGTACACGCGCTTGCTCGTCAACGCGTCGTAGATGTCGGCGAGAGCGACGATGCGGGCCGAGAGGGGGATGGCCTCGCCCGCGATGCGGTTGGGGTAGCCCGTGCCGTCGAACTTCTCGTGGTGACAGAGCGCGACCTCGACGCTCATGGCCAGGAGGTCGTCATCGCCGACGCGCTCGCGGATGGCGGCCAGCGTGTCGGCGCCGATCTGGGCGTGCGTTTCCATCTGGCGGCGCTCGGAGGGCGTGAGCGGGCCGGGCTTCAGGAGGATCGAATCGGGGATGCCGACCTTGCCGATGTCGTGCATGCTCGACGCGAGGCGGAGGCGCTCCACCCAGGCGCGGTCCACATCGGGGCACGAGCCGATCAGCGGCGTGGCGAGCAGGTCGCAGTACCGGCAGATGCGCTCCAGGTGGCTGCCCGTGTCGGTATCCCGATAGTCGGCGAGTTTGGCCAGGCCGAAGATGAGCGCGTTGCGGATGTCCAGGCCGCGGCGGGTGCGGCGGGCGACCTCGCTCTCCAGCGAGGTGTTCAGCCGCATGAGCATGGTGTCGTACCGGCGGACCAGCACGGCCGAGCCGAGGGCTGTGATGGCCAGCACGAGCGCCCCGGCCAGGCCGCCCCAGAAGAGCAGGCCGCCCAGGATGCGCTTTTCCGCCGCGTCCACCGCGGTGCGGGGCTGATAGGCGATGATCTTGGCCCTCGCGGCGTTGTTGTAAAGCACCGCGAGCGTGACGGGCGCGCCGAAGAGGTCGGCCTCGGCCGTTACCACCGCGCCGGGGTTGAGGTCGCCCAGGGCGATGGTCTCTCGACCCGGCAGGAGCGTGAGGGGCAGGCGGGCGAGGGACCGCCCCGCGGCATCGGGCACGCTCATGGCGTCATCTTTACACATGACTCGCCCATCGGCATCGACGATGGCCAGGGCCGACCGCCCAGGAAGGCGGTAACTCTCCACGAGTTTCTGCGCATCTTCGCGGGCCTCGTTCGTGTCGTGCAGAGGGCCGGGGGCGAGGTTCGTGAGCGCGGCCGACAGGCTCGCCGCGGCGCGGCTGTTCTCATCGGTGACTCGTTCCCGCACGCGGGAGGCCAGGCCCGAGCGGGCGATGTGCATCGTGGCCCACCACCCCGCGCCCACCACCAGCGCCTGCAGCACCACCGTGGCCGCGATCAGGCTGCCGCGGGACCGCAGTCGGAAGAGGCGCGTGTATGGGTGCTGTCGAACCGTCACGGGGCGGAGCATCGGGCGGGACGCCCAGCGGGTTGACGCCGCGGAGCGCAAAGCCTGCGCGGCTGTGGCACGAATGGAGGTTGTGACGGCGGGGACAGTCAACGCGGGGCGTGATAACGACACGCCGCGTTATCGAACGATGCGATGAAACACCGTCCCCGGCTCCCGGCCTGCGGACCGCGTGATCCATGGCTCGCGTTCGTCCGGATTGCCTCACGAACTGCCAAGCACCTCCCGGACCACGCGATCGGCGGTGTCCCTTGCTTCGAGCAGTTGCCGCGGCGTGACGGGCGCGCCCGCGGGCATGGGCGGCAGGCCGGAGGCGTCTCGTAGGGAAGGGCGGATGGGCCAGTTGCGTGAATCACTCTTCGCCAGTGCTTCTTCAACCGCGGCGCTCAGAAGGAAATCGGCGAGCCGCTCCCCCTCGGCCTTGTTGGGCCGCCCCTTGAGAAGAGCGACGGTGTTGGGGATCAGCAGCGGGCCGACGCTGGGTAGGCCCTCGGGTTTTTCGCCTGGCGGATCGGCGGCCTCGAAGACAAAGTTGATCGGCTGACCGCTGCTCATCAGGGCGAGTGCATCATCGGTGTCGGTGAGGCCGACCTCGATCTCGCCATGGGCCAGCGCGCGGACCACGGCGCTGTTGCCGTCGAAGAGGCGCAGGCCGTTGGCCTTCATCGCGATGAGCCAATCCCGCAGGGCCGCTTCACCCGCCGCGGCGGCGATGGCGGCCATCTGCGAGCGCGTGGTGCCGAAGAGTGGGCGGGCCATGCCGACCAGGCCTTTGTATTTCGGATCGGTCAGGTCGCGGAGGCGCGTGGGGGCTTGGGCGGGCGTGATGCGGTTGGTGTTGAACGCGATGATGCGCGCGCGGGGGGCGGCGCCGTACCAGAGGCCGTAAGGGTCCATGTGGGCCGCGGGCCACCCCTCGCGGAAGTCGGCCGCGCAGACGGGGGTGAACGGCTCGAACAGGCCGCGCTGCGCGAGGGGGGCTGTGCCCAGCATCTCGTTGGACCACCAGACATCGGCCCTGGGCTTGTCCTTCTCGGCCAGGAGTCGCTCGACCAGGCCGGTGGTCTTGGTGGCCTCGGTGTCGCCGGCCATCCGGACCCTGATGCCCGTCTCCTTCTCAAATCGCTCGACGATGGGGCGGGCGAGAAAGTCATCGCTGCTGGTGTAGAGGACCACCTCGGGCCGGGCCGGCTCGCGGGAGCAGGAGGCACCGATGAAGCAGGACGCAATCGCGCAGAGGGCGCACAGGACGCCGCGGCGGGCAGTGAGCATGACGAAGCATAACGCGATGGGGTGGGTGGCTGTTGCCGCCGCTTTGACCACAACTTGTTGATAGAGCACCTTGAGCGCAATCTGCTGTAATGCGGCTTCCCGGCGGCGGCGCTGAACGAGGTGCGCTCCTTCATTCTGTGTTCACTCACACACCGAGCGCGGCGTGCCAAGCCGGCGATCGAGGGTGTGGGTCGCTTCAGCGTCACGGGTTGTACTGAAACCCCGGTCCAAAAAATCGATCCCGCGATGTCCAGATCCGACCGCGGCGGCGGTAAGCCTTCCAGAACCATCTTCTCTGGAGGAACCATGCGTATGCGCGGGTGTATTCGATTGTTGTTATGGGCCGGTCTGGCGTGCTGCGCCAAGGCGCTGGCGCAGGGGCCGCTCGACCACGCCTTTCTGTACCAGGGCGAACTGAACGCCGCGGGCGTTCCCGCGACGGGGATGTACGATGTTCGCTTCAGGCTCTTCGCCGACCCCGGCTCGGCCCTGCCGATCGGGCCGACGTTGTGCGTGAACGATCTGTCTGTCGCGGGGGGCAGGTTTTCGGTGCGCCTTGATTTCGGGGCACAGTTCGGAGCCAGCCGCCGGTACATCGAAGTCTCGGTGCGCGAGGATACGGGGCTGGGGTGCGGGGATGCCGCCGGGTTCATCACCCTTTCGCCGCGGCAGGAAGTGATGGCGACACCGCAGGCGGGCCACGCGCTGGGCGCGGAGGACGCGGCGAAACTGAACGGGCAGGCGGCGACGTTCTACACCAACGCGACAAACCTGACATCGGGCAATCTGCCCAACGCCCGCTTGAGCGGCACCTACACCTCGCGGGTCAACCTGACGAACACGACCAACACGCTCGTCGGGAGCGGCGCGGGGCTGACGGACCTGAACGCAGCGAACATTGTGGCGGGAACGCTGGCCGATGCCCGCCTGAGCACCAACATCGCGCGGCTGGATCAGAACTCGGCCTTCTCCGGGCGGCCGGACTTCGGCGGCGGAGTGCCGGGCGTCAGCGCCCCCTTCACCGTGACCAGCGCGATGGTGGTGATGAACCTCAACGCCGACCTGCTCGACGGCCTGTCCGCATCGGCTTTCGCCGCGGCGGCCCACACCCACAACGCCGCGGACATCATCGGCGGCACGCTCGCCGATGCGCGCCTGAGCACCAACATCCCGCGGCTCAATCAGAACGGCGCGTTCACCGGAAGACCCGCCTTCAACGGCGGTGTCACCGGCACGACGCCGCCCTTCACCGTGACCAGCGCGACGGTGGTGACGAACCTCAACGCCGACCTGCTCGACGGACTTTCCTCCGCGGCCTTCGCCGCGGCCACCCACACGCACAGCGCCGCGCAGATCACCAGCGGCACGCTGGCCGATGCGCGGCTGAGCGGCAACATCCCGCGGCTGGACAGCGCGAGCACGACGTTCTTCGGCTCGATGCGGATCGGCAGCGACAACCCCGCGGCGGTGACGCGCCTGTTGGTCGAAGGCAGCGGCGAGGTGGGGGATCCCCAGTGGGCCGGCTCGCCGCCGCTGGCGGTCTTTGAAAGCAGCGGGAACGCCGAGGTGGCGCTGGTGAGTTTCGCTAGTCAGCCGCGGAGCATCACCTTCCGCTCGGAGGAGGATGTCGGGTACGGGGCGATCACGTTCAAGGACGCCGACGGGCTGACGCTGCAAGGCGGTTGGGGGTCCGCGCCGCTGCGCCTCTCGCCGCAGGGCATCCTTCACTTTAGCAGCGCGACACTGACGGGGACTCACACGCTGCTCACCGCGCGCAAGGGCGGCGTCCTCGATCAGTTTTCGCTCCGGGCGACCCATTCCGCGATCGACGATGGCGCCTCGAACAACCTCTCGCTCTTCTCGTTCGGTCTGCCGTCGCGCCCGGTGATGTCGTGGCGCGGAAACGGCCAGGTGGGCATCGGGACCGCCAGCCCCGAGGCGCTTCTGGATGTCAGCAACGCGGGCGCGACCAACGGGGTGGCGCTGCTCAGTTTCGCCGAGGATGATTCCCCCGACTTCATCTTTACCA
Organism: Phycisphaerales bacterium UBA2402; assembly: GCA_002343715.1. Taxonomy (GTDB): domain Bacteria; phylum Planctomycetota; class Phycisphaerae; order Phycisphaerales; family UBA1924; genus UBA2402. Next base: position 2,761 of record DDSA01000222.1, on the reverse strand, counting down.
GCGGCTTCGCGGGGACCGGCGCTGGGGGAAACTACGTCGCGTTCACGACGACCTGGGGCGCGAACCCGATGACATGGGTGGGCAACGGGCGCGTGGGCATCGGCACCACCTCGCCCCTGTACCCGCTGCACGTGCGCGCGACCGACGCGGTCCTCGGGATCGAATCGGATACATCGCGGGACTCGTGGGCGTATTTCCGTGAGGGGGGCGCGGTGAGGGCGGCGGTGGGGTACGTGAAGTCCTCGGCGGCGCGACAGGGGTTGAACTTCCAGACCGGCGGGCAGGACCGACTGACCATCACGGACGCGGGCGAGCTGCGGGTGCCGGCGACCGCGCGGTTCCTGTCGGTGGCTCCGTGCGCCTTCCGGGCCGAGTACCGGCTGATCATCCGCAGCACCATCATTTTCCACGCCTCGATCCTCTCGGGGGAAAGCGGCTTCGCCTCGGCGCCGGTCCAGTTGCCGGCCGGGGCGACGGTGCGGCGGGTCGTGGCGTGGTGCTCGGACGACAGCGCCTCGCAGAATCTCCGCATCGGCCTCTACCGCAATCGTCTGAACGACCCCAACTCGGTGATCGAAACTCTGGCATCGATGTCTTCCTCGGGCTCCTCCGGCAACCAGACGCTCACCGACAACACGATCGCCTACGCGACCATCGACACGGAGAACTACATCTATTTCCTGGACCTCGACTGGAACAAGCCCGGCGACGGGAGCATCTTCTTCTACGGGGCGAGGATCGAGTACGACGCGACATTGGTGGTGCCGTAGTTGCGCCGCAACCCGCCGCCCGTGTCTCTCTCCGCGGGGGGAACCAGCCCGCCGGGCGATGCCGCGCCCTTGGCGCCGGTGCGGGGCCTCGGGTGAGCACCCCGGTCGTGTTGTATCCTGAACCATGATTCCCTCCCACCACCCAACACCGGAGGCCGAACCCAAGCCGCCCCAGGCGGCGCACTCGTCGGTGCTGTCGTTCCGCACGGGTCTGTTGAGCGGCGGCACGACGGACAGGCCGGGGGATCGGGTCGGGCCGTACGAACTCCTGCAGATGCTCGGGGAGGGCGGGTTCGGCGTGGTCTGGCTCGCCGAGCGGCGCGAGCCGATGGTGCAGCGGGTGGCGGTCAAACTCGTGAAGCCGGGGATGGACTCCGCGGCGGTGCTGGCCCGCTTCGAGCAGGAACGCCAGGCCCTGGCGATGATGGACCATCCCGGCGTGGCGAAGGTCTTTGACGCCGGAACAACGGCGGCGGGTCGGCCCTATTTCGTGATGGAGTTCATCGAGGGAGAGCCGATCACGCGGTACTGCGATCGGCACAAGACCCCGTTGCACGTGCGGCTGTCGCTCTTCGCGCGGGTGTGCGATGCGGTGCAGCACGCCCACACCAAGGGACTGATCCACCGCGACCTCAAGCCCGCGAACATCCTCGTCTGCGTGCGCGACGGGCGGCCCTTCCCCAAGATCATCGACTTCGGCGTGGCCAAGGCCCTGGGCCACACATCCGCGCAGCGGGAGGCGTTCACGCAGATCGGCATGCTCATCGGCACGCCCGAGTACATGAGCCCCGAGCAGGCCGAGATG
>DDSA01000222.1:0-924 GCA_002343715.1 Phycisphaerales bacterium UBA2402 | reverse complement strand
GTGGTGCTGTACGAACTGCTGGTGGGCGCTGCGCCGTTCGACAGCGCCAAACTCCGCGACGCCGGGTACGGCGAGATTCAGCGACTCATCCGCGAGGTGGACCCCCCCCGCCCCAGCACACGCCTCTCGCAACTGGCGCTGGGCAGCGCCGACCCAAGCACCCGCGAAGCGGTGGAGCGGATCGCGGCCTCGCGCGGCGTGCGGCACGCCGACCTCGTCAAGCAACTGAAGAACGAACTGGAGTGGATCCCCCTCAAGGCGATGCGCAAGGACCGCACCCAGCGCTACGCCACAGCCCGCGATCTGGCCCGCGACATCGAGCACTACCTCGACGGCCTGCCGCTGGACGCGGGGCCTGAATCGGTTGTCTATCGGGCGCGGAAGTTCGCGCACCGGCACCGCGCTGGCGTGGCGCTCGCCGCCGTGATCGTCCTGGGGCTGGCGAGCGGGCTGGTGGGCGTGGGCCTGGGGTGGAAGCACGCCGCCCTCGCAAGGGCGAAGGCCGAAGAGGCGCAGGCACGCACCGAAGCGGCCCACAACTTCACCCTCCAGGTGCTGGGCGGGGCGGACCCGTCCGTGGTCGGGCGGCGGGGCATGACCGTGGAGGAAGCGCTGGACACGGCTCTCGCCGCGGCTCCCTCGGCGCTCGCCGATCAGCCCGAGGCCCAGGCCCAGATGCTCTACGAGATCGGGTGCGTGTATTTCCAGATCAGTCAGCCCGCCAAGGGTGTCGAGGCGCTCAACCGCGCCCTCGAACTGGAGGTGAAACTCCACGGCGCCGACAGCCCCGGCGCGGCCGATGCGAGACTGGCCCTCGCTCGCTGCCACCTGGCGCTGCGCAACGCGCCGCTGGCGCAGGAACTCGCCGAAGCGGCGCTCGCCCACTATCAGGCGGCGGGAGACACCGGCGGCGTGGTGCTCGCC
>DDSA01000165.1:71441-102721 GCA_002343715.1 Phycisphaerales bacterium UBA2402 | reverse complement strand
GGCCTCGATGGCATCGAGGATGGCGGGGTCCTTTGCCCACGCGATGAACAGGTGTGGAGGGATGCGGGTTTCGAGACGCGTGAGGTCGTACGCGGCGCGGGCGAGTTCGCGGAGGAACTCGGCGGGCGTGGTGATGGCGTAGTCGGGAACAGGCTCGGCGCTGGGCTGGGGTGGGTTGAAGGTGACCATGCGGGAGCGTTCACACGTTCGGGGTGCCGGGTCAAGGCGCGAATCAGGGATGACCGCGAGATTGCGCACAGACGCGGCCGCGGCACTTTGTATTCGGTCCTGTTTGATGGATCAGATTTTTTCCGGCACCGGTGTTCCGACGGCTGAATGAAGACTCCGCTCTGGAGAGCGGAGCCACCAAAGGCATGCTTCACACAGTACCTCGGCGGAACGCGTGAGGAGATTCAACGGTCAACACACGCGGCGGCGAGTGCCCGTGCTGCTACGGCTTGCCTGAGACGGCCTTCGCTTCCTTCTTCTGATTCTCGGTGAGTTTGGAGTAGGCGAAGATGGTCATCGCGGCCGGGATGAAGGTCTTTTCCCCGGCTTTGCGGGCGACATCGTCGAGCGAACGGAGCCGCCCGGTCTTGACATCCTCGGTCAGATCCTTGATGACGTTGTCGAAGACGGCGATCAGGCCGCCGAAGATCTCGAACTGCTCCTTGGTCTTGGGCATGAAGTTCGAGACGCCGGGGAGGTTGGTGGGCAGGAGGAAATACCAAAGACCATCGGGGCCTTTTTTCATTGTCATGCCGATCGGGGGCATGATGGGTTTGTTGTCCCAGAGGAGCGCGACGGAGTTGTCGGTGAGGTAGGTCGTGGTGAGACGGGTTTCGCTCTCGCGCAGCCAGCCGTAGGGATCGGCGAAAAGGTTCTTGAGTGCATCGTCGAAGAGCGTGCGTGCATCGGTGGGCGGGGGGCCGGAGCGGCGGCCTCGCTGCGGGCGCACCTGTGAGGAAATCTGCGCGAGGAGGGAGGTGGTTTTCCCTTCTTTCGCGGCCTGCTCGGCGCGGGCCTTCATGTCGGCGACCTGGGTGGGGAATTTTTCCTGGATGGCCGAGCCGAGTTTCTGGACATTGCCGAGGAAGACCCCGAGGCGCGCCATGAGTCGCTTGGTGTCCTCGTTCTCGGCGTAGATATACGCGCCGATGCGGCGGGCATCGCCGGCTTCGACCGCCGTGCGGGCGGCGCGGATCGTCGCCTCCGGGGTTGAGCGGTCCGGCTCGCGCGAGCAGCCGACCAGACTGAGCGCGAGGGCGGTCAAGGACCAGAGGAGACGGCGATTCATACGACTGTGAGTACGCCGCACCGGGCGATTCGTTTCACTTTCCGCACTGGACAGAATCACGCGGAGGTGCGGTCGATGACCTCGTAGGCCTCGCGCTCGCCCCGACCCCGGACCGGGTAGTCCTTTCTCAGAGGGTGGCCCGGGTAGGCTTCCCAGAGAAGGATCCGGCGAAGGTCCGGGTGATTGCGGAAACGGATGCCGAGCATGTCGAAGACTTCACGCTCCGGCCATTCGGCACCGGGCCAGAGGTCGCAGACCGAGTCAACGTAGAGGCCGGGGTCATCAGCGGTGCCGTCGGTGGCGAGGGTCGGATCGAGGAAGACCTTGACGAAGAATCGATCATCACGGGCGTAGGACAAGAGGTTGTAGACAACCGCGAATCGTCCGAGGGTTTTCGCCGGGTAGTTGAGATAGTCGATCCCGGCAACGTCCGAGAGAAAGTTGTACGAGCAGCGGGGATCATCGCGGAGGAAGGCCATGATCGGGTGCAGGTCCGCCGCGGGCACGATGAGGGTGGGCTGGGCGCGGAACTCGGTGGCCTGGAGCTTGGATGCGGGGTAGGCCTCTTTGACGAACTTGAACGTCGGGTGGTCGGGCATGCGGGTGCAAGCGTAGCGGGGGAAGACCCGTCCCGGTGGGTTTCGAGCGGCGGCTTTCTCACCCGTGCCCTGCTATCCTCCGGTGTCTTGGGAGTTCTCCCAATGTCCACGGCACCCGGGAGGGTGCCACACACAACCAGGAGTGTGCCGATGCCGCCAACCAGGACATCCCGCGCGTTCACGCTCATCGAGCTGCTCGTGGTCATCGCCACCATCGCTGTCCTGATCGGCATTCTTCTGCCGGCGATCAGCCAAGCACGGGAGGCGGGCCGCACGGTCAAGTGCATGTCCAATGTCAAACAGATCGTGACCGCCGCGAACGCGTACGCGATGGACTACAAGGAACAGATCTGGCCGATCGCCTTCCGTAACGCGGCGGGTCAGCGGTATTGGCCCCCGGACCCCAACCCGGACCCCGCGGATCGGAACGTGGGTCTGTGGGCGCAGCAGGTGATCAACGGGCAGCGGGTGCCGGGCCTGATGTACGACTATCTCGGCAACGCGCACGACATCGGGGAGTGCCCGACCAACAAGCGCCGGGCCGCCAACACGGCGATCGCCGATCGGACAAATATTTGGGCCTCGCGGACGGGGGTGCAGTTCGACTACACCATGCTGGACGAGATGGAGGGCGTGAAACTCGGGTGCCAATCCCGGGTCGGATACATCCAGCCGAACCAGAACAACGCGACGCGGATCCTGCCCACGACGACGGCTCAGACGATCACGGTCATGCAGAATATCCCGCTCTTCTTTGAGGAGAGCACGTGGGTTTGGAATCAGGACTACCGCGACGGGATGTTCGGGAATGAGGATCAGTTGACCCTTCGCCACGCGCGGGGCGGTCACATCGGGTACCTGGATGCGTCGGTGGCGCTCTTCAAGTCCCCTACCGACGGCGTCGAGCGCCCTCCGACAAATCGGAACCTTGACTTTGAGTGTAATGACTTGTTCATCAGCAACAAAAACACACTGAACTCATGGTACAGCATTTCGGATGCTGATTGGCGTTTCGGGTATGTCCAACCGTACGGTTGGGCCAATGCACCGCGGTGAACACTCGCCTGCATTTTCGATTTGGACGAACTACACTTCGTCCCGCCCGTGTACCAACTCCTCCTCACTCGCCGTTATCTCCTGAGCAAAATCATGCCTTTGCTGGCCGCGGCGGCGGTGTGGCTGTGCACGGTCATGGTGCTGGTGGTGTGGTCGGTGATGGGTGGGTTCCTGTCGATGCTGATCGGGTCCGGGCGCACTGTGACGGGGGACGTGATCATCGCGTGGCCGAATGCCGGTTTTCCGTACTACCACGACCTGATCGACCGGCTCCAGAAGGAGCCGCTGGTGGATGCGGCCGCGCCGATGATCGAGAGTTTTGGGATGCTGAGTCTGCCCGATGGGCGGTTGCAGCACGCGCTGATCCGCGGGGTGGATGGGCCGAGTTATGCCCGCGTCACGAAGTACGCCGACACGCTGTGGTGGAAGCCGATTGCGCGTCCGCTGGACAAGGACACGGACGGGATGGACCCTCGGCTGCACGGGCTGGGGAGGTCGTCGTGGGAGCAGGTCTTTCAGAACGGGATGACCTTGACTCGGCGCAGCGAGATTACCGGAGAGCCGGAGGCGGCCATCGTTCCCGGTGTCGAGGTCACGGGATTCAACTCGCGCCGGCCCGAGGGGTATTACGTGCCGAAGGTGATGGAGAAGCGCCTGCCCGATGGGAGCACGGCGGAACTGGACCAGTTCCTGCCGCGGGACGGGAAAATCCTGATCCACATGGCCCCGCTGAGCGCGACGGGGAAAGCGGTGGAGATGACCAGCCGCACGTTCCCCGTGGCCAACGAGTTTCAGAGCGGGGTGTACGAGTTTGACCAGGAGTTCGTGCTGATGCGGCTGGATGCCGCGCAGGAGATGCTGCGGCTGAACGCGGCGAAGCGGCTGGAAAAGCGGGACGGGCCGACGGGGGGAGGCCCTCGGGTGGTGGCTCCGGGGGAAGAGACGTTCGATGATCCCGCGGAGCAACTCGTTGATGACCCGGCCCGTGTGACGCACGTGATCGTGAAGGGCAAAGGGGACACGGCCACCTCGGAAGGATCGCAGGCGCTGAAGGCGGCGTGCCGGCGGGTCTACGGCGAGTTCGCGGCGGCGCACGCGGGGAGTGTGCCGGGGAGCGGGGACATCCGAATCTTCACGTGGGAGGACAAGAACCGGACGATGATCAACGCGGTGCAGAAAGAGACTTCGCTGCTGCTGTTTCTGTTCATGCTGATCTCGCTGGTGGCGGTGTTCCTGATCCTGGCCATCTTCTGGTCGATGGTGGCGGAGAAGACCAAGGACATCGGCGTGCTGCGGGCCGTGGGCGCTGGGAGCGCGGGGATCGCCGGGTGGTGGATCAGTTACGGGCTGGCGATCGGGCTTGTGGGCGGCGTGCTGGGGGTGGCTGGCGCGTACCTGGTGGTTTACAACATCAACCCGATCCACGACTGGCTGGGGCGGCAGATGGGGATTGTGATCTGGGACCCCGCGATCTATTACTTTTTCAAAATTCCCAACGAGGTTGATCCGGCGAAGGCGGCGTGGGTCTTTGCCGGGGCGATGATGTCGAGCGTGCTGGGGGCCGTGGTGCCGGCGCTGCGCGCGGCGTACATGGACCCGGTGAAGGCGCTGCGATTCGAGTGAGCATGACCCCCGTGACGACACTGACCGCCACACCTTCGCAGGTCCCTGCCGCTTCGGACACGCTACCGGCTCTGTGCATCGTGGGTGTTCGCAAGACGTACCGCCTCGGGCGTGTGCGGGTTCCGGTGCTGCACGGGGTGGACTTGTCGGTATCCGAAGGTGAGTTTGTCGCGATTCTGGGTGCTTCCGGGTCGGGGAAGAGCACACTGCTGCACCTGGCGGGCGGATTGGACAGGCCGGACAAGGGGCGCGGTGAAGCGAGCCGGATCGAGTTCCGGGGCGTTGACCTGAACACCATGAGCCGCGGGCAACTCGACCGCTACCGGGCGCGGGATGCGGGGTTCGTCTTTCAGTTTTATCACCTGCTGCCGGAACTGACGGTGCTGCAGAACGTGGTGATCGCGGCGATGGTGCGGCGCGGGTTCGGGTATGCGCCCTACGCCGCGGCGTGCCGCGATGCGGCGCGGAAGTTGCTGGAAGATGTGGGCTTATCACACCGATTGAACCACCGGCCCGTGGAACTGTCGGGCGGGGAGCGGCAGCGAGTGGCGATCGCGCGGGCGCTCATCAACGAGCCGTCGCTGTTGCTGGCGGATGAGCCGACGGGGAACCTGGACCGGGCGACGGGGGAATCGATCCTGACGATGCTGCTGGAGATCCGGGCGAGGCGGAAACTGACGATGCTCGTGGTGACGCACGACCAGCACACAGCGGCACGCGCGGATCGGATCGTGCGGCTGGCGGACGGCCGGGTGGTGCCGGGCTGAAGCGGGATCAGAAGATGCCGCGGGCCAGGGCCTCGGCCACCATCACCACGAGCAGCAACGGCAGGTGCATGATCGAGCCGAAAAAGAGAGCCCGGGCGTCTTTTCGTTCACGGGAACGGATGAGCCTGGCGGCGAAGTAGAGGAACGCCAGACCGCTGAGCGACGCGAAGGCGAGGTACGGCAGGCCAAGGCGATCGGGCATCACGAGTGCCGGGAGGAGCGTGGCGGGCAGGAGGGCGGCGCTCCAAAGACCGATGGACATGGCCGTCCACGCGCCGCCGGGGTCGATGACGGGGAGCACGACGTAACCACCTTTGGCGTAATCGTCCTTGTACATCCAGGCGATGGCGAGGAAGTGCGGGATCTGCCAAACGAACATGAGGATGAAAAGCGAGAGGCCCCCCCACTCTGCCGCCGCGGCCCAGCCGGGCGTTTCGCTCGCCGTTGTCCATCCGATGAGCGGGGGGAGGGCACCTGGGATCGCGCCCACGAAAGTCGAGAGGGACGAGGCGGTCTTCATCGGGGTGTAGGCCGCGATGTACGACACGATGCAGGCGAGGGAGAGGAGTGCGGGCACGGAGCCGCACCAGGCCCAGAGCACGCCGCAGCCCGCGATGCAGAGGAGCAGCCCCGCGGTCAGGACCGCGGCGGGCGAGACACGGCGTGTGGGGAGGGGCCTTCGCAGCGTGCGGGGCATGCGGGCGTCGCGCTCACGCTCGATGTACTGATTGATGGCGTTGGCACCGGCGGCGGAGAGGGCCGTGCCGACCGTGCACGCGAGGCCGATGAGGACCAGGCGGCGCAGGTCGGACCCCGCCTGTCCCGCGGTGGCCATGACGAACCCGACCATCGAGGTGATGGTGACGAGTTTGGTGATGCCCGGCTTGGTCGTCTCGAGCAGGCTCTTGAGGGGGCCGATGGTGCGCGCGGCCTCGCTGTGGCCGTGGATCGAGCCGATGTCGGGGACTGAGGGGGTTGAGTGGCGAGAAAGTGTGGCGGGATCGGACAAGCCCGGAAGGGTAGTGCCGCTTCGGGGCGCTGGTCAGCGCCGCCGCCTTGCTGCGAACAGCCCCGCGGCGGTTAGCGCGAGCAGGCCCGAGGGGGTCGGCAGGGCGTTCAGGAAGAGGCGTTCCTCGTGGGCGTTGTCCCATCCGCAGCCGTTGAGATTGATGTCGCCGAAATCGGAGAAGAACATAACGGCGGTGCCGAGACCGATGCGGGCGGTGGCGGCGACCGGGAGAGCGGGGCCGGTGCCGAACCTGGCGGTGATGACGACCTGGATCAGCGGGTCGAGGTCCTCGTAGACCTGGAAGACGCCGATGGCATCGCCGGTAGGTCCCCACGATGTCGGCAGCCCATCGGCGAGGAACGAGGCGGGATCGGTGACGGAGGCTGTGTTGCCGCCGCAGACCGTGCCGCTGGGGGTTCGGAAACCGTCGGCGAGGAACCCCTGGAATAGCGCGAGACGGCCGTCGAACCACATGTGCGTGGCGGATGATTCGGTGATCAATCGCCCGCCCGCAAGCACCCATTCATTTACGCGCGTGTTGTTGGCGACCATGGAGGTATCTGCTCGATCGACGTACAGCGTGTCGATGCCGGCGAGATTGTTCGGGTCGGGGTTGAATACGACGGTGTGCCCCGCGCTGAGCGCCAGGTCCGACCCCCGGGTGCCTGTGTATCGACCGTAATAGCCTATTGTGGCGGCGCTGGCCGCGGTGCCCATCGCGATGCCGATGGTGCAGGCCAACGCTGTTGATGCTCTCATGATCTCTCTCCTTTTCCGCCGGCGGGGTATGCCGCCTGGGCGCAGAGTAATCGAACCATCGGCGTGAGTCAATGCCGCGAATCGCGGGCCGCTATCCTGCCCGCCATGGCTCGCATTGAAAACCCCGCGCGCGTCCTGGGCCTCTTTGATGCCGTGTGCATCGTCATCGGGGCGATCATCGGCGTGGGGATCTTCTTCAGCCCGTCGAAGACGGCCGGTGTGGTGACAGGCTCGGGCGAAGCGCTGGCGGCGTGGGCCGTTGCGGGGTTCATCGCGATGTGCGGGGCGCTGACGTTCGCCGAGCTCGGAGGGCGGTACAACGGCAACGGCGCGCAGTATGAAATCCTGCGTGATGCGTACGGCCCGTTGCCCGCGTTTCTGTACGTCTTCTGCAACGCGACGGCGATTCAGACGGGTGCGATCGGGGTCATCGCGACGGTGTGCATCGATCACGTCTTTGCGGCGGCTGGGCGAGCGCAGCCGCCGTTGTCAGTCACGCTTCCGGCGGCGTGCGTGCTGGTCGTGGGGCTCATGGCGGCGAACATACTCGGGGTCAGGTGGGGTTCTCGTATCGCCAACGCGACGGTGGCGGCCAAAGTTCTGACTCTGCTCGCAATCACAGGCATGGCGCTGTGGCACACGGGAGACCCGCCCGAGGCGCCCGCACCGCCGCGGGTCACGGGAGGAATGGTGGGGATTCTGTCCGCGCTGGTGTTCGCGTTCTTTGCGTACGGGGGATGGCAGCACGCGCTGTGGATCGCGGGGGAAGTCAAGGAACCGAGGCGGAACCTACCCCGCGCGATCATCATTGGCGTGGTATGCGTTGTGGCGGTCTATCTGCTCGCGAACTGGGCGTATCTGCGTCTGCTCGGGCACGCGGGTGTGGCGGCGAGCAAAACGCTGGCGGCGGATGCCGCCGGGGCGGTCATCGGCCCGACCGGGGGCCGGATCATCGCGGGGGCGGTGGCGTTGTCGGCGTTCGGGGTGTTGAATGCACAACTGCTGGCGGGGCCGCGGCTGATTTACGGGATGGCTGTCGACGGGCGGTTTTTTCCCGTGTTTGCCCGTCTTTCGCCGCGATTCGGGACTCCTGTGGCGGCGATTCTGCTGCTGGGCTTGCTCTCGATTTTACTGCTGGTGCTGGCGGGTCCGAGCGCTGTGGACCTGCTGGGTACGGGGGCGGTCTTTATCGATGGGGTGTTTTTCGGGCTGACGGGGCTGGCGCTGATCCTGATTCGGCGGGCCTCCGGCGCGCCGGATGGGTATCGTGTACCGCTGTACCCGCTTGTGCCGCTGCTTTTCGTGCTGGGGGAGTTGGGCCTGTTGACAGGCGCGATGCTGAACCCGCACACGCTGAAGGTGTCCGTGATCGGGGTGGCGTGGATTTTCGCGGCCGGGGTGGTGTATGCGGTCTGGTTCAGGCGGAGGATGCCCCCAGCCGAACATCAGGATCCATGATCGGCGTACCAGAAGGCTGTCGTACGGATGTGATCGGCCAGGGGCCTGTAGGTGCCGTCATCGTTCCAACCCAGCGCCTGCACGGTGATGCGAAGATCCCGCTCGAAGTAGATCGGATCGGGGATGTGCCAGCGGTACAGACCGTGGCGAGCGATGTGACCGACACCGATCGGGGCGGGGAGGTGCTGCGGGTAGCCGGCGAAGGGCGTGTTGTACGTGGTGGGTGTCTGGTGCTTTTCCAGATCCATCGCGAAACAGAACGCGCCGCAGGCGTAATCCTCCACTCCTGTGCCGCAGATGGTGGGCGCGCCGGGAAGATCGCCATCGATGAAAAACTTGACTTCGCCCTCGCCCCACCACCCTGGGTGTCGCTGTTCCCACGCGAAGTAGGCGCCCGTGTAGGTTCCGCCGCCGCGGATGTCGGCGATGGTGTGCAGGCCTCCCGGCGAGAACGAATCGGCGTGCGCGGCGTGCAGGTAGCGGGCGTGCTTATCAACTTGTTCGAGGGTGTAGTCAATCTGGTAGAAGAACTCCTTGACCGTCGTAGCCGCGTCGTTGACAAGCTCGATACGCACGTTCCGAAGGAACGGCATGGGCCAGTACCAGTTCATGCCCGCCCTCGGGTTCACCGTCACAGGGAGCGAGTTCACCAGGGCGAGTCCGTCGAGACCGTTGGCGAAGAGGTGCCCGAGTGGTGCGTCAATCGCCGGCGCGGTCGCGTTGTTGTACGTCACACGCAGCCGCAACCCCGGAAGAGATAACGGGTCCGCCGTGCACCAAACATGGCGAATAATGCCCGGGCCTTCGATCTCCGCGAGGAGAGCGGAAGTTCCGGGGCGTATGTCGCGCAGGCATGGACGCACCTTCCATCCCTTGCCGAGCGCTCTCGCGGCCGGGTGCGAATCGGGGTCTGTTGGGAGAGCCTGTGCTCCGGTTGCTTTGGCACCCGTCGGGTTCTCGGCGGAAATGGAGCGCGACGCCGCGGCCCGGGGCACGATGAGGTGTTGCCACTCGAACATAGGAACCCCTTTGTGTGCCAAGTGCGGAGGTCAGCGAACGAAGCTCGCCGTGGTCCACTTGGCGCTGCTGGCGGCGCTCTCCACGGTTTTTTCGATGAACCAGACACCCCGGGCACCGTCGATGACGCCGGGAAAGTCGAACTCATCCGGAGCGGCGAGACCGCCGCGGCCGGCCCGGATGGACACGGCGGCGTTGTTGTAGACGTTGGCGAAGGCTTCGAGGAAGGCCTCCGGGTGTCCGGGCGGGATTCGAGTCGCTCGCTTGGCGGCATCGCAGAGGTAGGCGTTGCCGCGGCTGAGGACGCGCTGCGGTGCTCCTTCGGGACGGTGGATCAGCAGGTTTGGCTCTTCCTGCCGCCATTCGAGCGACCCGGTTGAGCCGAAGATGCGGATGCGGAGGTCGTTCTCGTGGCCGATCTCGATCTGCGATGCGATAAGCACGCCACGGGCCTCATCGGTTCGTCCTGTGGCGGTGAGCCGAAGCAGGAGGTTTGCATCATCATCGAGCCGCCTGCCGGGTACAAAACTTGTGAGATCGGCGCAGATGGCGGATATCTCCAGGCCCGTGATGTACGAGGTGAGTTGCTCGGCGTGGCTGCCGATGTCGCCGACGGCACCGGCCGCCCCGCTGCGTGCGGGGTCGGTGCGCCAGTCGGCCTGTTTCTGGCCTGTTTCTTCGAGTTTTCCGGCGAGCCAACCCTGGTTGTACTCGACGATGACCTTTCTCACGGCACCGATCTCGCCGGAACGGACCATGTATCGCGCGTGTTTGACCATCGGGTAGCCGGAGTAGTTGTACGTAACGGCGAAGACAGTCCCGGCGGCGCTGACGGCTTCGACGAGTTCCCTGGCCTGCGCTGAGGTGTGTACCAAGGGCTTGTCGCAGACGACGTGTATCCCGGCGCGGGTGAATGCGAGCGCCACCTCGTGGTGGACGTGGTTGGGTGTCACGATGCTGACGAAGTCAATTCGGTCATCGGCTGGACGCGAGCGCTCTGTTTCGAGCATGTCCCGCCATGTGGCGTAGTTGCGGGAGGGATTGAGGCCGAGGTCCTGTCCGGAAGCCAGGGCCTTGTCCGGGGTTGAGGACAAGCACCCCGCCACGAAACGCACGCCACCATCCATGCACGCGGCGGTGCGGTGCACCTCGCCGATGAAGGCGCCTCGCCCGCCTCCGACCATTCCCATCCGAAGGACTCTGTTGTCGCTCATCACGTTCTCCGCGGCCCGGCCCGGAGGCGGGCCTTTCTTGATTCACACTTCCGGGATGAACCGCCGGGGTGCGGCGGTTTGGCTTCATGCAATGGGATGAGAATAGCAGGACGCGGAGCGCGTGTAGACGGCGGTACAGTCTCCGCCGTGTGCGGGCGTGACAGAACCGTGAGTGCGAAGAGCCTGGTGAAGGTCAGTTTCGGGAGTTGGCCAACTGGGACATGACGCGTGCTCTGGCTTTGGCCCGGGCACGCTTGTCGGGGTTGTCCTCGGTCTGGGCGGCCTTCAACTCGGCCTCGGCGGCACCGGGTTGAATGGCATCGGCGGGCAGGGCTGTTTCGGCGAGGATGGTCATCTGGTCATCGGCCATGCGGATGAAGCCGCCATCGACGAGGAAGGACTTGCTCTCTCCGGATTTGTCTCCGGCCATGTCGAGGCGGAGTTCGCCCGTGCCGAGTTTTCCGAGAAAGGCGGAGCGTCCTGGGAGGAAGCCGATCAGACCGTCCCATGCGGGAACGGAGGCATAACTCACCTCGCCATCGACCAGCGCGGCGGCGGGGGTGACGAGTTTGCAACGAAAGGACTTCTTGGCCACGTGGATTGAACTCCGTACTTGATTCGCTTGGACGGGTGCCGTGCGAAGGGAGCAATGGTAGGTATGTGCGCCGCCGATATCGAGAGTTGACGCTAGAGCGTTCGGTGGCGCAAGCACCACGCGCCCGCCGCGAAGCCTACGACGCCAAACCCCAACAGAACCCCGACCGGCACGGCCATTTCAAACATTGAAAAACCTCTCCACATAGCCCCTTCCATGGCGATCGTGGCCCAGGAGAAGGGGCTGATCTTGCTGGCGGTCTGCATGTACTGGGGCATGACAAAGAGGGGGACAGTGCCGCCGCCGATCATGGCCAGGACAAGGATGAGTGCCCTTCCCATGCCTGCGCCACCGCCCTCGGTGCGGCTCATGCCCGCCATGAGCATCATGACCCCGGTAAACCCGAATGCCGCGGCGACCGCCGCGACCAGCATCATCGCGGGTTGGTCGATTCGGATACCCAACGCCAGAACACCAACGGCGAGGAGGAGCGCCTGGACCGCCATGCAGGCGATGAAACAGGCGAGGGCTTTCCCGGCGAGGACATGCCGCATAGAGATCGGTGAAACGACGAGACGCAACAGCGTGCCTCTGGATCGCTCGAAGGCCATGGAGAGTCCGAAGGTGGTGACGCAGCCCATCAGACCCCAGATGATGCCCTGCGTGAACGAGATCTGGTACGCGCTGGTGGGGACAGCACGCTCGCTGGTGACTTCGGAGAGCGTGACCTGCACCGGGTTCCATGAGCCGAGCGGGTTGGTCCCGTCGGCCTGAGAGGTCGCCCCGCCGCGGGCGAGGTTGCCGACGGCGTCGAACATCACGCTGAAAAGACCCTTCTGCACGGGTGTGAGGTCGGTGGCAGCGGTGATCGAGATGCGGGCACTATCGAGAGCCTTGCTCATTTTCTCGTTGTCACCGAACGTGCGGACCATCTGGCGGAACGCCAGTTCATTGAGTTTCCCGGTCAGCAATCCGGCCTCGGCGCGTCTGGCGGGATCGACCACCCCCTCCACCTGCATGGATCCTCCGGCGAATACCTGGTCCGCCTGATCGGAGAACCCGCGAGGGATGATGATGGCGGCCACGGCGTCGCCTCTGCGGACTACGGCGGCAGCGGCGTCCCTGTCCGTAACGGTCGTCACACGGAGGGCGGCATCGGCGGCGATGTCGGAGGCGAAGAGAGCGCTGGCGGGCGAACCGTCCTCGTCAACCAAGATTACCCGGAGCGTGCCCCCCCCACCGCCGCCGCCGAAGATAGCCCCGAAAAAGAACGCGACGAGCAGGGGAAAGACGAGCGCAAAGAACGCCGCGCCCTTGTCCCTCAGGAGGTGGCGCAGGTCCTTGATCGCCATGGCCCAGATCGGTCCCATGCGCTCGGCGCTTCAGTCGCGCAGACTCCTTCCTGTGAGAGAAAGAAAGACAGATTCGAGGTCGGGGCGGTCGATGCGGACCGCCCGGACACTCTCGCTTGAGCCGGGTGCGAGCAGCCGGGTGATGTCGGGGAGCGGGTCCGCGGTCTCGATGCGTTGATCCTCACCGTTTTCGCGCGTCACGGTGATGAGACTCTTGCCGCCGTGGCGTTCGATCAGTTCGTGGACGGTGCCCAGAGCGAGGATGCGGCCCTTGTCGATGATCGCGACCCGGTCGCAGAGGCGGTCGGCCTCTTCCATGTAATGGGTTGTGTAACCGATGCTCCGACCCCGCGAGGCGAGTTCCCGCACCAGGTCGAGGATGTTGTTGCGGCTTTGGGGATCGACGCCCGCGGTCGGCTCATCGAGGAGCAGCAGCGGCGGGTCATGAACCAGCGCGGCGGCGAGGTTCAAGCGGCGCTTCATACCCCCCGAGTATGTCCCGACGCGATCGGCGCTGCGTGCCGAGAGACCGACCATCTCGAGTACCGCGGCCACTCGTTCTCTGAGCACAGATGCGCGAAGCCCGTAAAGACGACCAAAGAAGCGGAGATTCTCTTCACCTGTCAGGTCGTCGTAGACGGCCAGGGCCTGTGGGGCCACACCGATATGCGCTCGAACTTTCGGGTCTGTCGGCGGGCCGACACCCTCCAGTTCGACGCTGCCCGAGTCCGGCGCGAGCAGGCCTACGGCCATACCGATGGTTGTGGATTTGCCCGCGCCGTTGGGACCAAGCAGGCCGAAGACCTCGCCACGACGGATTTCGAGCGATACTGAGTCCACCGCGGCCACAGCGCCGAAGGACTTGCGGAGTTGATTGAGGCGGAGCATCGGCGGGGCGAGCGTAGGTCACGCTCTTGCACACACGCCGAGATCTCCCGCACCGGCCGGGGGTTGATGCGGATCACACCGCCAGAGAGCCGGTGATTGGAGTCGGCAGAAACGTCCGCGGCGGGAGTCGAACCTGCAACCTTTGGCTTCGGAGGCCAACGCTCTATCCAGTTGAGCTACGCGGACCGATTGCTCCGTTGAACGGCGCGGCGGTCGCCGCGGGCCGTGTATCAGAGCCTACATGCTACGATCGTTTCCCCGTCGCGGCAACGCCCCGGCCACGGGAAATCTGCCGTGACCACTTCGCCCGACCGCACCATGTTTCCCATGCCCGCCGCGTCACAGTCGCCGTTCGGCGCGGTGCTTGCGGTGACGTTCATCAACAGCGTGGGCACAGGGGTGGTGACCAACGGCATTTTCTTCCTCACGGACGGCCCGGCGTACGGGTTCACACGATCGCAGAACTATCTCCTGGGGGTGGCGCTGGGGGTGACGTACGTCGCGGCTGCCCTGGGCACGAGCCGACTCCTGATCGGGTTGAGGCGGATGTTCCCTTCGCTCGGAGCGCGGGCCTTGCTGATCATGCTGATGATCGGGATGGGG
This sequence comes from Phycisphaerales bacterium UBA2402, assembly GCA_002343715.1. Taxonomy (GTDB): domain Bacteria; phylum Planctomycetota; class Phycisphaerae; order Phycisphaerales; family UBA1924; genus UBA2402. Next base: position 88,484 of record DDSA01000165.1, on the reverse strand, counting down.
GCGTTGTGCGTCATCCCCCGTGCGGCGATGTATTTCGCCGGGCCGAGCGGGCAACCGGGAGCGTGGTCGGCGTGGCTCCTGGTGTGCTTGTACAGCCCGATGGCCGGCGTGCTGTGGCCGCTGGTTGAGGGGTATGTGAGCGGGGGGCGGAGCGGCGCGAGCCTGCGATCGGCGATGGGCGTGTGGAACGTGGTGTGGTCATCGGCGATTGTGGTGACGTACTGGGGCATGTCGCCGCTGATCAGGGCGCACACGGTGGAGACGATCCTGGCGCTGGGAGTGCTGCACATGGCGGCGATCCCGCTCATCCTGCGATTTTCGGCCGACCTGCCGCCGCACGTGCATGAAGAACACGAGCCGCACCCGCCGGTGTACGAAGACCTGATGGTGACGTTTCGGTATTTACTCCCGATGAGTTACCTGGTGAGCAGCGCGCTGGGGCCGTACCTGCCGGGTGCGATGGCGAGGCTGGGCGTGGCGGAGGACTGGCGTGCCTTTTTGGCGACCGCGTGGCTGGTGCCGCGCGTCTTCACGTTTCTGGCCATGCAGCGGTGGCAAGGGTGGCACGGGCGATGGTGGCCGGCGATTCTTGGCGGCGGGCTGATCGTGGTCGGGTTCGGGGTGTGCGTGCTCTCACCGGTGCTGGATGGCGGAAAAGGCGGGATCGCCATGATGGTGACCGGGTTGTTCATGTTCGGCACGGGCATGGCGACGGTCTACTCCGCCGCGCTGTACTACGGCATGGAGGTGCAGCGGAACGAGGCGGATGCCGGGGGTTCGCACGAGGGTTTGATCGGGCTTGGGTACACCGTCGGCCCGCTCATCGGGTTCATGGCCAGCGAAGCGGCTGTCCGAGGGATGCTGCCGGAGGCATCATTTGAGCCTGTGATGCTGGGGCTGGTTGCCCTGATCACGGCGGGGGTGGCGGGCGCGGTGGTCCGCCGGGTGCATCGGCACACGCGCTGAATTTTGCGGCTTACTCGATGGGGCGGATCCGGATGTTGCGGAACCAGAGTTCCCCGCCGTGGTTCTGCAGTTCGATCTGACCCGAGGCGTAGATGGGTTTGTCTCTCTCCCAATAGTTTTCGAGAGGCACGCCGTCAACAACGCGCACCCCGTTCAAATCCACCCAGACCCGCTCTCCGATCATGCGGATGTAGAAGGAGTTCCATTCACCAGGGGGGCGGTCGGCGACCACAAGAGGCTTGCTGGGGTTCTTCTGGTTGTTGTACAGACCGCCGGAACCGATGGGGTTGTCCCAGATCTGCACCTGGGGCGTGCCGCGGAGGTAGATGCCGCTGTCACCGCCGGGTGGGATTTTCCACTCCAGCCAGAGTTCAAAGTCGGCGTAGTCGGCTGCCGTGCACAGATTATCACCTTTGCCATCGAAGTAGAGCACCCCGTCCAAGACTGACCAATGGGCTTTCATCTTGGCGTCCGCCGCGACCTGGGCAGCGGCGAGTTGTTCGGGGGTCATCATGGCGCGCTTCGGTGGATCGGCGACCAGCCCCTTCCACCCGCTCAGGTCCTTCCCGTTGAATATGGGTGTTCCGGGGAGCGCGGACTGCTGATCGCTTCGGGGCGTTTGCCCGCTGCGACACCCTACGGGCATGCACATCAACCCCGCAACGCACAGCACCATTTTCGTCGGCACAGACAGTTCCTTGTTCAACAAGCGATCGCCCGCGGCACGAATCGCTCAGAGTTCCTGAGAACGGAGCGCTTCCGCCAGTGCGTTGACTGCGTAGGAAGCGATCAGGACCGGGTTGTTCTCCATCCAGCGGTCATCGACGACCTTGAAGGAACCATCGGGCTGCTGGAGTGAGGCGAGTTTCTCGATGAGGTCATCGGCCCATCGGCGCGGTGCGCCTGGTCCATTGGTGCCGATCGGGGTGATCGTCGGGCTGCCGAAGGCCCCCATGGCCCGGGCGAAGACGAGGTAGTAGTAGTACAACCCGTCGGTGCCGACGCCGGGATTCTCTTCGAGCGTGTAGTTACGGGCGATCCACTCGCGTGCGGCGGTGACGCGAGGATCGTCTTTCGAGAGGCCCGCGTAGAGGTAACTTTTGAACCCGCTGTAGGTCATCGAACCGTAACAACGCAGGCGGCTGGCGACGGTGCCATCGTCGAGAGTTTCCTCGACGGTGCCCGCGTTGGTCTGGCCCATGCCGCGGTTGTCCTTGGTTTCGCTCGTCGAATAGACGAATCCGCCTTGTCGAGAGCCTTGTGCGTACGGCAGGTCATTGACCGGTACGGACTCGCCCTTTGCGTTTTTCATCGTGGCGAGCATCTGGGTGCGCTGCAGGAAGACGAGCGTGCGTGCGTAGGCCGGATCGTTGGTATCGACACCCGCGGCGTGCAGGGCCTCGGCGAAGAAGGCTGTGTTGGAGAGGTCGGGTCGGCCGTGCCTGCCGTATCCCACCCCGCCGTAGAACGGGTGGTCCCGGTTGACGACCTGCACCGGATCGCCGGTCGCCTCGACCGGCTTGGCCTCTTCGCCCCATTGCAAGGTGCGCAGGAATGCCAACGCCCGGTTTCGTGCATCGGCCACTCCAGGCGGGCTGGTCACCTTCGAGAGCGTTGCCAGGCAGATCGACGTGTTGTAGGTCGGGGTGATGGACTCGTAGATACCTCCGTCGGGTTGTTGCTTCGAGAGGATGTAGTTGATGCCCGCGATGACAGCGGGATCGCTCTCCTTGATCTCCGGGTGGGCGAGAAGCCCCCCCACCACAAGGCCCGTGATCGCGGGGAAGTTGGGGCCTTTCTCAGAAATCGACCACCCCCCTGTCGCCTTGTCCTGCTGCGTGCGGAGATAGGCCACCGCCTTGTCCAAGACTTCACGGCCGCTGACGATTCTCCTTCCGCATGGCCGCGCCACGGCGAAAACGCTGGGCGCGAGCATGGCGGCGGAGGTCAGGAGCAGAAACTCACGACGGAGGAGGTTCGGAGTCATGACGAACAGTAGATCAACCGTGTGGAGCGCGTCGATTCAAGAAGAATCCTTGCTCCACCGACGGTGCACGTACACTGCGCGATGCCTCCACAGGTTGATCTGTTACGCCATCCTCCGCGACTGCCATTGATCGCTCCCTCAATCCTGTCGGCAGACTTTGCCCGCATGGGCGATGAGTGTCGCGGGGTGCTGGACATGGGCGCCGACCTGCTTCACCTCGACGTGATGGATGGGCACTTTGTGCCGAACCTGACCATGGGGCCGGCCCTGTGCGCGAGCCTGCGGGCGGCGCTGCCCGATGCGTATCTGGATGTTCACCTGATGGTGAACGATCCGGCGAAGTTCGTTGTTCCCTTTGCTCGGGCGGGCGCGAACTGCTTCACATTTCATGTGGAGGTGATGCCCTCGGAAGGTGTGGGCGCATTGGCGGAGCAGATCCGCGGGACCGGCATGGAGGTCGGCCTGGCGATCAACCCACCGACGCCCGTGGATCGCATCCGGCCGCACCTTTCCATGCCGGACATGGTGCTTGTGATGTCGGTCAATCCGGGGTTCTCGGGTCAGTCCTTCATCGCGGAAACATTGGACAAGACCCGCGCGATTCGGGCGGGCCTTCGCCCCGATCAGCGGCTGCAGATGGACGGGGGTATCTCACCTTCCAACGCCGCGGCCGTGCGGGCGGCGGGGTGCGATGTGCTCGTATCGGCATCGGCACTCTTCGGCCAGCCTGTTGAGAAACGGCGAGACATCATCCGCGGCCTCGCGGGTGATGGACGGTGAGCGGGTGATTGGTGCGGGAACAGTGGAGGCAACGGTGGTATCGGTATCTCCATCGGATCAGAGCGTCGGAGGCGTCGTTCCATCGTGTCTCCGTACTGTGCGGTTCGGCACGCGCGGCCTAAACTCGGCCCATGGGAAAACGCAAGGAAGCGGCGCCGATACTCGCCGCGGGCGGAGTCGTATTTGACGGTCGCGGCAGGATCGCGGTGATTCATCGCCCTGCGTACGACGACTGGACGCTGCCCAAGGGCAAACTCGACAAAGGCGAAAGCGAGATGCAGGCGGCGATCCGCGAGGTACAGGAAGAGACGGCGTGCATCGCGGCTCCTCAACGGTTTCTCGGAACGATTTATTACGAGGCGGAGGATCGGCGGAAACTCGTCTTTTTCTGGGTGATGGAGTGCCGCAAGCGCGACAAGTTCAAGCCCAACCGCGAGGTTGATGCGCTGGTGTGGATGAAACCGGAGATCGCCGAACGCCGGTTGAACTACTCGGAAGAACGGCGGATGGTGACTCTTGCGATGAAGCGGAAGTAGCCGCGGCGACCGTGGGCGTTATCCGCGACGCTGCCCTGCGCGGGCGATGTCTTCGCTGGTGGCGAACGGGAGCAGGTCTCTGGCGGCGAGGCCGATGTCGAGCAGACAGTATTTTCTACCGCACTCGGGGCATCGGACGAAGGTGCGTGCGGGGTCGGGGTCCGCGCCGATGGTGGAGATGGGCACGCCGCGGAGCGAAAAGCCGCATTTTCGGCAGTTCGCGCGGCTCAGTTCGCGTCGCAGCCCGAGAAAGAGCATGATGTCGCGGGAGAGCAGCCCTGTGAGGGCCGCGACGAGCACCGTCGTAGTCAGGAGCAGAATCAACCGCCCCTCCCAGCCCTCGGGCATTGGGACGAATCGCGTTGCGCCGAACCACTCCACCGCGGCAGGCCAACCCACCGCCCACGCGATCGCCGCGGACGCGGCCGCCATGTGCGGGACCAGGGCTTCGAACGAGGAGCGGTTCGCGATGACGCGGCGGACAAAGCGCCGGCACTCGGCATCTGGCACGCCGTCGAGTTCGCGGAACACGCGGTAGACACGGAGCGTGGGAAGCCTCATGGCGCTGTGGGTGCTTGATCGGTGGCCAACAAATCTTCCGCGGTCAACCCGCGATCCGCGATGGAAGACCGGCACCCGCACTCGGGACACTCCACCATCCCCTGTCGGATATCAAGTCCGAGGAGTGAGTAGTTGCAGGAGAGGCACCTGGTGGATCGGAGCCGGTTGGCGATGACCGATCGGATCCACTTGTCTCTAGGCAAGAACGCGGCGAGATAGACGAGCGCGGTGAGGACGACGGCGATGAGGAGAATCTGTGCCGCCGGCCACATATCGAGTTGACGGAGAGGCTTGGCATACGTGTCGAGCACTGAAAACAGGCCAAGAAAGAACGTCAGCCCCCCGACCATGGCGATGGTCAACAAGGCGAGAATTCCAATCGTGACGAGCGCCGTCTGGAAAGGGCGGTCTTTGACGGCGAGCTGAACAAATCGGTCGCACTCCGCATCGGAGAAACGATCGAGTTCGGGGAACGCGCGGTAGATTTTGGAAACGGGCAACCGCATGGCGGAGCGGGCGAAGCTCGTTGTTACTTTGTGCCGTCCATAGGGGGCGGGAAGAGGAAACGCAGGGCATCCGGAAAGCGTTTGGCCCAGGCGGCTTCGTTGTGCTCGGCCTTCTGGTCAATGATCAGGAGTCGCCGATCGGGGCCGAGGCCGGCCTTGTCGAGCGTCTTGTCCAGTGCTTGTACCGCCTCCGCGTATGCACGGTTGCTGTCGGTTTTTCCGGGTCCGTTTTCGGTACCGCCGACGCCGAGGAAGACCTTCCGGGGCCATTGCTTGACTCCACTCAGCCAGGCGTCCCATGCGGAGGTAGCGCCCGCGCGGAGTGGAAGACTCTCGGCGAGGACGAGGCCGAAGATATCGGGCCGCTGGGTCGCGGCGTAGAGGCTGATGATCGCGCCCAGCGAAGCGCCGCCGACGGCGGTGTTTTCGGGGCCGGTTTTGACGCGGAAGGCACGTTCAACCCTGGGCATCACGTGGCTCACGAGCCAGTCGATATGGAGATCGCCGAGAGGCTTGATGCCGGGGAGGGCTTCGACGGGGAGATATTCGGCGTTGCGGTTCTTGCCGCTGTGAGGGATGGCCACGATGATGATCGGGGACATTCGGCCCTTGGCGATGAGTTCGCCGGCGGTTTCGTCGGCCCGCCATTCTTCGGGGATACCGGGGTGTTTTTCAAAGACGTTCTGTCCGTCGTGGAGGTAGAGCACGGGGTAGCGTGCGCCGGTGTTCCTGGCATCTCCGTACCCGGGCGGGAGCCAGACTAGCAGATCGCGTATGGTGCCGGGTGATACTCCTGCACCGCCGGCGACTTCGAGACGCCTGACGGTTCCAGAAACAGACATCGGGCGGTATGGATCATCGGCGGCCTGGCGCTGGTTCCCGGGCTTCTCGTCGCTCCAGCGGTGAATGACCAACTCGATGCGGGGCGGCTCGCCCGGCTTGACGGACACTGCCTCGAGCATGGGGAGCGTGCGGTTGCCGGGGGTGGAGAGGTCGGCGTTGAGTTCCTCGAGTTCCCATGACCCCCGCGTGAACTTGAACTCCATGCGGTCGGTGCGATTGGCGGGGCGTTTGACGAGGATGCGCCACTTCATGTCGGACTGTGGTTCGAGTTTGTAGGCTGGATCGCCGGGGTTCCAGTTGCCGAAGTTGCTGGCAAGGTAGATCGGAGAGGCGGGGCTGGCCTTGCCCGATTTATCCTCGACGATGAGGAGGAAGCCCTGCGCGAGGCTTTCAGGCTCGATCGGCGTCGCCGCGGGTTGTGGCGAGGGCTTCTCGCCCGGCGCGGTGGTCCTTCCGTGGGCGAGGAGCTCGCCGATGGCGTTGGCGCCGCCGGTGTTGCCCGCTCCGGCACCGATGGGCGGCACGTTCATTTTTCGAGGTTCACCGATGTTCACGGCGATCGCGTAGCACAGCAAGACCAGCACAACGAGGGGTGAAATGATGAACGCGGAGAGGGCGAGTTGTTGACGGGTCATGGCGGGATCCGGTACGGAGGTGGCCGGCATCATGAAGCCTCATTGTGGAAGTGTGCGATGTGAGTTCTGGGTGTCCGATGTAATCGGATCAAACCGTAGGGAGGCCGAAGAGGGAGGGTCATGGCCTCTGGCGGTCGGCGCGGGTCTCTATTGGATTGCGGTCGAACTCAGCACTCCGCGGCTTCCCAGAGTTCGTAGAAGCGCTCGACATCCGCACCATCCACTCCGCCGTCCTCGTTCATGTCTGTGAGCGCATCACCGGTTCGCCATGCGGCGAAATAGGCATCGACATCCGCGCCGTCGATGCCACCATCGCCGTTGAAATCGGCGCGGCACGCGAGGGCGATGAGGGCCAGCACCTCCCGCTCCGAGAGGGCCTCGTACGCGGCGGGGGTCAGGTGATTGCGGTCGAAGCCGTTCTGAGCATACCACACATTGCTGAGCATTTCCGGCGCATCGGTCAGGAGGTCGAGCCGAACGACGGCGGTGCGAGGGGTGGACAGGGCCACGGATTCGGCTCGCTGACGGAATGCGATGAGGGCCGGCTCATCGGGCAATGAGACGGGATGGCTCGGGGTCAGGAGAAAGTAGAGTTCTTCGGGGTCCCAGTCATGGAGGGACCAGATGCCCGTGATTCGGGCGATGATGGCGCGGAGGTTGTCCTCATGGGCGGCGGCGCTGTTTCCGGGGGTGATGCCGTTGATGCTTGGGAGGCTCTCGGCGCGGTCGTTGAGCGCCGTATTGATCCGCACGAGGACGCGGCGAGGTTCGTCCTGCAACTCGCGTACCTTGGTGAAAAACAGCGAAAGTGTTTCATCACTCGACGCGATGAGCGCACCCGCCATGTCGCGTGCGGACTGACTTCCCACGGCGTAGAGCGTGTGGATCGAACAGCCGCGGGCGGCGCTGCGGTCTTCGCAGCGGGCGTAATACGCGAGGAACGGCCCGGTGATGAACTCCGACGGGCCGGCGAAGCGGAGGCCGATCGGGTAACTCCGGCGGCCTCGGTCCAGGTCGATCGAGCCCGACACAACTCGCGGTCCGCCCGAACTTGATTCCCGTGTCGTGAACATCGGCCCTTCAACGAGCGTGGTAAACGGGGCCGAATCCCGACGCAAATACGGACGGAATGAGCCGAGACCCGAACCGGCGAAGAGACCGTATGTAAAGTGATATCGGAGCGGGTTGTTGACGCTGACCGCGCAGATCGGAGAATGAGATACTCCGCACAGAACACCGCCTGGGACGACGCGCCCTTCGGGCACGTACACGTAGTTGAGCGGGCCCAGCAGACTCGGCGGGTTGTTCAGGAACGAATGAAGATCTATTGGCGCTCCGCTGTAGTCGAACTGGCCGCTGCTCCGGGTCGAGTACGAAGCGAAACCATGCCCCACCCCGGCTCCGTAGCCTTCTCCCTCGCCGAGCGAGGCCAACCCCGTGGCGTACATCCCGTAGCGACGGCCGAGCGCGAGGTGCCAGCCGTAGTCCCACCCGAGGCCGATCTGCAGATGGTTTGAGTCGCCGATGCAGACAACATCGGCGCGACCGCTGACCAGCTTTTCAAAGAAGGGGCGAATGGCCTCGCGGTTCACGACCGCGGGCTGCCCTGTGGCCGCCGCGACACACGCCGATAACACCAATGCGGCCGTCAGACCGTTCATGTCCTAAGTATGACAGCGGTTGAGCCGGGAGCAAGCCGATCACGCTCGAATCCTTGCGAGAAGCGCCCGAAATCCCGCCTATCTGGATTATCAGGCCGCGGCGCTTTCCGCTTCCCAAGCTCCGAACCCGCCACGAAGCCCGCCCGAGTCGAACCGGTCGAGCGCCTCGTAGACAGCCGAGGGTGTTCGTGCGTTGCGTACGGCTTCCTTGAAGGGCTTGATGCCCTCCATCTTGCCGTCATCGAGACGGCGTTGCAGTGGTTTGGCGAACCAACTGACGCGGCGGTTGATCTGAAAGAGTGCGTAGTGGTCGTCTCGGTAGGTACGCATGAGGTCGAAGAATCTTCGGATCATGGCGACCTGCTCATGGATTGTCGGCGGTGCGGGGCAGGGGTTGCCGGAAAGAACCTCCCAGCAATCGCGGAAGAGCCAGGGCGTGGAGAGTGCTCCGCGGCCGATCATGACGCCATCGCATCCTGTCTCTCGGAACATGCGAACTGCATCGGCCGGTTCGCGGACATCCCCGTTGCCGATCACGGGGATTCGCCCCCCTATTGCATCAACGACGCGGGCGATGCCCGGACGCGATACCTCGCCGCTGAACTTCATCTCGGTGGTGCGGCCGTGCACGGTGACCGCGGCGACGCCGACATCGGCGAGCATGCGGGCCAGGTGAGGCGAGCAGGCGTTGCCCGATTCGTAGTCCGCGGTGTGCCAGCAGAGTCGCATTTTGCACGTCAACGGGACAGGCCCGGACTTTGGGGGAACACCTCCCGAGCCGATCCGGCGCATCCACTCGGCGCAGTCGAGGGGGCAACGCTCGAGTTCGTTTACCACGCGCTGCGCGATGCTGACTGCGCGTGAAAGGTCGGTGAGCAGTTTGCTCCCGCCGTCTTTCTTGGTGACTTTGTCAACAGGGCAGCCCATGTTGATGTCTACGACGGTGGCCCCGTGCTCGACGGCCCAGCGTGCACCCGCGGCCATGATCTCGGGATCGCTCCCGTACAACTGCATGCCCACGGGCTTATCGAAGTCGTTCGTCTTTGCGAGATCGAGGCTGGTCGCCGTGCCGCGGAGCAGGCCCTGGGGGCTGAGAAGGTCGGTGCAGGCCAGCCCGACGCCGCCGAACTCGCGGCAGATGGTTCGGAAGGCAAGATCGCAGTAGCCCGCGATGGGCGCGAGGAGAAGGTTGGTGGCGAGTTGAACTGGACCGATGCGGAGCATCGGATGATTGTATGAGCATCGGGGGGTCTCACGACCCGGATGATGCGCGGCCCACGAACTCGCCCACCCTTCGCTCGAACGTCACGCCGGACTCGGGTGGGAATCGACGAATGCCATCGGTCCGCAGCGCGGGCGCGGTCTGCTGCACGTAATGGTCGAAGGCATCACGATCCGGGAACTCGTATCGGGATTCGACCCGGAACGGGCGGAGGGGATCAACGATCCGCACAACCTCGGCACGGATCGCGCCGCCAGCGACGACCGCATCAATATGGCCGTTCACGAGCCAGCGCACGTACTCATCGCACATCTGTTCGTCAGGCAGACACGCGATAACGGTGTACGAAAGACTCACGGAGCGACCTTTCATTCTTCTCCCTTGAGCGGATCGACCGCGACGTACCAGGCGAGTTCGCCGCCCACGGGTGCAAGACCGAGTGTCCCATCTCGGGCGCGTGCGGCGAGACCCGCGACCGCGGAGTTGACATCCGGCCCGGGGGCGAACACCGCCACAAATCTGGCGCTGCGGATGAACTCCGGCGGGATCACCACACGGGGCACGGGAGATTCACCCACCCCCGACAGTTCACCATCCGGCTCGACGGTCAGGAACACAAAGTCGAGTCGGTCGTGTCCTTTTTCGCGCCAGCCGAGGTGTTCACCGAGCAGCCGTCTGTATGCTTCAACCGTGTCGGCGTACTCGATCGGATGGAACTGAGACTCGGGCAGGCCCGAGAGGGCGACGAGTGTCTCGGCCAGCCTCGGCCCTCTGAGGTCGGGGTGCTCGGCGGGCAGGTCGAGTTCATCCACCATCCAGAGGCGTGTGCGCTTCCAGGGGAACTCGCGGTAGGGCGGGTCGTACATCAGACGCATGAGGGCCGGCTCGGAGGCCGGGGTGGCCGAGACGGCGAGGTGAAAATCCCCGAAGGCGCGGACGCAGTTGTTGGCGTGGATGAAGAGGTCGGCGAGGAGGGCATCGATCGCTCGGTCTGGATCGGTGCGCAGGACCATCCGGCCGGGGAGACGGGGAAGGCCGTTTGCATCGGTGGTAGGCATGAGCGGCGTATTGTGGCACCCCCGGAGGCTCCGGGCTGATGCGGGCTGTGCCGCCCGCGGCCCGTGCCTTCGAGCGGGTTGCATCACGAGGTTCTTCCATGCCGCTGCTTATCAAGAACGGACGCATCGTCACCGCCACCGACGACTATCACGCGGATATTTATTGTGAAGGGGAGACGATCACGCGGATCGAGCGGGGCATCAACCCGGGCGGACTGCCATCGGGGGTGAGGGTGATCGACGCGGCCGGGCACTTTGTCTTTCCCGGCTTCATCGACCCGCATGTCCACGTCTATCTGCCCTTCATGGGCACGTACGCGAAGGACACGTGGGAGACTGCATCGCGTGCCGCGCTGGCGGGCGGGACGACCACGCTCATCGAGATGATCTGCCCCGGCAAAGCGGAAGAGCCGCTCGCGGCGTTCGAGACCTGGCTGAGCAAAGCGCGGGGGGTTGCCTCGTGTGACTACTCCTTCCACATGGGCGTGACCCGTTTCGATGACCTCGCCGAGAGGCAGTTGCGTGAGATTGTCGGGCGCGGGATTACCTCGTTCAAGGTCTTCCTCGCGTACAAGGGCGCGCTGGGGGTGGATGATCGGGAGTTGTACCGCACGCTTCGGCTGGCGAAGGAACTCGGGGTGGTCGTCACCGCGCACTGCGAGAATGAAACGCTGGTGGCGGAGCGGCAGGCCGAGTTGATCGCGGCGGGACACACCGGGCCGGAGTATCACGAGACCAGCCGCCCGGTTCGGGTCGAGGCCGAGGGGGTGCAGCACCTGATGACGTTCGCGGAGCTCACCGGAGCGAGCGTCTACATCGTGCACACGTCATGCCGGGAGGCGGTTGCGGAAGCGGTGCGGGGCTTCTCGCGGGGGGTGAACGGGTGGATCGAGGTGGTGCTTCCACACCTGATCCTGGACGAGTCGTTCGCACGCAAAGCCGGGTTCGAGGGGGCCAAATACGTGATGTCCCCTCCGCTGAGGGATGCCGCGCAACAGGCACCGATGTGGGATTCGCTGCGGGCGGGCAACATCAGCACGGTGGCGACGGACCACGCGCCCTTTGACTTTGAGAGCCAGAAGTCCATGGGGAAGGGTGACTTCACCAAGATACCCAACGGGATTCCCAGCGTGGAGAACCGGGTTGATCTTCTCTACACCCACGGCGTCTGCACAGGACGGATCGATCTGCACACATTTGTGAAGGCTGCGAGCACCGCCGCGGCGAGGATCTTCGGCCTCAAGGGAAAGGGCGTGATCTCGCCGGGAGCGGACGCGGACCTGGTGGTGTATGACCCGACCTACCGGGGGACGATCTCGGCCAAGACTCACCACATGGCGACAGATTACAGCGCATTCGAAGGGTGGGAGGTGAAGGGACGGGCTTCGTATGTCTCGGTTCGTGGAGCCGTGATGGTCGAACAGGGGCGGGTCACCGGGGTTGCCGGACAGGGCAGGCTGGTGCCGCGGCTCTGCACCTCATCAACTCATACTTCGCGGTGTTAGCGCATGAAAAGACCCCGGCGTTGTCGCCGGGGTCTCGAAACGAACGATCAGGTCAACAGCAGGGTTGGCTGTGGATCAGCAACCGCCTTGCTCCCAGACGCTGAAGAAGTAGTCCACATCGGCACCGTCGATGCCGCCGTCCTGGTTGACATCGCCGCAGGACTCGCCGGCCTCCCACACGTCGTAGAACGCGCCGACGTCGGCACCGTCGATGCCGCCGTCCTGGTTGAAGTCCGCCGCGCAACCGGGGCAGCCTTCGCCGGGCGTGCAGGCGATGTTGAGGACGCCGCACCCGGTGCGTGTCAAGTACCCACCGACGCGGATCTGGTAGAAGGAGCCCGCGGTGGCGTTGAACGTCACTGCGGACTGCAGTCCGCACGAATCATCGTTGCAGCCGAGCGGGGCCGCGTTCGTGGGGCAGTTGTAGTTGCTGTAGACGGCGAGTTTGGTGTCGAAAGAGGACCCGCACGTGTCCACGCGGACGACGCCGTCACATGTGGCATAGTAGAAGAACCAGACGTCCTGGTTTACCTGTTGATTGGATGCCACATCGGTGCAGAGACCATCAGGCACGCCGTCGGTGGTTGCGCCACGGTTGCTGAAGCCCACGGTGCCGTCGAAGACCTGGATCGGGCGAGCGCAGTCGTTGTTGGGCAGGTTGCCGATATTGAGCTGGAAGTTGCCGGTGCGGTTGAAGAATCCGTTGACACGGACGTAGTAGCGGGTTCCCGCGGTGAGTTGAACAACGATGCGAGACAGCAACCCACCGGCGGAATCATCATCGCAGGCGATCTGGTTGGCGATGGTGCCGGGGCAGCCGGTGTGCACGGAGAGCGCGGTGTCGTAGTTCGAGTTTCCGAGTGTGTTGAACTCGTAGAAGGCCGTGCAATCGGGGACAAAGACGTACCAGACATCGGGCGATGCCGCGGAGGCGGCGCAGTTGGCCGAGCCGTCGTTGGTGGCGCAGATGGTGCTGCCGTTGACGGTTCCCAAGCCGACCGGCGTAGCGTTCTCACAGGCGTCGTTCGCGGGGAACGTGTCCGCCCCGCGGGTGACCGTCAGGGTGAAGTTTCCGTAGGCTCCAAAGTAGCCTCCGACGCGGATGAGGTAGGTCGTGCCCGCGGCGAGGTTCACACTGACGCGTGAGCGAAGCCCTGCGCAGGCATCATCGTTGCACCCGAGTTGGTTCCCCGTCGTGCCGGGGCAGCCGCTGTGGACGGAGACCACGGTGTCGAAGTTCGCATCGGCGCAGGTGTCGAAGGTGTAGGTGCCGGCGCATGAGGGCGTGAAGCTGTACCACACGTCGTTGGCGACCTGGAAGCCGCAGTTGGTGGAACCGTCGGTCGTGGCGCAGTAGGTGGAGCCGTTGGTGGCACCGAGGCCGATGGATGTGGCCGCAGCGCAGGCGTCATTGGCGGGCGGAGCATTGAGCGTCACCGCCGAAACGGTCAATGCGAATGCCCCGCGGAGACCGTTGAATCCGCTGACACGGATCCAGTACGGAGTTCCTGCTGTGAGCGCGAGGTCAATCTGAGAAGCTCGGAATGCCCCTGAACCGTTTGTGCACGCGTCGTCGTTGCAAGCGAGGGAAGCACCTGTTGTCGGGCACCCGTCGTGGATTGAAAGCACCGTGTCGTAGTTGGTGCCGGCGCCGCAGGTTGCGAAACGGTACGTTCCACCGCAGTTCGGTGTGAAGCGGTACCAGATGTCCGCCGTGGTTGATGAACTTCCGCAAGGGGCTGTTCCATCAACTGTCGCCGTCACCGTGCTGCCGTTGACCGTTCCCAGCCCGATGACCGCGGCGTTGGGGCAGTTATCGTTGGCCGGCGTCGATGGGGGCGCACACCCGACCGCGGCCCGGGCCGCGACAAACGCGGGCAGGTCGATCCGCTGGGAGACGTTCGGGCATCCGACCCGGCAGTGGGTCACGATGCCGATGATTTCGTTGTTCGCGTTGAGGAACCCCGAGCCGGAGTTGCCGCCTCGGACATCGTTGTTCATCTCGTAGGCGTTCGAGTAAAGCGCCGTGATGTTGCCGGAACTCAGTTGCTGCGTCTGGCTGCGGACACAGTTGGTATCAAGCCCGTAGCCCCACATGTTGGTCGCTGCGCCGTTGGCCGCGGGGGCGGCCGCGAGCGGGCGGAACTGTCCGTAACGAACGAAGGGGGTCTGGCCGAGGCCGTTTGTTCCGACCTGATAGGCCGCCCAGTCGTTGCCCGGGCCGCCGTTGACGAACTGGGCACCGGGGAGGATGGGGAACTGGTCATCGACGGGCGGGGCTACCGTGGCGCACCCGGAGGTCGAGTTGGGCACGTTGAAGTGCATGACCTGAGCGTTGCCGCCGGTGAAACAGTGACCGGCGGAAACCATGCCGTTGCCCTGGCAGTACACACTGCCCGTGCACCCCACGGGCATGATGCGCCCGGACCAGAGCATGTTGGTCTGGACGCGGTCATCGGTGCCGCAGATGCCGCAAATGCCGGGGTCGCCGACAGGCTGGGCATTAAACTCGGCCTCGATGGACTTGACGTTGAGGCGGTTGCCGACGGTTCCGGGGCCGGCGAAGAGTTCGACGACCACGGTATCGCCGTTGAAATAGGCCGAGCCGTTGCTCCACATCGCCATGGCGGCCGCATCGAGTCGCTGGGTCTCGCCGTCTCGCACGGATGTCAGTTGCGCATAACTCCCGGGTGGGAGCGAGGCGACATCGAAGTGAACGCGGATCCAGGCCGCGTTGGGCATGTGAACTTCAAAGACATCGATCGGGATGAGCTTTGCGGCGGGGTTGTCGTTCGAACCAGAGTCGTAGAAATACGGAAGGCGTTGCCCGACAGGGTGTTCGAGTGTGGACTGGGCGAACGCGCCCGACGTACACAAGACGGCGGCCGCGATGTACGCGATCAACTGGCGATTTCTCATGTGTTTGGTTCCTCTCTTCCACGAAGCGCGTGGCAACACCGCCACGGTGTGCGGGCGGGGAAGACCGCCCACTTTCACCAGAATAACAAGTTACAGGCCCGATGCAAGATCAATTAGCAATAATCTTCACAGATTCTTTGAGCGGGGCGTATTGATGAAATGTGACCTGAAAGCGCTGTTCCAGTCGAGGATCCAGACGCTACGCTACTGAACCAGCCCCTTGGTGAGCCGCATGAACGCTGTTTCGAGGTTGACCGGCTCCTCGGTGAACTTGGTCACTCGGAATCCGTTGTTGACCAGCACGTTGGGGATATCGGTGGCCGATGATCCGGCGGCCTCGTCGTACGTGACGTGGAGCACTTTGCCGACTTTGCCATCGGGTTTGTCCTCGTTCGCGAGGGCGACTTTTTTCACCCCCGATAGTTTGGTGAGGAGTTTTCCGGCTTCTTCGATTCGGTCCAAGACACTCACGTGCAGGACGTATCCGACTTTGGCCCGCTTGAGCGCTTCCTCGACCGTGCCGTTGAAGAGAAGGCTGCCGCGTTCGATGATGCCGACGACGTTGCAGAGTTCCGCGAGTTCCGGGAGGATGTGGCTGGAGATCAGGATCGTCTTGCCCATTCTTCGCAGTTCCTTGAGGAGTTCGCGCATTTCGATGCGGGCTCGC
Source organism: Phycisphaerales bacterium UBA2402 (assembly GCA_002343715.1). GTDB lineage: Bacteria > Planctomycetota > Phycisphaerae > Phycisphaerales > UBA1924 > UBA2402. The sequence continues at coordinate 72,638 of DDSA01000165.1, read as the reverse complement.
GGGTCCAGACCGCTGGCGGGCTCGTCCATCAGGAGGACGCGAGGATCGTGGAGCAGAACGCGGGCCACGGCCAGCCGTTGCTGCATGCCTCTTGACAGACTGTTCACCTCCGCTGTGGCCTTGTACCCCAGGTCGGTCAGTTCGAGCACATCGGAGACAACCTTGCGTCGCTGGGATCCGTGGATGTTGTAGGCGGCGGCGAAAAACTCGAGGTACTCGGTCACGACCATGTCCTCGTAGGCACCCATGAAATCGGGCACGTAGCCGATTAGAGGACGGATGCTGCGGTTCTGGTAGCCGACGGTCAGGCCGGCGATGTTCGCCTGTCCGCTGCTGGGCTTGAGGAGCGTGGCCAGGATCTTGATAGTGGTGGTCTTGCCCGCGCCGTTTGGGCCGATGAACCCGAAGCAGTCGCCCTCGTTGATCGTGAGGTTCAAGTTGTTGAGGGCGACCAGATCACCGTAGCGTTTGGTCAGGTTGATGGTCTCGATCATCGGCACGGGCGGGAACTCCTGCGGGTTGGAACGGGAGCGGAGAGGCTCTTTGCGACACGGGAAAGGCGAGCGTACGGCGGTGCGCGATGCCGGAGCACTTCAGAGTGCGCCGGTCTCAGCGTGGTCGGGGTTCTCCGTCCGACGGACTCACCTCCGGACTGGCCGGCCCGGACCCATCCGACGGGAACGCCGGAGGATCATCCGGGAGTGGATACACCCACCGCACGATGGTCTGCCCCGAAGTCGGAACTGGCTCTCCATCAACCGTCAGCGGAACCGGAGTGGGTAGACCATCTCGGCCACCACCCAGACGGCCCACGATGATGAGACAGGGCTGCGTGAACCACATTCCCAGGTCCCACCCGTGCGTCGCAGCGCGGAGGGGGATGTAATGGTTGAGGCCTGCGTTGGCACGATCCGGCTGCGGGAGCAGGGGAAAAAATGCGAGCGTCGAAACCATGTCGGACGGGCTGCGCAACTGGTTTGCATCCCGCATGGAACCGAATCCTGTTCCGGACTTGGGCACAAGGCGCTCGAAGAACGTTGCAGCGCGGAACCTGGCTCTTTCGGCGAGCGTGGTCAGCGGCTTGGCGACCTCGTCGAGGACAAGCGGCGTCCCCGGCGTCCACTCGCCGGTCACTTCAAAGGCATAGGCCTCGAAGAGGAGATTGGCGGGGGGGTTGGCTTGCGGGCGAGGTCGTGC
>DDSA01000165.1:0-71341 GCA_002343715.1 Phycisphaerales bacterium UBA2402 | reverse complement strand
GGCGAGCGTGGTCAGCGGCTTGGCGACCTCGTCGAGGACAAGCGGCGTCCCCGGCGTCCACTCGCCGGTCACTTCAAAGGCATAGGCCTCGAAGAGGAGATTGGCGGGGGTGTTGGCTTGCGGGCGAGGTCGTGCAGCGGCGAGCGGTTGCTGGCGGACCACGACCATGACAACGACATCTCGCAATGGCCCCGGGAGTTGGTGGGCCAATGAACCGGTGACAAGAGGTGTTTGCAATGCTTCCCACGTCTGTGCGCGGAGGGTGATCCTTCCCCTTCCCACATCGCCGTCCGAGGAGACCGGGATGGGCATCTCCCAGACCGGCCCGCCCGCCCAATCCGCCTGAATCTGCTTGACGGTGGAACGAGTCGGGACGGTAATGGCGCTGGGATCGCGAGCATCCACGGGATAGCCTCTGGCGTCGGGAAACCCGCCGAAGTTGGCTCCGCCCGCGGTCTCCGGCGGATCCCACGACGCGACAGCGCTGAAAGAGCCTCGCCGGGATGCCCCGCCCGACTCCGCCTTGCCTATGGCCAGCGTGGACTCGCCGTACGAGGGGATCAGCACACTGGCCCACATGCGGGCTCGCTGAAAGGACTGACCGAAGACATGATCCAATAGTGTAAAGTGCGTGGCCTCCACCCTTTTCGGTCGCAGCATGGTTGTGCCGCCCCACGCGAGCGCCGTAAATGCGGCCGCGGAGGCAACAAAGAAGACCCACGAATGATGCGACTGACCACGCTTTCGCAGCACCGCGAAACCGAAGGGACCGGCGATTCCCCAGTAAACAGCAAAGACGATCAAACCCGCGAGCACACCGGCGGCGGACTTGCCGGACATGGCGATGTGATTCGACACATCACCATCGATCAGGAAGTGCTGATTCGACCCTGCGAATGTCTGTCCTCCGCCCGGGTTCGCGGAGTTCCTGGTGTAATCGATGACCTGGCCGCGGCGGCCGAGCACGCGATGCCAGAAGACCTCCGGATCGATGAGGTCGCCCTGGGAGAGGGCTGTCTGATTCAGGTCGAGGCCGATCATGGTGACGGCACCAGCGCCGACGAGCCGTCTCACCACCACGCACTCGTTGTCCGGGCCGTTGAGAATGCGGGCCGCCTCACTCAGGATGGCGTCTGGTCTGGGCTTGAATGACTGAACGGTCGAAGTCCTGGGGAAGAGTTTGCTGTCGCTGAGCGTCAACAAGGGGCGGTACGGCTCGAACTCGACACGCTCCCGCGTGGTGACGAGCACCGCGGGCATGATGTCGTGCAACTCGTTGGATGCCGGGTTGGTAAAGGTCTGTCCCACCGGGGGCAGGATGACCACCAGGTGCCCGCCTCGCAGGACCCAATCACGCACGGCGGTGGCACGCTCGCCACGGAGTCGTGAGGGGTCCCCCTCCGCCCAGATCAGAGACTGGTAGGGCACAAGGCCGAGCCAGCGGTCGGGTATTTCGTCGGCGGAGAGTCCCGTGATCCGCTCGGTCACCTCGTTGACTCTTTCATGAAAGACTTCACCGGCTCCGGCTCTCGCGGCGTATGCCCCCAGACCGAGGGCGCGCTGTCCGAAGACGCCGATCATGCCGATCTGGGCGGGGAAGATCGCCGACTTTCTGGGCCTGATCTTTTCTCGACCGACCAGCCTGCCCGGCCTTGCACCGGGCGCACCGGGCTCGCCGCTATCTCCCGACTCCACCGCGAGACGAACACTGACAACCAGGTCACGCTCGTTTGATTCATCAAAGTTGAATGGAACGCGTGCGTACAACCAGACCGACTGGCTTACGCCCGGATTGGCCGTTATTTTCTGCTGGTAGATCGGGGAGTCGCCGTCGGCATCACTGACTTCCAGTTGCACGATCAGGTCTCTGGGGCGATCCGTCGAATCGATGATGCCCACCCGAAAACCCGCCCACTCGCCGCGGCGGACTTGATTGCCGACCCCGATTCGTTCGATCGTCACGTTGACCTCGGAACGGATCAGGGACGGAGCCGCTGGGGCGGGCTCGACCGCCGGGGGCGGTGACTGGGATGGGTCCGAGTCCTGCGTCCAGCCCGTGGCGGCGGTCAACGCGCACGCCCACATCAGAAGTATCCGCGGCGCTTTCCTGCGCATGTTGCTGTATCCCACGGTGACTGGTCCCAGAAAATGAGGTTCGATCACGTGGATTCTACCGCCGCTCAAGGCGGAGGGTTCAGCATCCGATTCACCAGCGTGCAAGAATGGCGGGACATGCTGACGATCGGCCTGGCTTCACTTTCAGTCTGGGGGGTGCTGCAACTGCTTCGGCTTGGCGCCCAGGCAACTCAGCATGCGATGGCGGTGCACGACCTGAAGACTCAAGTAGCCAGGATACGCCACGAACGGCTGCGCCCCGCGGCGGCTGCGGAGCCAGAAGCCCGAGAAACAAAGCCCCGGATCGCGGCGTAACTGAACTCAGCCGTTGATCGAGGCGAGGCACGACCGCACGATGTCGGTCTGGGCGACCACCTCGCCTTTGCCAGAATCCCGGCGGGCCTTGAACTCGACAGCTCCCTGTTCCAGGGCTTTTTCTCCGATGGTGATTCGGAACGGGATGCCTACCAGATCGGCATCCTTGAACTTGACCCCGGCTCGCTCGGGGCGGTCGTCGATCAGAACATCGATGCCCGCGGCGGTCAGTTGGTCCGCGATGGTCGCGGCGGCGCGTTGCTGCTTGTCATCCTCGGGCTTCATGAGCGTCAGGTGGACGTGGTACGGCGCGATGGCGGCCGGCCAGATGATGCCGTTGTCGTCGTGGCTCATCTCGACACACGCGGCCATGGTGCGGCTGACACCGATGCCGTAGCAGCCCATGATGACCACCTGCTTGGTCTGCTGGGAGTTGAGGATGGAGAGGCCCATCGCCTCGGAATACTTGGTGCCGAGTTTGAAGATATGTCCCACTTCGATGCCGCGGCCTGTAACGAGTTTCTGCCCGTCTGCGCGCGGTGATGGGTCTCCCTCGACTGCGTTGCGCACATCACCGATGCGGACCTTATCGGGGTTGCCGAGGACCTCGCCGACATCCCGCTTCCAGTTGAAATGCTTCACGTGTTGGTCGGGCTTGTCTGCACCGGTCGCCCAGAAACCGCCCTGGGCGGCATCCGCGTCGATAAGTAGGATCGTTCCGGGAACGGCGTTCACTGCCCGGGGTGAGACGTAGCCGATGGCGAATCCCGCCGCGCGGGCTTCGGCTTCGGGGGCCATGTTGACCGGCACGCCCGCGAGCGTTTTGACCTTACCCTCATTGACTTCGTGATCGCCACGAACCACGGCAAGGACCCAGGTTGGTGTGCCGGGGAGGGCCGAAGAACCAACGAGGGACTTGAACACAATCGTCTTCAGGAGACGAGGCACCTTGACGCCCATGAACTTGCCGACTTCGTCGATGCCGGGCAGGTTGGGCGTGTGGACTTCTGTGAGTTCTCCGGTGGGAGCGCCGCCGAGGTCGTGCGGGCGGTGGCCGATCTCGCACTTCTCCACGTTCGCGGCGTACCCGGTGGCCGGGCACTTGAGGATGGTGTCCTCGCCGCTGGCACAGTTCACCATGAACTCATGACTGGCTGAACCGCCGATGGGGCCGCTCTCGGCTTCGACGGCGGTGAAATCGAGTCCGCAGCGTGTGAAGATATTGGTATAGGCGCGGTACATCGCGTCGTAGGTTTCGTTCAGCCCGCCCGGGCCTTCCACCGACATGTGGAAGGAGTAGGCGTCCTTCATGAGAAACTCGCGGCAGCGGAGCAGGCCGGCGCGGGGGCGGGCTTCATCGCGGAACTTGGTCTGTATCTGGTAGATGTTCAGGGGTAGTTGCGAGTAACTGGAGACCGCGCCGATCATGAGTTGGGTGATGACCTCTTCGTGGGTCGGGGCCAGGGCGTTGAGGCGGCCCTTTCGGTCCTTGAGGCGGAAGAGATTGTCGCCGTAGGCCTCATCACGCCTGGTGCCCTCGAACAACTCGAAGGGCTCGAGGGCCGGCATGAGCATTTCGCAGGCTCCCGCGGCGTCCATCTCCTCGCGAACGATCGATGCGATGCGGTTGATGACGCGCAGGCCAAGAGGAAGGTAGTCGTAAATGCCGGCGCCGACCTGGCGGATGAACCCGGCCCGGTGCAGGAGAACATGGCTGGGCACCTCGGCGTCGTTGGGAGCTTCGCGGGTGGTGGGGATCAGGGTCTGGTTCCAGCGGTGAGCGACGCCGCGGCGGGAACTGCTGACGACGGGCTTGGTTTCGGGCATGGGGGCCAAGTTTAGGCGGCGGGTGCGGCGATTCCGCAACTGGCCGACGTTACAATCGTGGCCATGCCCGATTCTCCGACTGAACACACGCCACCGAACGCCCCCCACCGCCACTTCATCGAGCAGATCATCGACGCCGACAACGCGGCGCTGAAATGGGGCGTGAACGATGAAGGGGTGCCCAAAGTTCACACGCGTTTTCCGCCCGAGCCGAACGGGTACCTGCACATCGGGCACGCCAAGAGCATCTGCCTGAACAGCGGGCTGGCGCGGCAGTTTCATGGGGCTTTCAACCTTCGGTTTGACGACACCAACCCGGCCAAGGAAGAGCAGGAGTATGTCGATGCGATCATCGAGGATGTGCGCTGGCTGACCGACGATCACGCGGGCTTTCGCTTCGGGGGCGTTTTCTGGGCCAGCGACTATTTCGAAACTATGTTCTCTTACGCGGTGGAGCTGGTCAAGAAGGGAAAAGCCTACGTCTGTGACCTGTCGGCGGAGGAGGTTGCCAAACGCCGCGGCAGCATCGGCGTAACCGCGACCAGCCCCTTTCGCGACCGCCCTGCCGAGGAGAGCCTGAAGCTGCTTCACGAAATGCGTCGGGGCGATCATCCCAACGGGTCGCGGACTCTTCGGGCCAGGATCGACCTGAGCAGCCCGAACTTCGTTCTGCGCGATCCGGTGATGTACCGAATTCTTCACGAGTCCCACCACAACACGGGAACCTCGTGGTGCATCTACCCGATGTACGACTGGGCCCACGGGATCGAAGACAGCCTGGAGGGGATCACGCACTCGATCTGCACGCTGGAGTTCCGCAACAACCGCCCGCTCTACGACTGGTTCATCGACTCGATCAACGAAGGTCGCGGTCCCGGTTCGCCGTGGGGTCCGAGGATCCATCATCCGCAGCAGATTGAGTTCGCGCGGCTCAACCTGACGTACACCGTGATGAGCAAGCGGTTTCTGTTGGCGTTGGTCAAGGAAGGCCGGGTGACCGGGTGGGATGACCCCCGCATGCCCACGATCCGCGGGCTGCGGCGACGGGGGTATACCGCGGGTGCGATCCGGACGTTCTGCGAGGATATCGGCGTGACGACGCAGGAGAGCATGATCGATGTGGGTCGGCTCGAGAACGCGCTGCGGGATGATCTCAACAAGTCGGCCCCGCGTGCGATGTGCGTTCTGCGGCCCCTCAAGGTCGTGATCGAGAACTGGCCCGCGGGCAAGGTGGACATGCTCGATTTCGTCGTGAACCCCGAGGACCCCGGCGCGGGCACCCGGAAAGTGCCGTTCACCGGCACGCTGTACATCGAACGCGAGGACTTCGCTGAGAACCCTCCCAAGAAGTTCTTTCGTCTTTGTCCCGGACAGGAAGTGCGCCTGCGATGGGCTTATTTCATCACCTGCACCGGGGTCGTCAAAGACGCGGCGGGCCATGTGACGGAAGTTCGGGCTACGTACGACCCAGCGACGCGCGGCGGTGATGCCCCGCACGGACCCGACGGAAAGCCCACGCGAAAGGTGAAGGGCACGCTGCACTGGATCAGCGCTGACCACGCGGCGAACGGGACGGTGAGACTCTTCGAACGGCTCTTCCGGGAAGCCGAGCCTGGGAAGAAGACGGGGAATCAACTCGATGACCTGAACCCCGGTTCACTGGAAACGATCTCGGCCCTGATCGATCCGGCGTTGACCACGGCCAGACCGGGTGACACGTTTCAGTTCGAGCGGCTGGGCTATTTCTGCGTAGACTCAGACTCTCGCCCCGGGGCACTGATCTTCAACCGCGCGGTCACACTCAAAGATACCTGGGCGAAACAGGAGTGATCGGCGGCATCATGTCGGATCGAAGGGGGGTTTGTTGTCGTTGTCGGATTCTTCGCCGCACGCGGGATCCGCATCGTCATCCTCTGGTCCTTCTGCGGAACGCGGATCACCCTTGGCTGACCCCTCGGTGAATAGATCTCCCTGAGCGGGCTGAGAATCCTCGGAAGGCAGCGTGATGCCCTGGGCCTTGGCCTGCTCTTCCATCAAGGCCCGCATAGCATGCCACTCTTCGAGCGTGATGAGCACATCGCGGGCGACACTCCCCTTGTGGTCTGAGATGATCCCGGCGATGCCCATGAGGTCCACCAGTCGGCTGGCCCGCGTGTAGCCGATCGCCAGCCGACGTTGGAGCAATGAAACGCTGCCCCGTTTGGACTCCAGAACGATCTCCACCGCGCGGTTGAACATCGGGTCTTCCTTGGCCGCCTCGAGGCTGGCGGAGGAGTTATTCATGCTGTCCTCGAGCCGCTGCTGATCCGTGTCGATGGCGCGGATCTGCATGAGGCTGCGCTCGAAACTCGGGGCCGCGACTTCCTTCATGAACTTCACCACCCGGCGGATCTCGCGGTCGTCCACGAGCGTCCCCTGCGCCCGCATGATCTGCGAGGAGGAGGGCGTGAGGAAGAGCATGTCGCCCTGACCCAGGAGCAGCTCGCCGCCCTTCTGATCGAGGACGATGCGGCTGTCCATGCCGCTGGAGACCTTGAAGGTCATCCGGGCGGGCATGTTGGCCTTGATGAGTCCGGTGACGACTTCGCGCTGTGGTCGCTGGGTCGCGAGGATGAGGTGGATGCCGACGGCGCGTGCCTTCTGGGCGATGCGGATGATCGAGCCTTCCACCTCGCGGTTGGTCATCATCAGGTCCGCCAGTTCATCGATCACGATCACGATGTAGGGCAGTTTCCGTGGGATGCGGGCTTCCTCCTCGGGGCTTCCGGGATTCAACCGCTCCTTGAGTTCCTCCCACGAGAGTTCGTTGTAGGCCCCGATGTCGCGGCAGCCGGCTTCTTGCAGCGTCGCGTACCGCTCTTCCATCTTGTTGCAGGCCCACTCCAGGATCGCCGCGGCCTTTGGCATTTCGGTCACGACCGGGCACATGAGGTGCGGGATGTCCTTGAACTGGCTCATCTCGACCATCTTGGGGTCAACGAGGATGAGTTTGAGTTCTCCGGGCCGCTTGGTGTAGAGAAAGCCCATGATGATGGTGTTCATGCACACGCTCTTGCCGCTGCCGGTGGTGCCGGCGATGAGCATGTGAGGCATCTTTGCCAGGTCATGGATGAGCGGGGCCCCGCCGGCATCCTTTCCCAGGAACATGGGCAGGCGCATCTTCGTGTAGACCTCGGTGTGCCCCATCAACTCCTTGAGTCGCACTTTCTCTCGGGTGGTATTGGGCACCTCGATTCCGATGGTGTCCCGGCCGGCTATATTCGCCACGATGCGGATATTCACTGCGCGGAGTGAACGGGCGATGTCGCTCTGAACCGTTTGGAGTTGGGCCACCTTGGTGCCCGGGGCGAGTTTGATGTTGTACATCGTGACCGCCGGGCCGGACTCGGCATCGACCACTCGGCCCTCGATTCGGTACTCCTGCAACGCAGCCATGAGGGCTGCGCCCTGGGTTTCAACGTGCGTCTTGAGGGTGTCGGAGAAGTTCTCCTCCGGTGCCTCCAGCAAGTCAAGACCCGGGAATCGGTACGGTTTACTTGTATCCTCTTCCCCGCCGGTCCCCTCGGACTGCATGGCGGCCAGATCCGCATCGGTGGCGATGCGCTTGTGCTCTTGGCCGAAGATGATCGGCAGTTTCGCCATCTTCGCCCTGAGCGCCTCTGTGTCGAAGACCTGGGGCGCATCGGCGGCGGAATCCTCTTCCACGTCCTCCGGCTCAGCACGGGGAGTTGACGAGTCCGCGGATGGTGAATCACCAGTGTTGAGTGGGTTGCCTTTCTCGGTTTGTATCCTTCGCTTCGGCTTGACGGTATCGGCCACATCCTCCTTTGATTCATCGAGCGACGGCTGTTCCGGCGACTCGTTGTCGTTCACCGCCACACCGACAGGGATATCCGGATCCTCGATATCGACCACCTTGGCCCTGGCCAGTTTGTCGGCTTTGGCTGCGGCCCTGCGTCCCGTTCGAGTAGGGGAGAGGGTTTCATCATCCAGATCGGTCTGGCGCGGGGACCGTTGCTTCCTGTTCAACACACCGGCGAAGAGTGAACGGAACGAATCGGCCAGAAAGTTCCCCGAGGCTTTAGCCGCGGCGGAGCCAGCATTCACCGCTGCACCCCCGGCAGCCGCCCCGGCCACCTGGGCCGCGGGCACGCCGTGATCGCGCGTGACCCGCCAGACCCAGCCGAAGAGCGCGATGACCCATTCATCCATAGCTACAACCGCACCGACCACGGCGAAGACCGCGAGAACAATCCCGGTGCCCAACCCGCCGAATCGCATCGAGAGTTCTGAAACAGTCACAGTGCCGACGATTCCGCCCGCCAAATCGGGCATGGGGCCGGAGTTGGGTATCAGCAAGTTCTGCAAGCCCGCAACGGCCCCGGTAAGCATGACCAGGCCGATGAATCGCACAAGTGCGTGCTGAACACTGCGGCCGACTGCCGCGGAAAAGAGACCAATGGTGATGCACACCGCCGGAAGCCAGGCGGCATACCCGAGAAGTTTGAACGCGGAATACGCGACTAACGCGCCCAGTGGACCGCACCAGTTGACAACCGGGTCATTCTGCGGGGCGACGATATGGGAGGGGGGGTCTGCACTGTCAAACCCGATCAAACTGGCAACGGCGAAAAGCCATGCCGCGATCAAGACCACGCAACCGAAGAAGCGGGCCAAACGAGTGGTACGCCCATCCTGGGCTTTTCGAGCAATCCTTTGCGATGGCATATGCAGTGGGGAGTATCGGCGTGTGGTGGCCTTGGGGGCAAATAGTTCAAGAAATTCCTAACATGACCCTATCGTACCGCGTAATCGAGTGTCGATGTGGAGATCACCCTACGAAGTACCGTGGCTGTATATGTTAAATGAAGGCAACGCGCTGGAACGTTCCCGGGACACCAACCGCCTGACTCTACATAGGAACCCGAACGTTCGCAGGTTCACCGACGCTTCGGGGCTTCTTCACAACTGGATCAGCCCGGATTGAGGCCAGCGGATTGTGCACGGTTGACCGGATCAGGCTGGGCGCGTTTCATTCGTGTTGAAAACTCACTCCCTCTTCATTGTCCTCTTTCTGTTCGCGGGCATTCCATCGTGTGATTCCCGGCGTGGTCCGTCGCAAGCGGTCCCGCCAACCAACGCGAGTACCCCGCCGATCGAATCAACGCACACGCCGCCGCCGGTCGGCGGTTCCACGGAAGCGCCGCGGCAGGTCCCGCCCCCCCCACCACCGCGGGAGTTTCGTGCCGCGTGGGTAGCTACGGTCGCCAATATTGACTGGCCCAGCGCTCCAGGGCTGCCCGCCGCGAAACAGCAGGAAGAACTTCGGAACATCATCTCCACGGCGACATCGCTCAACTTGAACGCGCTGATCGTACAGGTCAGGCCGACGGCGGATGCGATGTACGTCAGTGATCTTGAACCGTGGAGCGAGTATCTATCCGGCCAGTCGGGCAAGGGTCCGGACCCGGCGTACGACCCGCTGGAAGTGTGGGTCTCGGAGTGTCACGCCGCGGCGATCGAGTGCCATGTCTGGTTCAACCCGTTCCGCACGCGACACTTCAAGGCGACTGGTCCCGATGCCAAGATGCACATCAACAACGCTCGAAAGGACCTGGTTCACGAGTACGACCGTTACTGGTGGATGGACCCCGGCGAGCAGGATGCGCAGGATCATTCCATCCGGGTCATGCTCGATGTGGTGTCACGCTATGACATCGACGGCATCCATATGGATGATTACTTTTATCCATATCCCAAACGAGGACATGATTTTCCTGACGATGCGAGCTGGGCGAAGTACATGGCGGGGGGTGGCACGCTGAGCCGCGCCGATTGGAGGCGAGACAATATCAATCGTTTCGTGCGCCGCCTGTACGAAGAGGTTAAGAGGATCAAACCCCACATCCGCGTCGGCATCAGCCCCTTCGGTATCTGGCAGCCGGGGCACCCGGAGGGCGTGGAGGGATTCAACGCGTTCGCGGGGCTGTACGCGGATGCGGCTCTCTGGATGAGAGAAGGGTGGCTCGACTACGCATCGCCGCAACTCTATTGGAGGCGGTCGGCGCCAAAGCAGCCCTTCGAGCCGCTCCTGGACTGGTGGCTCTCGCAAAGCACGGCCGGCCGCCCGGTGTATCCGGGGTTGTACACCAGCAAATGCGACCCCGCGGATGGGAAATGGCCATCGAGCGAAATCACGAATCAAATCCTTTCGATCCGGACACGACAGGGAACCGGCGGCGAGATCCACTTCAGCATGAAGGCCCTGCAACGGAACTATGCGGGCATCGCCGATGCGCTGCGTACGGGGCCGTACGCCGAGCCTGCTATCCCGCCCGAGTGCGCCTCGTGCGGTGAGGCGTCCGTGCCCGCGTTGGAAGTCCGTGCTGTATTCAATGCCGATCGGACCATCCTCGAATGGAGCCCGCCGCCGGGCACCTATCGTGCGGTGGCGGCATGGAAGACTCACGATTCCTGGTCGTACAGGCCTATTCCGACCGCCGCTGGTGGAGTTCATCTTCCATCGGCCCAAACCGCGGCGGCGGCCCTCATCGCGCCTAACGGAAAGTTAGGGTCGTGGACTGTGATTGTGCCTTGACTCCTCAAGATACACTCCGATGAGCACCTTACTTATCAAGATCAGGGTCGGCGATCTGAGCGCTGCCTGAAACCAGTTCGTGCAGGTAGCAAAAGCCCGAAAATAAACCTTGACACGGCGTAGCCGTTTGGTTATTCTGGGATGTTCCGGCTTGCACTGTGCGCCTCATAGCACTTTGGAACATCGATTCGCCGGGAGGAAGGAAAGACCATGCGGTATTGGCCGCGAACTCTGGGTGGATGGTCTCTGGGCATAACACTTTTCTTCGCGCCAAGCACAATGGCGGGTTACATCGTGACCCCGCTTGTCGGAGGACAATCCGCGATTGTCGTCGGGCGTGGAAACTCGCTCTCACTCGACATCGTTCTCACTTCGGACGGGGTGGCCTCGCAACACGACTCGGTCGTCCTGGACCTGATTTTCTCCGCGCCCGGTTTGCTGTACACATCGTACGAATGGGCAGCCCCTTTCCCGAATCGGGGCGATGATCTCGCGCTGTTTGATGACAGTGTCCCGGCTTGGCACAACCTTCCCGCGATTCTCAGTGCAGATAGTCTGAGAGGCCCGAGTAGACCGACTGACCAGGTCGATCTTCAGTTGTCCAGTTTGGCGACAGAAGGGCACTTCGGGACCGGGCGGTTGGTCACGCTTGTCCTCTGGGTCCCGACCGACTACTCAGGCCCGGATGAAATCGTGATCCGTGCAGCACCGGACACGTTCGCGCTTGGTTTCAACGAGGTTCCATCCATGGGTGGAGCGCCTTTCATCATCACCATCCCGAATCCGGGAGTGTTGATGCTTGTTGCCATTGGGTGTGGGTGCGGCTTGAATGGACGGTCACGCCGCGTGCAGCATGGCGGGTAGTTGAGCCGCTGAGTGAAGTAAGTCGTTGGGCGGGCCGTGCGGCCCGGAGGAGTATTCACGATGATCTCGCGTTCCCGTCTTTGCATGAGCGTGCTAGGGCTCGCGTTCGCCGTTTCCTGCACCGCGGCCCAGAACATTGCCCTGAACAAGCCAGTCTCCGCCGTCGGCGGTTCCGTCAACGGCGCCAGCCCGTCGAGCATCACAGATGGAGAATTTCGCCCTCGCGGAACGCAATGGCAGGACGGAACAGTATGGTGGAACGGACTTGCTCCATCACTCGAAATCGACCTTCAGGAAACATACACGATTACAGGCCTGATTGTGCAGGCTGACGACAACGACACCTACCAGATTCAGTTCCGCCGCCCCTCCGATGGCTCTTGGCTCGTGGTGTGGACGTTGCCGATCGCTTCCGGCGGAGGAATGCAGACCCGCCCCAACCCCGCCAACGACACTCAGGTCTTCCAACTCGCTGCTCCCGTCGATGCCGACAAAATCAGAGTGCTGGCGATCTCGGGCAACAACTTGTTCTCGGTTTCAGAAGTCCAAGCCTTTGGTGCCCCGCGGGCGCAGTGCGCTGCGGAATGGCGACTGGCTCAGATCGGGGCCAGAGCGAACTCCGCGGCGGCGTTTGATACCGTCCGGGGGCATGCGGTGCTCTTCGGCGGCATTCTCGCGGGCTCGCCCAATCCTTTGCGGGACACGTGGCTGCGGTTCCCGTCTGCGGAGGCGTGGACGGCGGAAGATGTGCTGGCTCCTCCTGCACGATCTCGACACGCGATGGCCTTCGACGAAGCCCGGCAACGCCTTGTGCTGTTCGGCGGTCAAGGTTCGTCGAGCAGTATGAACGATACCTGGGAATGGGACGGCGATGTGTGGATCAGGCTTACCCCATCGGAGTCTCCACCTGTTCGGTATGGCCACACCATGGCCTACGACGCCGCCCGGCAGCGCGTCGTTCTCTTTGGAGGATTCGGAGGCACGGGCACACCCGCCCGCTTGCGTGATACGTGGACTTGGGACGGCACGGCGTGGACACTCGCCTCGAACATCGGGCCTTCGGCGAGGTTCGATTCTGCCATGGCCTACTCGGCCTTCAACGAACGGATCATCCTCGTCGGAGGAAACACCGGCACGACGGCCGCGGCGGAGGTCTGGCAGTGGAACGGCACCACGTGGACCCAACTCCAGACACCCACGACCGCCGGATGGACATCTCGAAGCGGGCACGCGATAGCGTATGACTCGGCTCGGGGCAGGCTCGTTCTCTTCGGCGGCGTCTCGGGAAGCACGTACTTGAGTGACCTGTGGGAGTGGGCCGGTGCCGCTTGGACTCGCTTCGAAACAGCGGGCCCCGCGGCACGCTCGGGCCTTGCGATGTATTTCGACCCCGCGACCTTACGCACCGTCGTTTACGGCGGCGTGGGGGCATCCTATTTCGGCGATACGTGGGAGTGGAGTGGAACAGCCTGGACACCGAGGGCGGAGACATTGCCATCCGCACGAACGCTTGCCGCGTTGGCCGAGTTCGGTACGACAGGCCGCCTCCTTCTCTTTGGAGGCTCGACCGCGGCGGGCACTTCGAACGAAACATGGGAATGGATGTCGGGCCGGTGGTCCCAGCGGGTCGTCACCGGCCCCGCCGCCCGTATCGGTCACAAAATGGCCTACGACGTGCAGCGCGGCCGCATCGTTCTCTTCGGTGGTTCCGTGTCTGGGGGCGTGGTACGCGACACGCACGAATGGACCGGCTCGCAGTGGATCGCCCGCAATCTTTCCGCGGCTGATTCACCCCCCAGCCGCCAGCGCCACGGCATGGCCTACGACGCTCTGCACCAGCGCACCGTGCTCTTCGGCGGCACCGGCGTGGGGCTTACCGCGGATACGTGGTCGTTTGATGGAACACGATGGACCATTCTCGTGCCGGCAGGCACGGGGAGGCCGACTGTGCGGGTCGGCCCGGCGATGGCATTCGACCCGCTCCGCGGCCAGATTGTCATGTTCGGCGGACGCAGCACAACAAACACGGCGCTCGATGAAACGTGGATACTTGAAAATCTAACCTGGCGCCTGGCCGTGCCATCCGCGAGGCCATCGGCGCGAAGCGATGCCGCGATCGCCTTTGACGGCACCCGCGGCACTGCGGTGCTCAGCGGCGGATTCGGCCCATCATCGAACACCACCGATACCTGGGAGTGGGATGGCACCACATGGTTCAGCCCCAGCATCGCGAGCCCCACCGCCCGACAGGCGGCCGCGATGGCGTATGACTCGGCCGCGCGACGCATGACGATCTTCGGCGGCAACACGGGCACCTCGCAGGTCGTGTACGTCGGCGACACCTGGGTCCGAAACTCCACCAGCCTCGATGCACCGACCTTTACAACCCATCCGCAGAGCATCGGCGCGGCGACGAACGAGCCGATCGAGTTTTCCGTTATCGCCTCGAACGCACTGACGTATCGCTGGCGACGCAACGGTGTATTTATTTCAGACGGGGCTGCTCCGGGAGGCGGCACAATCTCCGGAACCGCCACGCCGACGCTGCGCCTTTCGGTCGTCACCATCGCCGATGCGGGCACCTACGACGCTGTGGCGACCAACACCTGCGGCGCCACGGTCAGCAACCCGGCCGTCATGACCATCGAGCATGGCCCCGATCTCATTGTCACGGGTGTTGAAGCCGATCCGCCCGATGGCCTCAACGGCGACCCGGTCACCCTCCGCTGGACGGTGCAGAACATCGGCGATCGGACCGCCCCCGCCGGGTTTGCCAACCGTGTCTTTGTCACACAGGTCTCGCCCCCTGGGACCGAGCAGACAGTCTCCGGCCTGCTGAATGTGACTTCGCCGCTTGCGCCGGGCCAATCCGCACCCTTCTCTTTCAACGCGACCTTCCCGAACCCCGCGGGTTCGATGGCGACGTACCGATATACAGTCCGTACAGATAATCGCACTCCGCAGAACGTGCACGAGATGCGAGAGGACAACAACGCCGCGGCCAGCCCCGATGTGTCCGTTGTCGTACCCCCACCCGCCGACCTGACACCGACAAACCTGAGCGCGCCCGAGACCGTTCTCTTCGGTTCGCCTTTCACGATATCGTGGAGCGACCTGAATCAGGGCGGCATCATCCGCCGGTCGTGGAACAGCCGCGTGGTCTTGTCGCAGAATGAAGTGTTTGGCGATGCCGATGATGTCGTGCTATCGACTCCTGCCAGCGGCACCTCACGCCTGCCGAGCGGGCAGTCCGCGCCCTTCTCCGTGTCGCCGACCGTTGCGTACACGGCGGGGTCGGTGGAGGGGGTGTATTACCTGATCGTTCGGAGTGACAGCGGAGGTGTTCTCGTAGAAAGCGATGTGACAAACAACACGGCCCTCCGACCCGTTGAACTCCGCTTCCCGATGCGTCCGGACCTTGTCGTATCGAGTTCAACCGCGCCGCTCGAGGGCCTTACAGAGCAGAGTTTCCAAATTTCCTGGACCGTGACGAATGGCGGCAACGCGGCGGCGAACGGGTGGACAGACCGCGCGTACCTCTCGACCAATACCACGTACGAGTCAACAGATCCTCCGCTCGGCCCCGCCCTTTCTGCGCCTCGTGCGCTTGCGCCCGGCGAGTCATACCAACGTACCCAGCAGTATCTCTACCCGGTCGAGCCCGGGACGTATTACATCATCATCCGAACGGATGTCGGCGGGAGCGTCGTTGAGTCTCCGCTTGGTGAGCAGAACAACACTCGGGTCCACACGCCGCCGGTGCTCGTGCGACAGTTCCCGAAACCCGACCTTCAGATCACGAGCGTTACGCCTGTTTCGAGCGGTGTCATTTCCGGGCAGACCATTACCGTTCGGTTCCAGGTGAGCAACATGGGCACCGGCCCGACGAGTTCACCTTCGTGGCGTGATGCCATTTTCCTTCTGTCTCCCGATCAGCAGTTCGGCACCTCGTGCCTCACGGCGTTCACCTTCCTCGGTGAGTCGGTGAACCCCAGTTATCTTCCAGCGCCGGGCAACAACGACAACAGGTACGAACAGATCGTGCAGATCGCCCTGCCCCACGACATCACCGGTACTTTCAAGATCGGCATCATCACAGATGCGCGTCGCACAGGCTGCCCCGGTTGGGCGCTCGGTCGGCCAGGCGATGTCTCGGAACTCATCGAGAGCAACAACGCGGCCTACACCCCCACGTTTACCATTGAACTCGAGCCGCAACCCGACCTCCAGGTGCAGAACATCGCGCTGGTTGGACAGCCGATTGTCTTCAGCGGGCAATCCATCTCCATCGACCGGACCATCATCAATCGCGGCGGAGATCCCCCCAGAGGCGGCCCGACCGATGTCGGTTCATGGACCGACCGCATCTTTATCTCACCCCACGACCGTGCCGAATCTCCGAACACGGGCGCTGGAGATATCGTCCTCGGTGATGTCGGGAGCGGCAGCGGAGTTCTGCAACCCGGCCAGACGTACTCGGCCCGCACCTCTCACACGCTCCCGGCGAACCTGTCCGGCATTTACTACGTGAAATGCCAGACGGATATCACCGGACGCGTCACAGAGTTCGGGTTTGAGGGCAACAACATCGGCGTGAGCACCGCTCCGATCGATGTACGCCTCACCCCTCCGCCGGACCTGGAGCCGACGGCGGCTTCGTTCACAGGCCCGCTGATTGTCGTTCCGCAGCAGGTTGTCTCGTTCGCGTGGTCGGTCGAGAACTTCGGCGCTCCACCGCTTTCGAATATCTCCTGGTCTGATGGCGCGTATCTCTCCGCCGATTCGGTGCTCAACACCAACAACGATCCGCTCATGGCGCGGCCCGGTGCATCATCGAGCCGGGATGAGCAGAACCAGCCGATCATTCACCCTTACTCTCGCAGTGGTGAGTACCGTCTCCCCGGCACGATCGCCGCGGGCGAGTATCGCCTGATCGTACGGACGGACGATCAAGGAAACGTCTTCGAGGGGACCGCCGGCGAAGCAAACAACATCCGCGTATCCCAGAATCTTATTCGAGTGGAGGCCAGGTACGCCAACCTTGTCGCCGCGATCGATGGAGTACCGACGCCCTCCGGTTATGCCGGTGCCCGCGGCACTCTCGGCTGGCGTGTGACGAACTCCGGCGTGGTACCAACGCAGGTCAACTCGTGGGTCGATCGTGTCTGGCTTCACACCGCCCCTTCTCCGGGCGGAACCGTCCTTTCCACACACTCTCGCTCCACACCGCTGAGTGTCGATGCCGGATACGTCCACTCGATCGAGTTCACGGTGCCCCTGGTAGGACCTGGTCAGTACTACCTCGTCATCGCTACCGATGCCGACAATAACGTGGCCGAGGGGCCGGGTGAAGGCAACAACATCATCGCTATCCCCTTTACCGTGACCGCCGAGGCGGCGGACCTCGCCGTAGTTTCACTATCGGCTCCTGAGAGCGGCGATGCCGACCAGCAAATTTCGGTTTCGTGGGAGGTCGAAAACCGCGGCGTTCTGCCTACCAACGCCAACAGTTGGATTGATCGCGTGTATCTTTCTCGAAACCCCAACCTGACAGGTGCGATCGAAATCGGCGCCCGCACACGTACCCAACCTCTTGCGCCGAGTCAGGCGTATCAGGCACTGGGAAACTACACGCTGCCACGCACAGCGTCCGGCCTGTACTACGTCCTGGTGAGGACAGATACAAATAGCGCCGTCTTTGAGTCCAACGAGGCCAACAACACCGGGCCGCAGCCGCCCCCCACCATCAATGTCACGCCCCTCGATGTAGACCCACCCACCTACCCGAATCTCGAGGCCGTCGGTGTCACCGCTCCACCCTCTGCCACAGAGAGCCAGCCGATGCAGGTCTCGTGGACAGTCGCGAATACCGGGCAGGCATCGATCCCTGCCCCGCGCACGTGGCGAGATTCGCTCTACCTGTCCCGCGACCAGTTCTTTGATCCGCCTCAAAGCGGTGGGCTGGGCGATGTCTACATCGGCACCTTTACCCAGCGCGGCCCTGTCGCGGGCGGCGGTGGCGTGTATGAGGCAACCGCCACGCCGGTGCTGCCGGCGGGCGTCGCCGGCCCATATTTCCTGATCGTGCGCGCCGATGCCGGCGGCGATATCGACGAGGGCGGGCGTGAAAGTGACAATACCTCAACTGCCACAAACCTCACGCTGATCGACATCGCGCCCCTTTCAGACCTCACCGTCGCGAGCGTCACGCCACCGGCTTCCGCCGAACTTGGGGCCGCCGCGCCCTTCGCGTGGTCCATCCGTAATAGCGGCGAATCCACCATCCGCGCGACGTGGCAGGACAGTCTCTTCCTCTCCACGGACCCCGTCTGGAGCATCGACGACCGCCGGATCGGCAACTTCCAGACCAACCCCGGCTCCAGCCCCCTCGCCCCCGGCGACACCGTCGGCGGTTCCGCTTCGCCGCGCGTGCCGGGTGTTACACCCGGCGAGTATTACGTGGTGGCGAGGACGGATGTGCTGAATCAGGTGCCGGAGACGGATGAGGGGAATAACGCGGAAGCCAGTGCAACTTCTGTCTCCATTCGAGCCATTGGGCTCGAACTAGGAGTACCTTGGACAGGCGTGATGAGGACAGGCGAGAGTCGCTATTTTGAGGTGCGCGTTGAACGGGGGACAACCGTGATGATTCGATCAGAGCTTGCTGACCCGTCGGGTTGGATCGAGCTGTATAGCGGTGCTGGCTTTGTGCCAACGACTTCGCAGTTCAGCCGATCTGCGGCCACACCTCAGTCATCACAGCAGTTGCTTGTTGCAGGTTCGAGTTCTGAAAATCTGTTCATCCTAGCGAAATGCACGCGTGGCGTTGCATCGCCGGTCATTGTCGAAGTGACGACGGTCCCATTCGGAGTAAACGCGGTAACCCCGTCAGTGGTTGGAAACACCGGTCCAGTGACCATTCGGTTTGATGGTGCGCTGTTTAAGTCAGGTTTGACACAGGTAAGCTTGCTCTCCGAGGCGGATCAGCGGATCTTCAATCCGGTGTGGATCAGGGACGATGGACCTACGTCTATTGTCGCGACTTTTGACCTTGCAGGAGCAACGATCGGCTCGTACACGGTACTAGCTCGGGATGAGCGGCTGGCGATAGACAAGAACCCGATAACACAACTGCCAGGTGTAATTGTGGTGCCTCTAGCCGAGTCCAGCCTTGTTGGCGCGATACGTGTTGTAGAAGGGGGTGGCCCCCGATTAATCTTGGATGTACTGACACCCCCAAACGCGCGGGTTGGTGTTGATTATCCGATTCAAATCTTCGTCTATAACGACGGCAACTCCGATGCACCGTCGCCCGTGCTATGCATCAGTACAGACAGCACCGCCGCAGTAAATGAAGAACCGGGGCACGTTGATCGGGGCGATTTACAATACGTTGTGCTAGGTGAACTCCGCCCGGATGTACTCGCACCAGGTGAGCTTCGGACAATCCGAGTCTTCGCGCGTCCGCTAAGTACAGCCGATTCTCAGATTACTGTGCAAGATCTGTCCGCCCTCATAGGTGATGTTCCGTGGGACGAGTTCGAGGCCGACTATTTTGATGGTCGACCCGAAACGGAGTGGACCGAGACCTGGGAGGCATTCCGGGTGCGAGTAGGATCAACATGGCCCCAACTTTGTGACGCTCTTCGACACGCCGCTCCGAGTTTCCGAGCACTGAGTTCAGAACCCGGATGGATTCGTGCCGATTATGTTTTCGGAAGCATATTGTCAACTCAAGAGCAGCTCGGCCGGACTTTCGAAGGTTATGATCGACGAAGTGGCGGACCCGGGTGTCAGGAGACTTGCCCGTCAGGCTATGACCCGGCAGAAGATCAGCAAAATATCGCAGACATGCTCGGTCTCATGGACTGGGCCGCCGTCCGCGAGTATATCCGCCAAGTTGGAAACGGTCGTGTTCTCGGCGGACGCGCTGGCCTCGGCGGCGTCACTTCGGGACAAGCAGCCGTTGTGAGGTTTCTCGAAGGCTCTGGCACCCCAATGTCCTTTGGACCGGAAACGGAGATATCCGAGTACCTGAAGGGTAACAGCGATGTCAAAAGTTGGGCTGACAATGTTAACGATGAGGTTGTCAAGGGAATCTTGGTCGCCGCTCAGGCCGGACGATTCTCCAGCATGCAGTACAATGAACCCGAGAATTGCAATTTCTCAATAGCTGAGTTTCTGGCTGATCCGAGTGTTACAACACAGTACTTCGCGGAACTGTACGACATGATTTACGGCGGATTGGCGGAGGATGACTCAGTGTTTCAATTGGGCTTGGTTACTCCGCCCACAATTTCTGGCCAGGTATGCATCACGAGGCGTCCGCGGGGTGGCTGCATCGAATGCCCTCGGGGCTTTGATATCAAAGTTCAACTCATCGCTACGCTCGAGGATATATGGGACTTCTGTCCGGGAAACCTTGGCGGTTCAATTGAGTCTGGGTACTCGTTGTCGTTGCGCAATCTGGAAGTATGCGGACACGCGAGGGAGTTTAAGGTCACTACTTCTGTGCCTTTCGAGTTCAAAACCTTTGTCGGAGACCCTTCAGAGGGTGGTCTCTGTTGTAAGAGACGCAATCCACCGCGACCGAAGTGTGGAGAAACTGTGTTTGATCCTTGCGCCAACTGTGGTCGCGGCGTTGTAGTACGCGGTCCTCGCTGTCCTCCTCCCCGTCGTGTTACCACTCAGCAAGCCATCGACCCCAACGAAAAAGCCGGCCCCTCCGGCTTCGGTGCCGAGCGTTGGATTTCTAACGCCTCCATCCCCTATCGCATCTATTACGAGAACCTCCCCACCGCCACCGCGCCCGCCTCGCTGGTCACCATCACAGACGACCTCAGCCCTGACCTGATCGCGGGCTCTTTCCGTCTCGGCCACATCCAGATATTTGACCGCACGATTGAGATCCCACCCAACCGCATCTCCTACTCCACCACGGTCGACCTCCGCGCCACGCGAGGCGTTCTGCTCGAGATCGTCGCGGGTGTCGATGCTTCCACATCACCACCCCGCGCGTTCTGGACGTTGCAGAGCATCGATCCCGCTACCGGCTTGCCGCCGGTTACGGGAGATTTGGGCTTCCTGCCGCCAAACGACGAAACCGGCCGCGGCGAGGGGTATGTTGAGTTCACCATCCGGCCGAGAACATCAGTCGCCACTGGCACGGTCATTACGAACGACGCCACCATCATCTTCGACAACAACGAGCCGATCCGAACCAACATCGTCAGCAACACAATCGACGCCGAAGCCCCCGTCAGTGCCGCCCTGCCGCTGCCCGCGGCGAGCGACCCGGGCGAGGTTATCGTGAACATCGCCGCTGGCGACATGCCCGGCGGCTCCGGCCTGGCCGGCTCTCGCCTCTTTGTCTCGCGCGATGGCGGCGCCTACCAGCCTGTTTCCAGCCTGAGTTTCGATCAGCAGGCCGCCGCGCTTCTCGAATCCGGACACGTCTACAGATTCGTGACCCAGGCCACCGATAACGCCGGGAACATCGAGTCTCTTCCCGGCACACCTGATGCGATTACAACCACACTCGCCATCGGCCTCTCGCCGTCGAGCGACACAGGCATTCCCGGTGACGGTCTGACCAATGACCGCACGCCCACGCTGGCCTTTGTCGGCCCCCCTGGTACCACAATTGACATCCGACTCACCGGGCCGCGAGAGATTGAAGCCGTAGTGCCTTGCGGGCCAGATGGCAGGGGTACGTTCACAGTGCCCGATGCCCTGACACTGCCGGACGGTGTGTATGCCGTCAGTATCACGAGCGGAGAAGTTTCAGCGGGCGCGACGATCGCCATCGACACCACCCCACCGGTGATTGACCGGTGGCAATCCATTGCCACGCACAGTGAGGTCGGGGACGCCACCATTACTATGTTCAGCGGTCAGGGAATTGAGCCGCGCGGCTCTGGAGTTGCCCGACTTCGTTACATCTACGAGGGTGGGCCGCCTGATTCCGCGATACCCACGCCCGACCGCGTTGAAGTCACCGGAGTAGATGCCGAGGGCAGGCCTATCAACCTATCCGCCATCAGCATCACAACTTCACCCAATCTTGATTTGGGTGGGGTCAACATTCTCTTCACGCCCGCGTTACCCGATCGTGGCCGATATTGCGTCCGTCTGATCGGCGTCCGCGATGCCGCGGGCAATCCGCTCGACGGCGTCGATCGGCTCGATATTACCGCCCTCGCCGGCGACACCACCTTCGACCGACGCACCAACAACACCGATGCCGGCGCGGTCCAATCGCTCATGGGTACCAACCCCATCGACCCCGCCAACGCCCAGCACGTACGGGCCGACCTCAATACCGACGGCCGCATCGATGCCGCCGATCGAACATTCGCACTCACACGCCGCGGGGCCGACCTTCGGCATGTTCTCTCGCCCTGCCCGTCGGGGCGCGATGGCGGCGATCACTCCGGGCCGATTCTGGGAGGCGGGCTTAGCCCCCTCGATCCTGATGCGCCCCCGCCGGGTATCAGAGAGCGGCCGCGGATCAGGGTCTTGCGGGCGTCCATGTCGCCAGAACCCGGACCTCAGCCGATTGGGACTCGCCACGCCCAAGCAGCGGCGAACGATTCAGAGCCTGTGGGCGAGGCACCCGGCGGTGATCTAGGTGAAGGCGTTGCCGAGGCCCGTCCGATCTTTGTCCTCGCATCGGATGCCGAAGGGGTCGCCGTGGGCTATATAAAGCGGGCCGCTGGCGCTGCCGCGGCCCTCTGGTCCGCGGACACTGGCGTGGTGGACCTCTCCTCGTTGCTCGCCGAGAATGAAGGGTGGACCTTGCTTTGGGCCGATGCCATCGAACCCGGCGGCTTGACCCAATCGCGGCGACTTTCCGGCGATGGCATTCATCGTGGCGTGCCGGTGCGGTTCGAACTGGAAGTTCTGCTCATCGATGAAGCGAACGGCGACATCGACGGCGATGGTGTGCTGGGCGAGGGCGACCTCGCGGCGCTGCTCGGGTTCCTCGAATCCGGTGATCCATGCTGCGATGTCAATGGAGATGGTGCCATCAATGGTCAGGATGTGGCGGCACTGATTCAGTTGATCGCTACGCGGTAGTTTCGGCCTGATTTTCGGAGTTCATTCAGCGATAACCACATGCGAATCGGGTGCGGGGTCGGATACCGCACGCCTTTGTTGTACCTTTCATCTGCTTTCTTCCGACGCGGGCGCTCGTTCTTCTCTACCATCTGCCCGCTGCATGCCTATCCACCCCCTCCCGCAGTTCGAGGCCGATCTCAAAGTTCACCTGGCCGAAGAGGACCGAAAGGCC
The DNA here is from genome assembly GCA_002343715.1 of Phycisphaerales bacterium UBA2402. Classification (GTDB taxonomy): domain Bacteria; phylum Planctomycetota; class Phycisphaerae; order Phycisphaerales; family UBA1924; genus UBA2402. Next base: position 48,329 of record DDSA01000165.1, on the reverse strand, counting down.
TATGAAGCCCTGCGCGCGCCCAAGACGATGGTGGTTCGGTTCGGTGCCATGAAACTGGTGGGCGAGTTCCCGTACTCCGGATCTGTCAAGCCCGGCTGCGGGAGCAAAATCGTGGTACGCACCTTCCGGGGCACCGAACTGGGGGAGATGCTCACCAGCACCTGCCCTAACTCCGGCTGCTCGAAGAGCGTGTCGCGGCGGGACATGCTCGGGTATATCCAGAACTCCGGCGGACGGGATTACCCCTTCTTTACCGAGGGGCGGGTCCTTCGAGTGGCCGAGGTGGATGATCTCAACACCCAGCAGCGGCTGGAACAGTCCAAGCACGACCTGCGGCTGCGGGCCAAGGCGGTGGCCGAGCGCCTGGGCCAACCGATCAAGATTGTCGAGGCCGAGCCGATCCTGGGCGGCGAAACACTCACGTTCTATTACCTGTCCGAGGAGCGGCTCGATGTGCGCGATCTGACGGCGGAACTTGGTCACGAGTTCCGCACCCACGTCGAGGTCAGGCCCGTGGGTGCCCGTGACGAGGCCCGGCTGACAGCCGACTACGAACGATGCGGGCAGTATTGCTGTTGCAAGAACTTCCTGAAGGTGCTCAAACCTGTGTCGATGAAGTCCGCGAAGGTGCAGAAGGCGACCCTCGACCCTCTCAAAATCAGCGGACGCTGCGGACGGCTCATGTGCTGCCTTCGCTACGAGGACCAGACGTACGAGGAACTCCGCAAGAACCTGCCACGCAAGAAGTCCAGAGTCGGCACACCCGATGGGGACGGCACGGTCCTCGACGGCCAGATTCTCACCCAACTCGTGCTGGTGCGGCTTGATGCACCCGGGGCGGACGGAAAGTTCCAGGACATCGCGGTCCCTGTTGAAAATCTGATCCCACCATCCAACAAGCAGCCTCCGCGTCTCGATGGGCCCCCCGTTGGTGCCGGACACCCCCACGACTCCCGCAGAGCGCAGCGCCCGTTGCCCCGGCACCCCGTCGTTCCCAAACCGGACTCGCCCGCCGCTCCTGCCACGGGTGGAGGGCATTCCGAGGTTGCTGCTCGCCCGCCCCGAGCGCCTCGTGATGAACGACGCGAACGTCCGCAGTCGCGGCCCGATGCTCACGGCGAGCGACAGGGCAAGGACCAACGCCGCCCATCCCAGCGTGGACCGCAGGGTGCGCGTTCATCTCAATCGAACCCGGAACGGCGTGATACCGGCCGCCCGCCCTTGACCGGCGGAACCCGCCCCCCCCAGCCCGGAGGTACAGACAACTCGCCGATCGGGCGGGCGGACATCCCGATGCGGCCGCAGGATCACGACAATCCGGCACGAGCCGATGATCACACCGGCGGAGCACCTCCTGGGGGTCAGGCTCGACCTCACGATTCTCGTTCGGGTGATGGGCATCATGCAAAGCGGAGAAGGCGGAGACGGGGCGGGGGAAGCGGCGGTGGCCACAGGCCCGGCGGACCTCCGACGGGGGGATGAGCGGATTTGTGAAACAGCCTGACGGACCGGGCCCCGCGTGACGCGACCGACTCCAACTCCGACGATGGCGAGCCGTACGGAACACGATGATGTTCGCGGCATACACCACTCGTCCGCGCCCGCTTCGATGCCGTACCGGCACGCGGTGCGAGAGACGCTTACCGCCATCACCATCGCCTTCGCGCTCGCGTTTGTCTTTCGCGGGTTCGTCATCGAGGCGTTCCTGATCCCGACCGGGTCGATGGCCCCCACGCTCCGGGGCGCGCACGTGCAGATCACCAGCCCCCAGACCGGCTACACCTGGGCCGTCGCGCCCCGCGACATGAGGGCCGACGGTACCACGCCCCTTCCGGTGCAGGCTCCACGATTCGCCGTCGGAGAAGACGGGGATGAATCGGCGAACTTCCCGCCGCTGGAAGTGCATGACCCCATGAGCGCGTGGCCGGTGCAGCGGCAGAACGTGCCGACCCGATGGGGCGACCGCATCTTTGTATTCAAGTACCTGTACTCGATCTTTGATCCCGCACGATTCGACGTGGTAGTCTTCAAGAATCCGCGCGATCCGACCGTGAACTACATCAAGCGACTGCTGGGGCTGCCGGGAGAGATGGTCGCGATTATCGACGGGGATGTCTTTGTTCGCACACCCGGGCCGAACGACCGGGGTGAAGCGAACCCGTGGAAACTTCCCGGCTGGCGGATCGCCCGCAAACCGGAACAAGCCCAACGGGCCATGTGGCAAAGGATCTTTTCCAGCGAGTTTCAGCCCATTTCGCCCGCGACCGGTCTGGTGCGATGGTTCATCCCTCCGTGGCTCCCCGTGGGCACCGGGCCTGAAGGAACAGACTGGATTCTCGAGGGACGCGCGGATTATGAGTACCGAGGAGCCGGACCGACCAAACTCGTCTGGGACGCTCGCCGCAGGCCGATCGACGATTCGTATGCCTACAACGAGACGCCTCTCGCGGGGAACGGGGAGTTCCCGGTCAGCGATATCAATATGTCACTGGGGATCCGTCCCGGGTCGGAGGGCCTCACGATCGCGGCGGTCGTTCAGACGCGGGGGCACCAGTTTCGCGCCACGCTGGGCGGGGAGAGCGGCGGGATATGGGTGCGCGCCAGGACTGGTGAAACGTGGGGGCAGTGGCGGCGTGCCGCGGCGACCGACAGCCCCGGGGTGCTCGCGCCCGGGCTTGTGACCAACTTCGAGTTCTGGCACGTGGACCAGTCGCTGCAACTCTGGCGTGACGGTACACTCATCGCACGACATGACTATGACTGGACACCCGCGGAGCGCGTGGAGCACACCTTCGGCATGACCCTCGACCAGGCCGCATCGGGTTCGGACGCGATGCGAGAAGCGAGGAACTACACCGTGCCCGCGGCGTGGTTCGAGTTTGACGGGGGGCCGTTCACCTTACACCGCGTGGCGCTCTCCCGTGACATTCACTATCAGGCCGATGCATACCGGAACTACAACGATGCCGGCGAGCCGCACAGCCGGGCGCAGTTGCCGGCGCTCACAACCCACCCGAGCACCACGTTGACACTCGGCCCGGACCAGTACTTCGTCTGCGGCGATAACAGCCCACAGAGCCTCGATGGGAGGTTGTGGGACGTGCCCCACCCCTGGGTCCGCCGGATCGACCCGAGCATCGGAGTCGTCAACAGGGACTTGCTCATCGGCAAGGCCTTCTTTGTGTACTTTCCCGCTCCGTACCGGGTGGGCCGTGTGCCCGTGCCTGACACGGGTCGGGTGCGATTGATCTGGTAACGGCTTCGGCGGCGGATCCGTTCACAGAGAACGCGTGAGTTCTGGGATTCGCGAGTGAAGAGTGATCGACCAGGCGTCGTGGACACTTTTCTGATTTATGCACGGGGGTGGGCTCCTGTACTTCCTTCCCCCACCTACCCTCACGCCCATGCATTACGACGCTCACACACCGGTCATCACCGATCTCGAGGCGCGGATTTTGACAATCCGCGACTCTCTTTAACTACGCCGTCAAGACTCAACAGCTGAAGGAACTCGAAGCCGAGATGGGGTCGGAGACCTTCTGGAACAACCAGACCCGCGCGAACAAGGTGGTGTCGAACATCAAGGTGCTGAAGGCACAGATCGAGCCGCTCTCGCACGTGATCCGAGATTTCGAGGACGCGAAACTCGCGTATGAAATGTCGAAGGAGTCGGGCGACAAAGACCTCCTCGCCGAGGCGGATGAATCACTCTTCGGCCTGGTGGCCCGGATGGAGCAGGTCGAACTGCGGAGCCTGCTCTCGGGCCCGCACGACAACAAGAACGCCTTTCTCACGATCTCCGCCGGTGTCGGCGGCACCGAGGCGAACGACTGGGCCGACATGCTCTACCGCATGTACATATTCTATTGCGAGAAGATGGAATGGCAGATCGAGGAAGTCGATCGGGGCTTCGGCGCGGAGGTCGGCATCGACTCGGTGACGCTCCACGTCAAAGGGCCGTTCGCCTTCGGCTACCTGAAATGCGAGCGGGGCACGCACCGCCTCGCGCGGGTGTCGCCCTTCAACGCGCAGGGAAAGCGGCAGACCTCGTTCGCCACCGTTGAAGTGACGCCCGAGTTCGACGAACTGGACATCACGATCCCGGAGACCGACATCGAGGTCACGCCCTTTGTCCGTGCGAGCGGCCCCGGCGGGCAGAACGTGAACAAGGTCGCCAGCGCCATCCGACTGGTCCACAAGCCCACCGGCATCATGGTGGTGGCGAGCACCTACCGCGATCAGCCGCAGAACAAGAAACAGGCCCTGCAGGTCCTTCAGGCCAAGCTGCAGCAGATGGCCGAGGACAAGCGCGAGAAAGAGATCGCCGCGGCGCAGGGAGGCAGCCTCGAACAGGGCTGGGGCACCCAGATTCGGTCGTATGTCTTCTACGACAACCGGGTGAAGGACCACCGCACCGGGTACGAAGAGACCGATTACGAGGCTGTCCTCCGCGGTGAACTCGCGCCGTTCATCGATGCCGAACTGAAACGCCGGCGGGGCGAGAAAGAAAAGAAGTAATCCACGCATGATGATCGAACAGCGGCGGGCCACTGGGGCTGGGCGGCATTCTCCGGGTTCGCGCGTGGGTTTCGTTTGCTGAGAGTTACCGCTGAATCACGAACTTCTCTTCATCCGATCGTGGAGGCATGGGGAGTTGCTGTTCTGCGGAAATGTGGTTCCTCATCAGTGTCCGTAACCTGGTGAGGCAAAAGTCAACTTCGTCCGGCGGCCCCTGAATCTCCATCAACACCGTGCCGTCCGGCTCATTGCGCACCCAGCCAGTCACCGGGTAGCCCCTCGCCGTGTGGCGTGCGGTAGCGCGAAAGCCGACCCCCTGCACACGACCCGAAAATCGCACAGAGAGCCGAGTTATGGTTGATTCATCAGGCACGCCCGACTGTATGATGCCGATGGAAAAGTGATTCAGCCCGCCGCACCCGTCCCTGCCTGACGGCTCTTCTTCTGACGGGCCTCGGACAATGCCGCGGAAACCAGTGTACGAACGGTCCAACTCTTGACTTTGCGGGCGGCTTGCTCGTTCAGTCCGAGCACATCCTGAAAAACAATCATCGACTCAGGGCCATAGACCATCGCCAGGGCGGCGCAGAGACGTTCGTATGCTGCCCTGGAAAATCGCCGCCGTGCTGGGGCGAGGGCCGCCGCGATCAAGGGAATTCGACGGTTCTGCCTTCGCGGCACATTATCGCGATCCGCCATCCCGGTTGTTCGTACGAGATTAGCCGCCAACATCCGCCGGAGTGTCACTTCGTGCAGTAGGCACGCCTTGTGAAGGGCGGCCTCGGCACGGTCTGCTCGCTCCACGGGATCGGCGGACAGGTCGTCGTTGGGGAACACCAGGTCGGGAGTCGGGATCATGCCGTCGAGGGGCGCTTCGGCAAGGAGCGATTCAAGGGTAGGAAAGTAGCGGTACGCCGTCGCTCGTGAAACCATTGCTTCGGCGGCGATGTCATCCATGTCGGGTGTGCGTCCACCTCTCAGCAGCCGCGCCGCGGCAGCGAGCAGGTCCTTGCGGGTCCGGCGACGCTGGTTCACGCGGGAGGTTGATTCTTTCTTGGCGGGCATGGGAGAACTACGCGCAGCGTCAGCACTGGATGGACGGCATCAACGGCCCCGGCGGCGGGCTGAAGGTATCCAATGACATGTAGTTCAGGACCTTTGCGACCCGGTAGCCAGCCGACAAGGCCGCGGTGAAGAGTGCCGTCTGACTCATCGGAATGATGACCACCGCCATCGGCGGGGGCACGCGGCGGGCCGTTTGCGCGGAAAGCGCCAGGAGATCATCATCGGTCTCTGCCGCGGCGTGGCCGAAAAGCGTGGCGATCTGGTAGCCGACGATCTTTCCATCGCGCTCTCGCACGTGGGCGGGCAATGCCATGCCCAGAAGCGAAGCGACATCGCGGGCGCGAGAAGAGCCGTACCGAAGGCGCGACAAACGCTCCACATCGGGCAAGTCGTCCAGGGTCATCGGGCGGACCGAGGAGTCATCAACATCCGCCGCGCGGGGCTGCATCATCGCCGCCGAATCCCGCCACCGGAATCCAAGGCTCGAATAGAGAGAGAGCGATGTGGTGTTGACGGCTTCCTGAAAGAGCCTCACATTCGGGCGACTACCGCGGCGGCGGTGTGCCTCGTCGATGGCCCATTGCATGAGTTTTCGTCCGATACCCTTGGACTGGATTTCAGGTTCAACCGTGATCGGGCCGACGCCGCACACCTCGTCGGCGTGCAGCAGAAAGTTCGAGCCCAGCACGCGCCCGTTCTCAACAGCGACGATGCCCGCGTAGTCGGGCCTGTGGAGGACGCCGCCGATGATCAGCCCCCCCACTTCCTCCGTGGGAACATCCCTGTGGACTCGGTGATGCTCGTGGAGTGTGTCGAAGGCACGGTGGCAGATGCGGGCGAGTTGAGCAAAGTGCGCCGGCTCGGCCGGCACGAGTTCGAGAGCCATGAGAGTCACTCCTGAGTGAGTTGCTGAATGATCGCTGCCATGTCCATCCAGACCTGCTCACGCTTGATGTGTTGTCCGTCGGGAGTGAACTCCAGGACGTGCAGAATCCGGAACTTCAGCGGACGGTTGCGGCCATCAAGGCCGAACGGCCACCCGGGCGCTCGGCCCTCCCACAGCGATTCATCGATCAGGAAGTTCTCGCCGTAGAGCCGCTTGAGCGGAGTCACGCGGCTTTCGGACAAGTCGGCGAACATGCGCTGATAGAACTCCCTCGCGCGGTCCCGGCCACGGGTCGGTCCGGTCGGGTACCCGACGATATCGTGCACCGCATCCGGCGCGAGCGTGTCGAGCACACCATCGACATCGTCGGTAGCTTCAAAGCGGAAATGCTCGTCGAGGATGCGGTCCATGTCGTGCGGCGAGAGGGGCATGGCTGGTCTCCTGATACATGAATATCATAATGAGACTTTAGTCTTATGTCAAGCCCTATCGCCTACCTCCTGCCACTTCAAGGGAATCGGTCTCGGTTCGCGAACTGTGGCGGCATCCCGGCATGGCTCCGTTACGGGATGAACGCATGCACCTGCAGCGAAGAAGCCGGTCTGTCCGGTTCACGCTCCGATTCGGAACGTCTGGTGGTTGAATGAAACCCAGCGAAAGCATGGGTTGAGGCACAATCGAGGTGTCAGCACATATGGTTGAGATCTTCTTGGAGGGCGTTAGGGTGCAGGAACCGGTGGGATGCAGAATGGTGGGTGCGAAAGACGTGTGCAGATGCAGTGCTCGGTTCCACCGAACATTGGAATCATCAGTTGAGAATCTGTTTGACTCGCCTCCGCTTCACTCTGACCGGTCTGTTCGCAGCCGGGCGCACTGTATTGGCTGTGCTGATTGCAACTGTTGTATCAGGTACAATGCGCGAGATCGCACGAATGTCGTGCTTTGTCTCTGCGCTCTTCACCGCAATCAGAAGGAGCTTGAACTTGCACTCTCGCGCCCCCACCATCACTGTGTGCTCCGCGGCGGCTGTCGCCCTCGCCATGCTCGTGTACAACGGCAACCTGTCCGGCGATGCGCACGCACAGCCCGCCGCTGGGAAAGCACGGGGCATCATCCCGGGCCTTACGCGGCAACCAAGCCCCGCCGCCGCTGAAGTGCTGTTCGATCCGAACGACACTGCCATCCTCCTCCTCGATCACCAGACCGGGTTGTTCCAGACGGTCAAAGATGTGCCGATCGCGGAGCTTCGCAATAACACGGTCGCGCTGGCGAATATCGCCAAACTCGGAAAAGCCCCGATCATCTATACGGCGTCCGAGCCGAACGGTCCGAACGGACCGCTCATGGATGAGCTGAACGCGTTCAAGGACTACGCCACGTACGTTCCACGCAAGGGTGAAATCAGTTCATGGGATAACGCGGAGTTCGTCAAGGCCGTAGAGGCGACCGGCCGCAAGACCCTGGTCATTGCCGGCGTGTGGACGAGCGTCTGTGTGGCCTTCCCCGCGCTTCAGGCCAAGGCCGACGGGTACAAGGTGTATTTTGTCACCGATGCATCGGGAGATCCGAGTGTCATGGCGTCGCAGACCACCATGGCCCGTCTGGCCGCGGCGGGCATCGTCCCGGTCAGCACGAACGCCGTCCTGTGCGAGTTCCAACGCACCTGGAACAGGCCGGACGCGGCCCAGTGGGGCGAGATCTATGGGCAACTCGTGCCTCACTATAAAGCCGTCGTCGAGAGTTTTCAGCGGGCTCAGGAAGCCGCGAAGTCGCCACAGTAATCGCGATCGTCAGAGATCATCCGACACCTACATCCCAAGGGAGCGTTATGCGTATCTTCACGTTGTTCGTTGCGGCGTGCGCGGCGTGCGTTTCGTCACGGGCGGAGCCGGATTCTCCACAGCCGCGCGGCGTTGATCTCGTTGTGGTCAACGCCAAGGTGGTCACGATGGACGCCGATCGCCCGCGGGCAACTGCTTTCGCCGTCGAGGATGGCCGGTTCGTCGGAGTGGGCAGCGACACCGAGATGACGGCGCATCGTGGCGAGAAAACGCGTTTCATCGATGCACAAGGCCGCACGATCGTCCCGGGGCTTATCGATTCGCATGCGCACGTGATTCGCGAGGGACGCCTCTACAACCTTGAACTGCGATGGGATGGGGTGGACTCGCTGGAGCGGGGCTTGGCCATGATCCGCGAGCAGGCCAAGCGCACTCCCAAAGGGCAATGGGTCGGCGTCATCGGGGGATGGTCTCCGTACCAGTTCAAGGAGCGGCGGCTGCCCACGGTGCGGGAGTTGAATGAGGCAGCCCCGGATACGCCGGTGCTCGTGCTCTTCCTCTACAGCCGGGGCTTCCTGAACCGTGCCGGCGTCGAGGCCATGGGCCTGACTCCAACGACTCAAGCACCGCCAGGCGGGCGTTTCGAGTTCGTGGAAGGCGGCGGGGCGATCCTGCACGCCGAGCCCCGCCCGATCATTCTCTACCAGGCGGTGGGCAAGCTCCCTCAGATGTCGGTGGAAGATCAGGCCAACTCCAACCTGCACTGGTTCCGTGAACTCAACAGGTTCGGGCTGACCAGCGCCGTGGACGCGGGCGGAGGCGGGCACGCGTTCCCCGACGACTACGGGGTGGCGGGCTCGCTCGCCGAGCAGGACAAGATCCCGCTCCGGGTGTCGATGTACCTCTTTGCGCAGACGCCGGGCACCGAACTTCGGGACTTTCAGAAGTGGACGGATGTGGTGAAGCCGAACCTCAACCTCGCCGCCGCCCGGCTGCAAGGCTTTGTGTACGAGGGCGCTGGAGAAAACCTTGTTCACGCGGCCGGCGACTACGAGAACTTCATGGCCCCTCCGCCGGAACTGTCTGTAGACGCTCTGCGGTCGGACCTGACGGCCGTCACCACGCACCTGGTCCGCAACAACTGGCCCATCCGCATCCACGCGACCTATGACTTGACGATCACGAAGGTGCTGGACGTCTTCGAGCCTGTGTTCAAGGCGGAAAACTTCAAGGGCCGTTGGATCATCGACCACGCCGAGGGTATTTCCGACCGCAACATCGATCGGATCAAGCGACTGGGGGGCGGGATCGCCGTTCAGAATCGGATGGCCTTCGCGGGTGAGTTCTTTGCCGAGCGTTACGGGAAAGAGGCCGCGGCCACTGCCCCGCCGCTGCGGAAACTGCTCGACAGCGGCGTGCCGATGGGCGCAGGAACGGACCTGACGCGGGTCAGCAGTTACAACCCGTGGCTGTCGCTCTACTGGATGGTGTCGGGCAAGACCGTCGGCGGCACCGAACTCTACCCCAAGGAAAACCGCCTCACCCGCGAGGAGGCGCTGCATCTGTATACGGTCGGCAGCGCGTGGTTCAGCGGTGAAGAAACGGTCAAGGGCCGGATCGCCGCGGGCCAGCTCGCTGATTTTGCCGTTCTCTCCGCGGACTACATGACGGTACCCGAGGAGGAGATCAAAAAGATTGAATCGGTGCTCACGGTCCTGGGTGGAGATGTGGTGTACGCGACTCACCCATTCGATGCGCTTGGGGAAGGATTGACTCCGACCCCGCTCCCGCCCGTCAGCCCGGCGTGGTCACCCGTGGCGCACTTCGGGGGATATCAGAGAGCAAGACCGTGAGGTTCGCCCGAGGCGTTACCTGCCCGGCTGTCACCTGAGCAGTCGCGGCTACCGCGGTTTCAGCACAGCACGGTCAAGGTCCATAGAACACCAAGTTTAAATCCCGTCGGCACTCGAAGGAAAAGTGATCGCGACTCCGCCGCTCACGACGAACTATTGAACTCGTCAAAGTGGCGATTGAACTACGAAAAAGCCCTTCGATGTGCTCATCGAAGGGCTTTATACTTCAAAAGTCGGGGTGACAGTACGCCAGTTGAACTCTTCGTGGCCGGAATCCGGGCCTGGGAGCCTGGAATCAGGGTTTTGCTGACCGTGAAACGGTGAAACTCGTCCTAGCCAAGCCTCACAACTTGAACTCTTCAAACGCCGTTCCGTTGAACCTGTACACGCCGTGCTCCTGTGTGCCTACCCACAGGACGCCTTGCCGATCCTGGTAGATCGAGTACGTCCGGATCGGCTTGCCCTCGCTGGTGACGGGGTAGTGGGTCCACGTGGCCCCGTCATAGCGGAAGACCCCTGCGCCGAGCGTCGCCATCCACAAGACGCCGTCCTTGTCCCGGACGGTTGACATGAAGACCGAGTAGGGGTTGGCGTCGGCGGCGACCCCCGTTTCCCTGCGATAGCGCGTGGCGCCCGGATTGGTCGCGGCGTTCGGATCCGCAGCGAAACGACTCACGCAGTTGCTGAGCCAGAATTTGCCGTCCTTGTCTTCAACAATGGAGCGCACCCCAAAACTGCCGTTCTCGCCGTGGCCGACCCATGCGAAGGTTGTTCCGTCATAGCGGCACGCGCCGAGAACGCTGGTGCCAAACCAGAGATGCCCCTTGCTGTCCTTGGAGATGGTGTATACGTCGTAGGGGCTGTACTTGGCATTGGGGTACTTCGAGCGCGGAACTGCGGCGATGTGCGCTTCGCCGGCCTCCGTCTTGGGAAACGCCAGCCGGTGCAGCGAGGCGCCGTCCCATCGGTACACCACGCCCGAATCCTGCCCGCCAGGAAACCACAAGTCATCCGGGCCGAGATTCCACTCGCTCTTGGACGAGTCCAGGGCGGTCAGGCTGCTGAACTTGCGGCCATCAAACCTGCTCACTCCTCCCGGCTCGCTGCACACGAAGATATTTCCTGAGCGATCCTCCTGAATGCCGCGGACTCTGTCGCTGCTCAGCCCCTGCACGGTGGTGAATCGAACGAGTTCCTTCCCGTCGTAGCGGTAGACACCCTGTCCATCACTCCCGAACCAATAGGCCGAGTCCTTGCCCTGAAAGACGATCCACATGTGATTGTCGAGCGAGGAAACCGGCTCGCCACTGGCGATTGGTACCGCATGGCCGCTGGAAACAGCGTCTGGGCGCGCAGGAGCGGTTTGTGCTTGACTCGCGGTCGCCAGCAAGAGCGTACAGCACAGCACGATCACAACTCGGTTCATGGCATGGCCTTTCGACTTGAAGCGGACGAGCCGACAGCGACGCTTCCGCGCCCCAACCCTCCGACGAGCACCGCAGGGGATTTGTCCGCCATCATGATGCAATTGTACGAAGGCCGCCCAAACGGGAGAAGTGCCGTCATTTCACTTGCTGCGAGTCTGGTCGAGACGCCGAGTTCAAATCCCGTCAACAGTCAGGCCCAAACGAGACCCTTTTTGACCAACCCGCGGAACGTGATTGAACCGCGCCCTTGATGGTGCAACTCTTTGCCCAGAAACGAGAAAGCCCTTCGACGTGCTGGTCGAAGGGCTTTATACTTCAAAAGTCGGGGTGACTGGATTCGAACCAGCGACCTTCTCGACCCGAACGAGACGCGCTACCAAGCTGCGCTACACCCCGCGTTACCTGAGAGTAAGGATATGCGAGGAGGCTGATGAAATCGACCTTCATCAATTTCAGAGTTTCTCGTTGGGCAGAGCGGGGATCGTGGTGTAGACGTTGTCGGCGTTGCGGTTCTCCTTCAGCGTGCCGTTGGTTTCCGTGAGGAAGCCTGTCTTGAGGTCTTCGCCGACCGAGTAGAAATACGGGCGGTTGCCGATGCACGTTGCGCCGTCGCCATCGGCACCGAACGGCAGCGAGTCGTCGGAGTTCTTGTAGGTGCGGCGCACCGTCTGGCCCGGGGCGAACCCCCTTGTCTGTCCGGTCTTCAGATCGGGAAGGTCGAGCGAATCCAGTTCCACCCCGGTTCCCGGGACCGCGCTGTCAACAGCGATAACGCCGTCGAAGGCCGGATGAACATACCGGATCGGATTTCCCCACGCGTCGATAATGGTCGGGATCGAGCGGATGTTGTTGCCGCCGCGGATGGGCCGGGAGGCGATGAAACGCGCCGGGATTCCGTTGAGGTGGCCCTGCGTGGTGGGGACATCGACGCACTGGAGCATGAAAAGCCCGACGCTGTTGACCATCGCGTTGTTGGCCACATCGCGGACATCGGCGACGGGAAAGACACGCTTGAGAGTCAGGTCGTTGCCGGGCACCGTCTCGACCCAGGGTGGAGGATTGCCGCCCTTGCTGGAGATGTACGCGTCGAGCGCGGTATCGAGGACGCGCATCACGTCCTGCGTCGCGGCACGCTTGCCGCCGGTCAGTACTTTACCTCCCGCCACGAGCGCGATCGCGGAGAGAACCGCGATGATGCCGATCACAATCAGGAGTTCGATGATCGTGAATCCGCGCCGTGCGGCCGATGTGGAAACAAAGATGAACGCACGGGAAGCATGGGAATGCATACAGGTCTCCGGGGGAGGCTCACCTCGGGCTACGAACCGACACCAAACAATACGCCCCGGTGCGCAGCCCAGCCGCGCCGGTCCCCGCCCCAATGCCGGACTACACAATGGTACGGCCCGCGTGCCGTTGGGATTCGTCAAAGTGAAATCGAGATCTGTTGCGTGCACTCCCCGGCTACGGATCAGTCCGGAACGCGAAGAGCGTCCAGCGCCAGAATCTCGACCATGATCTGACTTGCCAGCAGGGCGGTCAACTGAGACACATCGAAAGCCGGCAGGACCTCAACGATGTCGGCCCCCGCGAGTCGAATCCCCCGCAGATTCTGAAGCAATGACAGAGCCTGGGCCGACGAGATGCCCCCGATGGACGGGGTGCCCGTTCCCGGGGCGAAGGCCGGATCGACGACATCTACATCGAATGAGAGATAGAACTCACGGTCGGGTCTCGCTGCAACGAACTCTCTCAGGAGTGCAGGCCCGGTGCCTTCGAGGTCTTCACGCATCAGGATCGTCATGCCATTCTTGGAGGCGAACTCCAGATCAGAAGCAGCGTTGAGTGGCCCCTTCACTCCTACCGAGATCATGTGACGTGGATTGATCAGCCCATCTTCGATGGCACGGATGAAAGGGGACGCGTGCCCCCACTTTTCACCCCAGACCGAGTCCACAGTATCGAGGTGGCTGTCGAAGTGAACCAATCCGAAACCTCCCGCCGGTCGCCCTCTGCGTTCCCAGGAGGCACGGATGTTGGCGTAGGCGATGGAGTGATCACCCCCGATGGCGAGCAGGCGAGTTGTGTCGGGATCGCCGAGTTTGCCTGCCCACGCCGCGGCGGCGTCGAGTGTTTCCTTGATGTGATACGGACTGACTGGCGCATCGCCAGCATCGGCGATCGAGAGTTTCTCGATGAGATTGACCTTGTGGACCAGGTGGAATGGTCTGGCGAACTGAGATGCCTCCCGCACCGCGCGGGGGCCGAATCTGGCTCCTGGTCGGAACGTCACCCCCCCATCGAACGGGATGCCATAGATTGCCCAATCGGGAGGTTGGTCGGCCGGATCGAAGAGCGGAAAGCGACCGAACGTGCACACACCCGCGAATCTCGGCGTTGATCTGGCATCGGGCAATCTCGTACGGGGGGCTTTCATCGTCATGCACGCTGAGTCTACGCATGAGCCGCCGTGACCGAAAAGCGACTTGAAACTACGATGAAAAAAGGCCCCCGGGAGGGGGCCTTCGTAAAGGTTGTGCGGTGCTGGATTCCGCGAAAGTTACGAGTCTCAGCGTGTCAGGACGAACTCCCTGCCGCCGAAGTCAATTCCCCTCAGGCCGCCGCGGGTCCAGCGATAGAAGCCGGGGAAGGAGGCGCTGGTGCCGCCGTTTCGGATCGGGGTTTCCCAGGTGTCGGGTGTGTAGTTGACGTTGAGCGCGAATGGCGTGAATGGAGCCTCGGGAGCCCAACCCGGGTTGGCATCGACGGGCTCACGCACACCGTTGACGAGCGGGTCGAGGGCTGGGCCGGTGCGCTTCATATTGACCGACGCGTCGTAGAAGAGAATCGGTACCACTGCGTCCTGATAGCCGTAATAGAACTGCACCTTGCCGCGGTGACGGCACTGGATGTCGTACATCTGTGCCTTCTGACTGGTGAACATCACCTGAGAGATGCGCCGGCGACCGAGGAACGATCCGGGGTCTTGCACGTTGGTTGGGTTGAGGAACTGGTACAGGTTATGGGCACCAGCCTGCGTCACACCGGGGCCGTTGTCGCAGCGATCGGGGGCGTAGTGGTAGTAGCCGTGTTCATAGGTCGAACTGTACGGCCAGCGAGGGCTGAGCGGATTCGGTGAAGGAATGAAAATGCCGTTCGCGAAGCCGACGGGGTCGGTCTGCCAGAGGTTGCGGTTGCGGTCTTCGGGGCAGACAACGAGTTTCTCTGGAAGACGGCTGGCGAGGTAATCCTGGAGAACGAGGTGCGTGTAGAGCACATCGGGGATCCAGCCGTTGACCTGGTCGAAGTTATCTCGGCCCGTGCGGCGACGGATGATGTCTACCGCCTGAGCGGCGTGAGCCTCGAGTCCGCCGCCCGCAGCCTGATCTCGCAGGTCCTGGAAGGTGAGCAGGTTGGCCGTCGCGGCGCTGATCGTGAAGGCGTACAAACGATCCTGATAGTCCGCCGTGTAACTCTGCGTAGCGACACCCAGTTGTTTCATGTTCGCTGTGCAGATGGTGATGCGGCCGGACTTGCGGGCTTCGCCCAAGGCAGGCAGCAGGATGCCGATCAGGAGTGCGATGATGGCGATCACCACCAGCAACTCGATCAGCGTAAAACCAGACTTTCGATACACGCTACGACCGCACTTCATGTGGGCCTCCTTTGCACACTCTCACAGAACACGGGTACACTTGACGCACAAGAACCCTACCAAACCGAAGTTTGCCGCGAACGCGGACTTTCACTGAACCCCGGCGTGACTTTTCCCAGAACGGGTACACGCCCTTTCGGTTACATTACAGGATACCACGGAAAACCGACCATGTCGAGTCAATTTGAGGTCGAAAAACCGAAAATCCTCACCACTGCAACCATCTGAAACTCATCACCGGGGCAATACCACAGATCCATACCCCTGAATTATACCGAAGATTCGGCGATGTTGATGCAGTTGCTGCAACCATAAGGCTCACTTTTCTGGTACCTCAACAGGAAATGCAGCAAAAACCAGTATTACCGTACATAATACAAACTTTTTTGAATTTTGTGAGTACACCTTGACTCCGTTCGAAGTGCGGCGTCCGATGCTCCATGCACTTTACCCGCTTGTGTCTTTTCAGTCTCCTGTTTGTTGGCAGTTGTTCATCGAACACGTCAAAGAAAAATGATCCGATGCTGCGCGGGCTGGCTCAGCCGCGTGTGGTGCCGGTATCCACGGAAGGACGTGTTCTTGCTCGGATCGATGGCTCCGATGCGGACACAGCGAGTTTGGAGGCCTTTCTGCGTGAGACCGCCGGGGCGGTGGTGCTCGCCGAGATGGCGCTCGACCACGCTGTCGCGAGAGAGTTTACGGCGGCGGGGTTGACTCTCAGCGCAGGGGCACTCGATGCGGAACGCCTGCTCCTTCTGTCGGCGGTCTCGACCGATGCCACGGTTGACAACTCCAGCGCTGCTTCCCTGATTGAACGGTTCCGAGAGGCACGGGGGCTTGGCCCGAAGAGGTACGAAGCACTCCTGACACGAAGCGCCCGTCTGCGGGCTTTGGTTCGACACGCGGACATGGTAACTCCCGATGAAGTCAATGCGGGTGTGACGGCGGAACTCTCGGCCGTGGTATTGGCGAGGATCATCGTGACACCCTCCTACGCCGAAGCCGCCGAGGCTCGCGATCAGATTCTCGCGGCCGGTCCGCTGCGCTCCGCGAGGTTCACGGAAGTGGCGTTCAGGGCTTCACGCGATCCATCGGCTCCCCGGGGCGGGTTGTTCGGGCCGGTATCGCCGACAGACCCCGGCCTTCCCATGCTGGTTCGGGATGCCTTGACACGCGGTGCCGGCTCGCTCTCCGAGGTCTTGTCGATCGATGCCGGATTCGCCGTTGTCTTGGTCGAATCCGAATCTCCGGCACGGCCGATGCCCAGCGGCACGGCGCTGGAGCAACTCCGCAGCAAGGTTCGGCTGCGGAAAGAGCGCGAGGCGATGGACCGCGTGGCGGCACGGCTTCAGAGTGAAACGAAAGTCACTCCGCTGGACGATTCGCTTCGATGGAGTTGGGATCACCGTCCGGGCAGATGATGCCTACCGGGCGTACTCGACCGCGCGGGTCTCGCGGAGAACCGTCACCCGGATCTCGCCGGGGAACGTCATCTCCTCGCTGACACGCTTGGCGATCTGGTGGGCGATGAGGAAGGCCTCATCGTCATCGACCTTGGCGGCGTCGATCATGACACGCACCTCGCGCCCGGCCTGGATGGCGTGGGCCTCGGTCACGCCGCGGAAACTGAGGGCGATGTCCTGGAGTTCGTGCAGCCGCTGGACGTATTTCTCCATGCTCTCCCGTCGAGCGCCGGGACGGGCCGAACTGACGGCGTCGGCGGCCATGACGATGGGCGTGTAGAAACTGGTGGCGGGGATGTCGGCGTGATGGCCGCCGATCGCGTTGAGGACGGGTTCCTTCTCTCCGAACTGGCGGGCAAAGTCCATGCCGATTTTGGGATGCCCGCCTTCCATCTCATGGTCCATGGCTTTGCCGATGTCGTGGAGAAAGCCGCAGCGGCGCGCGACCGCGCCGTCGAGGCCCAGTTGCTCGGCGATGATCTGGCACAGGAAGGCCACCTCGATGGAGTGACGCAGGACATTCTGGCCGTAACTGGTGCGGTAATGGAGTTTCCCCATGGCTTCGCTGATCTTGGGGTGGATGCCGCGCAGGTTGACCTCCGCGATGGCGTCCCGCCCGTAGCGGAGGATGCGTTCATCGGTCTCGCTCCGCACCTTCTCGACGATCTCTTCGATGCGTGTGGGGTGCATGCGTCCGTCGGCGATGAGACGTTCGAGGCTCTCGACCGCGACGGCCTGACGCACCTTGTCGAAGCAGGAGACGACGATGACACCGGGCGTGTCATCAACGATGATATCGGCGCCGGTGGCTTTCTCGATCGCTCGGATATTGCGGCCTTCCCGGCCGATGATGCGGCCCTTCATGTCGTCGCTGGGGATCGCGACGCTACGCACGGTCGACTCGCTGGTGTGCTCGCTGGCGTAGCGTTGGATGGCCATGAGCGTGATCTCGCGGGCCTTGCTCTTGGCTTCGCTCTCGGCTTCTTCGATGATCCGGCGGGCGACTTTCCCGACTTCATGGCGGCAATCATCCTCGACCCGGGACAGCAGCGCTTCGCGGGCCTGATCTTTCGTCATGCCGGAGAGTCGCATCAGCGTTTCTCGCTGTTCCGCGAGTGTGCGCTCGAGTTCTTCGCCTTTTCTGATTGCGACGGCTTCGCGCTGCCGCAACGACTCGGCGGCCTTGGCGTTGTTTTCTTCCTTCTGGGCGAGGGACTGTTCCTTGCGATCGATTGTGTCTTCTCGCTTGGTAAGGCGTCGCTCGGTCTCCCGGGCTTCGGCGCGAGCGGCCTCGAGTTCCTGCTCGGCCCTTGCCTTGCGTTCGAGGGCGGATTTCTCGGCTTCGAGCCGGAGGCGTTCCGCTTCCGACTTTGCTTCTTGTCTGGCTTGCTCGACAAGCGCCTTGGCCTGCGCATCCCCGGCGGCCAGCGCTTTGCGGTTGCGGCCGACGCTGATCCATGCCCCCAGACCCGCACCCGCCAAGGCGGCGACCGCCATGCCGATCCCCGCGACGGTGTTGTCCATGCCGAGCGTGAGAGGGGCGCTCTGGGCAGCCTCCGTGAGAGCGGTCAGCGAGTAGGATGGTGCGTTCATGCCTTCGATGTCTCCGAGCCGGGCGGTGCGGGAATCACCTCGAGGCGGACGACGAGACACCGATCGCGGGTTCGTGGCTCCAATCACCGACTGAACACCGGTGCCATGTGCTTGCCGGAACGGGCAATCAACGATCGTTTCGATCGTGGCACGTTCCATCGCCCGCGGTTCGCGGGAGCCAAGCGCCAGAGTACGGCGGTCGGATTGTCGGATCATGCCGCGGGGCACGACCCATTCACGAATCAAGATCCCGGCCGGATGGCGGGGATTCGTATGCGAGCGGAATGTCTCACTCACGCTGGGGCGGGATCACGATGAGATAATGCCCGAGCAGAGAGTGATTGATCGACGTAACCGCCTGGTCGGGCGAGGGAGGCCCTACAAGGTTCCCCCTCTCGTTCGACCGGCACGCTATGCTAGGATCGTTGCCCCGCCGGCGGCAGAGCGGACCCTCATGCACGGTCGTCAATCAGGGGTTGAACGATTCGCACAGTGCGCACGGATGCCTACCTCATGAACCACCTTCAACGAATGAACGGACTCTTGTCACTCCTGTCGGTTGTTACTCTGTCGTGTCTGATGGGGGGATGCTCCCACTTTCAGAAGCATGAACAGGTACAAGTTGAACACTCCGCCGATGCCAATGTCGGCGAAGCCCCCCTGGCGGTCGATGTTCAGAACGCGTCGGGCACGGTCAGGATCTGGGTCGATTCACAGGAACCTCTGGCCGTGTGGGCCACCTGCGAAGGAGAAAACTCCAATGATGTTCGTCCGGACTGGGTGGCGGCTCATGTATCGAACGATTCGGGGCGACCGGTTCTTCGAGTGATCAGCGAATCACCAGACGGTACGGCCCGCCCGACATCACTACGCATCCGTGTGCCCTCGTGCGGTGGTGTTCGAGTGCGTAATACCGGGGGATTGGTCGAGATTCAAGGGTTGACGGGGGCGGCTGATGTTCAGAACACGATGATTGGCCGTGAATCTCCCTCGATTCGAATCACGGCGGCTGCACCCATCACGACACCGATCTCGGCTCGTACCAATAACGGTTCGATCAATGTTCGGCTTCCCAGCGGCTCGACCGGGAAGGTGAGGGTGTCCGCGGGCAAGGGCATCCCGGTGGTGGACGGCGGCCAGAACAATCTGCGCGGTGTCCTGGCAAACCGCCACGATATCACGGCCGTCCTGAACAACGGCGAGAACCCGATCGATCTGATCACCGAGAACGGTAATGCCCAACTCTGGATCGGACGCTGAAGAGGCGTATCAAGCGGCTTTGGCGCGCGCCTGAGCGCGACCAACGAACCGCGTGATCTGTTCGACAACAAAGTCACGGTGGCTCGTGTTCCATGTGAACTCGAAGGCGGCACCGGCGATCAGATTCTGGGCGCTGTCCATGTGTTTGTGCGCCAGACGGGCCGTGACACCGAGCGGAGCGGGGATGAGCGGCATGAGGTGCAGACGCATCCACAGCAATCGTGATCGTTCCGCGGCGGAAGCATCGGACTTGGAGAACAGCAGGCCGGCGCCTCCGCCGCCGATGTTCATCAGGCTTGCCTCGAAGGGTGGTCCGACTTCCGGGAGCAGCGACGTGTCCGCCTCGGCGGTGAGCGTGAACGGACGACCCGAGCGCTCCAACTCCTGAATCATCGTGCGGTTGGCGAGTTCGGCGGGCCCGACGCTCGTGGGGTTGAGCAGCGGCCAGCACTCAACTCGTGGAAGGTGGAGTTCGGCTGTCGAAATACGGAGAAAATCGCGCCGATGGCATCGCTCCACTCGCGTGGGCATGGCGAGCCGAAGCCCCTGAGCGGTCGCGTGGAACGGGCTCGGCCCGTCGGCCTGGCCGAGTTTACGTGTGTGGAACATCCACTTGTTCTGCCCGACGCTCATGACGGCGATCAGCTCCAGCCCGTCCTCGATCGTGACGGGGTGGCCCATCGCGTTGGGGCGCTCGATCAGGATCTCCTCCTCGGTGAGTTGAAGAACTCGCACCCGCCACATGAGATCGGGGGCGACCCTGGATCCGGACTCCGCGCCCTCAATCGCCGGCTCGTAGGGGAGCGTTCGTGCGATTGAAAACTCGATGCCGCCCCCACGCTCGCAGATCGACTGGAGTGAGTCTCGCCAACGCTCGGTTCTGGATCGGCTCGCGGGCACGTTCGTTGCTCCTGTGCTCCGTATCGCTTCGGTCGCGCGGATGCGCCGTTGCCGCGGAGCGGTCTGCGTGTCCATCGGTCGAAGGTCCCCTCCGGTTCAGCCCTCCCCGGCGGATGGGACGAGGATCTCGCCCGCGCGACCCGCTCAAACGTTGCGGGCGGAAGCCTGTCGAAGACCCGCCTCCAGTTCTCGAAGTTCATGCGATGAGAGAGTCACTCCCCCGAACCGGTCGGCGTACACCGCCGCGGCAGCACGACGGAGGATCGCACCTTGAGGCCCGGCGAAATCCTCGGCATGGAGAAGCAAAGGTCGCCAATGGGGACGTCTTTTACCGAGTGATACGAAGACGCTGTCTATCGCACGCACCAATCGGCGATGCCTGCTCGATAAAGCCCATCCCGAGCTCCAAGTCGGCACGCGCACGGTGCGTCTCTGCCTCCATGCCCGGAACGCGATGATCAAACCCAAGCACACACCGAGCGGGAGCACGATCTTCAGAGCGCCCGACACCAGCGGCTTGACCCCACGGAAGCGCGGAGCCTCGTCCGATCTGCCTCGGAACCAGTCGTTCGCGGCGGCCAGGCCTGTTTCGGCTCCGAGAAGCCTGTCCTGACTCGTGGAATCAAACGTGACAACCTTTGTGTTCCAGGCATCCCGTAATCCGGCGATCCACTGAGCGATCGCGCTCAGGACGCCTCGTTTCTGCTCCCGCTCCGCCAAGGCGACGGCGTGGGGAGTCGCGTCCATGGTTTCCCAAATTCCCGGCGCGGTGTTGACCTCCACCCAGGCGTGCGCGTTGTTGGAACGAACTGTGTACGCCCCGGCGGCCGGGTCGAACTCGTTGACCATGTAGCCCGCGATCACACGGGCATCGATGCCCGCCGATCGGCAGAGCGCCGCGAGCGCGGAGGCGAAATATTCACAGTGGCCCCTTCGAGAGCGCGTCAGGAACCAATCGATCGGGTCCTGCTTGACAGGCGGGGTGGGCGCATCGAGGGTGTACTCGAACTCGGCGCGGAGGTGCGCCTCGAAGATTCGGGCAGCGCGGCCGTCCTGATCGGAGGGGCGTACGAACGGGTCCGGATCGATCCCCGCGGAGGCGAGAATTCTCGCGGCGGTTTCTCGCACGCTCTGTAAGGGGAAAGAGACCGTGCCACGCTCGGCGGCGGGGACCGATGCCCCGGGGAGTGTTGGCGCGGATCGAACAATGTACTCAAACCTGTTCCTGCGTACCTCTTCCGCCGAGATGGTGCGTGTGTCCGCGTAAAACCTGATGCCTGTGTCGCTCGTGGCCAGGATCGCCCATGGCGCCCAGACGCAGAACACGGGGGTCACCGATCGGGGGAGCGAACGCATGATGACCCGCTGAACGACTTCTCTGGTTGGGTCGGGCGCGCGCGTGATGCCTCCGAGAAACGCGTAGCCCTTCGGAACCGCCGCGTGAAGACTGGGCACATCCCGGCTGCGTATCCAGGCACGATTCACGTACGCGTTGAACACACTGCCACGCAGGTACACCGTGCGGTCCTCGGAACCGATGGAGTTGCCCGCTCCATCGGTCAGATAGACGTCCATCACCGGCGTGAGCGACTCGCTGATCAGGCCGCTCTGATCGAGGTTGATCGTGTCGCTGAAACCTGTGGTACGACCGACGACCAGCGGTTGAAACTCCGAGAACTGGTGCATTCCGATGCCGCGTGGAACAACAAGGAAGACCAGCGTGCCGGCTCCCACGGCCCCCACCAGCGCCGTGGTGGCGAGCACGAACACGGGGATCGCCGGCAGTCGCACCCGCATTCCGCCCGCCCTCCTTGCGTTGAGACACACCTGGTAGGTGACCACGGTCAGGATCAGAACGGGCAGTTGAACAATGAGTATCAAGCCCAGGAGCAGTGATTGATCCTCGAGTGTGGCCCCGATGCTCAGAAATACACTGATGGTGAGCACCTGCCCGTAATCGCGCAGCAGCCGATGTTCCCATATTTTCAGCAACAGAATGGAACCCAACAGCCACAGGAAGGCCGCCACTGGCTGCCTCTCGGACCAGCCGTACAGAAGTGCCGTCACCACGGCGATCATCAGCAGCGTGTTCGCCGCCCATCGGGGCAGCGACCACGAGCGTGCACGTGGGGACCCCTGGGCCAGCCCACCGCCTCCCGATTCACCGAGGAACCAACCCACGACGGCCAGCAACGCCAACGCGACAAACACGATGAAGTTCGACTGTGCCGCGCACAAGGCTCCCAGGCTCAGCAGCAGCAGGGCAGGAAGGAGGATGCGAAACGCACGAACCGGATTCACGACCGTTGATCCTCCGTGGGCGCCTCGAAACGCGGACTGAACCCCGGCGGAAAGAGCGAAGGATCGGCGCCCCAAAGTACCTGGTTTCCATCAACGGACGGGTGCCGGGCCGATACCACTAGAACAGAACTCCCCTCTGCGGTATTGCCCGAACGAACCGGAAGGGCTTGCCGTGGTGCGGGCCACTCCGCCAGCGCATCGAGGGCCTCCCACAGGTACGCCCTGCCTGTACGCAGCGGGCTGAGTACCGCCCCATCTTCCGTTCGCACCCCGACGGCGAATCCTGCTTCGTACGCCAGATTGACCAATCCTGCAGCGGCACAGAGCGTGTGTTCGACATCATCCTGAGTGGCGTTCGTGGCATGGATCTCGATCCACAGACGTCGAGACCCGCCTGTCGCCCGGTCTCGAACGATCAGGCGGTCGAGACGGGCCGTCGGTTTCCACGCGATGGACCTCACCCCGTCTCCGGGCGCGTACTCCCGCAAAGCCCAGAACTCGTCGCCTCCCCGCCATGGCCGCGGCCGACCGCCGCGTGGCTCGCGGCCGTCAATGCTGGCGAGGACACTCCTGGGCAACGGCGCGATGCGCGGTCGGATGCGGATGCGTTGTCGCTGCTCGAACGCCACCGATTTTCTCGTCAATCCGAACGGGAAGGTGCTGACCGCCCGCACACGAGCCAACTCCGCGCCTCCCCGAGACAAGCACCAGCCCCGGGCCTCGACGATCACTTCTTTTCTCGCGGGGATATACGCCGCGAATCCCCGGACAGGTCCGAGCCGGTGAGGACCGCGGGAACCGGTCGGCGGAACTTCCTCGATGGTCACCGCGAACGCTCCCATGAGGAAGTTGCGATTTCGTACGCGATAGCGAACCGTCACCTGCTCGCCGACGAGACCGTGGACGGGCGGCATCCGTTGCACAGCGATGCCTACCAGATTCGCACCGCTCAACAGACCCGATACGACAAGCCCGCCCACGGCCAACCCGAAGAGCGCAAAGAGGAGATTGTTCTGACCGTTGATTGCTCCCAGCACCAGCACCACCGTCGTGACGACATAGACGAATCCCGGAAGGTGAACGTGGTAACGCCGGCCGATGCGGCGCACCTGTGCATCACTCGGGCGGGCCATCGCCTCGAAGCCCGGCTGCGTCTGTGAAGGAGTATCGGTCATGACGCGGCCCCGTGCCTGTCAGGCGGGCCGCGTGTCCGCCGCCGTGGGCAGGTCGGCGATGGAGGCAAGCCCGAACAGGTCGAGAAACTGACGTGTTGTGCCGTAGAGCATCGGCCTGCCTAACTCTTCGG
Source organism: Phycisphaerales bacterium UBA2402 (assembly GCA_002343715.1). Classification (GTDB taxonomy): domain Bacteria; phylum Planctomycetota; class Phycisphaerae; order Phycisphaerales; family UBA1924; genus UBA2402. The sequence goes on along the minus strand of DDSA01000165.1, from coordinate 24,321 downwards.
CCCGTCCCTTGATGGTGATGATGCGGCGCTCCATGAGGCTGCGGAGCACCTCGCCGCACGAGACGCCGCGGATCGCCTCCAGCTGGGCACGAGTGATGGGCTGCTTGTAGGCGATGATGGCCAGGGTCTCCACGGCGGCGCGGCTGAGCCTGCCCGGCAGACGGGAACGGTGGAACTCCGCCAGAACTTCCGCAAACTCGGGAAGGGTCATGACCCTGTAGCCGCCGGCCACTTCCTCGATGCGGAAGGCTCGTCCGCCACGCTCGTATTCCTCGTTGAGGAAAGCGACGGCCGCAGCGATACGACCCGTGGCATCGGCGATCGCGGCCGCGGAAGAGGGCTTGCCGTTGGACTTGCGTTCTTCGGCCGGCGCGGAGTCATCCTCCGGCAACCGAACGAGTTTGAGCGCCGCGGCGAAGCGTTCCCCGCTTACAGGCCGCTCGGCGCTGATGAGCAACGCCTCCAGGCGACGTGCGATGGCTGCAAGATCAGGGTCCGCGGAGGCGGGCCTCGCGTCGTTGTGGGCGGTGGCGGCGAGTTCAGACATCGTGCGGATCATACGGGAGCGGGACCGGGCGCGCCACTCTCGGCAAGCCCCGCGGCACGCTTGTTGAGTTCCTCGACGCGTTGCTCCTGCACGCGGAGAATCTCCTTGCATCGCGCGATCAGCGCTACGCCCTGTTCGTACCGGGCGATGGAGGCTTCCAGCCCGAGGGTGCCACCCTCGATCTGCGCAACGATCGCTTCGAGTGACTCGATCGCCTGCTCAAAGTTCAGGCTGTCGGCGGGCGCGTCTGACCTGGGTGGTTGCTGCACGACCGAAGCGTAGGAGTGCAACCGGGCCTTCCAACTTGACCGAACCTGACTCCGCGTGGCACCGCGAGCGGGTGGGCGTCACATCGTCGATTCGATGAAAACGTCCACGGCCTGCCCGGGATACACCGGAATCGTCGGCGATTGCTTCACACGGAACAGAACATCAATCACGCGTGTATCAACCCGTTCCTGGTTTGTTCCGATGAGGTCCGACTTTGGTCGGGCGAAGGGTTCGATGCGGATCAGTTCAAGCGGGAGTTCCGCGACGACGGCACCCCGAGTTCGAGCGGTAGCACGCGGCGCGGGATCGGTCGCGCGGATCAGGCCGATGTCCTCCTCATCGACCTGCGCACGTACATGCAGCGTTGACAGATCGCCGATGATCATCGCAGGACGTGATGGCTCGCCGCTTGTGAACTCCCCCACTTCAATCTGTCGGCGGAGCACTCTTCCATCGCGAGGCGCCCGAACGGTGAGACGCTCCGTAAGCAACTGCAGAGACTTCACTTCTGCCCGTAACCGCTCCAGTTCGGCCGTGGCGACGGCCAGATCGGGCCTCCAACCTCCTGACCGGAGTTTCGTGAGGTCCGCCATCGCACGGTCGTACTCCGCTTTCGCCGCGGCGGCCTGAAAAGCAGCGCGTGAGACGTCCCGCGATGTGCCCGAACCTCGGCGGGCCGCATCTTCCACCAACAGACGCTGCTCTTCGCGGTCCTTCCAGAGAGCCTCCGCCGCGGCCGCCGCCGCCTCCATCGGAGGCAGATCCTCCGCACGCGGGAGGGCGTGCCAGCGATTCACCTCGGCTTCGCCCGCGGCGACGGCGGCCAATGCTCTGACGAGGTCCGCTTCCAACCGCCGGGAATCGAGGCGAAAGAGGGGATCGCCTTTGCTGACGTCTTCGCCGACGTCGGCAAAGAGTTCCACGACGAGACCGGGCTCGGGGGCGTTGACGGTAACACTCTTGCCCGCGGGCTCGATGACGCCCAGCGCCGCGACGCCGCGGTCAAAGGGATTGATCGATGCCGGCCTCGCCAATGGCAACGGCGGTTCTTTCTGGTCCGCCGTCGAAACAGCCCAGACCCCGATGCACAGTCCGGCGAGTGATAGAAGGATGGTGAACCAGCGAACCATGCGGGAGTATGGTACGTTCGGCGGCGGTCCTTCTGTGGTTTCAACGTGTCATTCGTCGGAGAGTTGCTCGATCAGACGTTCGATGTATCGCCATGCGTTCAGATGGACGCGAATCGCCTTCAGGTCCGCAGGTTGAGGAGGAGCCGACAATCGGTCGAACATGGTCCCCACTCGATCGATGTACTCGCTGCGAAGCTTATCAGCCCACGCCCGCCACTTCGCCCGCGCTTGAAGAGGATCGGACCGAAGGTCAGACTCTATCGTCTCGCGGAGCTCCATCATTTCTGACAGGAAGCCTGTCGGCAGACCCTTGTCCGTCGAAGCCGAAGGTCCCCCCAATCGCTCCAGGAGCGCGGCGGCGCGCCGCTCCGGGTCCGCGAGCAGCGTCCTTGCATCATTCAGTGATGCCGCCGCGTTGTGGTTATCTTCCATGCCCTCGGCATCGGGGTGAAGCCGCGCCACACGCGACAGATACGCCTTCTCAAGCGTGATCGGATCGAGTGCAAATCGCGGGTGCAGACCGAGAAGTTCGAACGGATCGGGCATCATGGTCACAGCGTATCGGGTCGAAGAGACCCCACGCCAAGCCGACCACGTTCCGGAGCGCTACCGTGAGCCTGTTCAGCCGAGCAGAAGGGAGCGATGAGTCTTTGACCGCTCACATCGGGATTGTCGGCGTCAGCCCGGAGGGCGCGGCGCTTTTTTACCAGGCCCTCACACGGCATGCCGGAAAACTGCGCGCCGCGGACGCACAGCCGAGGCTGTCCGTTCATAATGAACCACTCCAGATGTACATCGATGCCATCCGTCGCGATGACTGGATGTCCGTGGGAAGATTGTTACGGCGATCCGCGGAACTGCTGGCTCGCTGTGGCGCACAGTTCTGCCTGACACCGGACGCCGCCGTGCAGCACGGGGTTCAACTCGCCGAAGTGGGCAGCCCGATACCGTGGCTCACCATGACGGAACTGGTCGGAGACGCCGTAGCCAGAGACGGGAGGAAAAAAGTCGGCCTGATCGGCACCGACCTCGTCATGAACTCCTCAACCTTTCAGACCCATCTCGGGCTTCGCGGCATCAAGGTACTGACCCCTCCCGCCGAGCAAGGGCGGATCATCAACGACATCATCTTCAATGAACTGATCTATGGCCGAATCAAACCCGAATCCAGATCGGCGGTGCTGATGACATTGAGCGAACTCTCCGCCCGGGGATGTGAAGCGGTCATCATTGCGAGCAGCGAGGCCCCGATTATGGTTTCGAGAGAAACCTCGCCCATACCTCTTTATGAGGCTGCTGAGATTCTCGCCGAGGCATCGATTCGGCATACTTTGACAGAACACGAAGTCTCGAACACCTGACCCGCGGCTCGGTCACGTTCGGTTGGTGTTCACAACTGGGCTTTGACGCCACTTTTGTCCGACTCTCAACTCCGCGATTCCCAGTTGGGAGTAGTTTGGAAAGTTCAGGAACCCTGCAAATTGAGACCGCGAATACGGTTTCCGGTCTCCCGGTGCGCATCGGGGGTATCATCCTACTATGTGCCGAATCCGGTTCTGAGATGCTCATGACATTGAACCGGCGTTCGTCAACTTGGTAGACTGTGGTACGTGCGGTTGTTCGGTTCAGGGTTGTGAGACTGTTGGGCGTCGGGCGAGTGACTGTCCGGGATTGCATCCGGTCGTTGCTCGCGGGGAACGGACGGCGCTTGGCATCTGGGGTAATCTTGGTCCGGTTTCCGCGGCAAGATGGCCTCTTCTCGGGTGGCGGGCGTTCCCGCAACCTGTGAGTGAGGCCGGCGAAAACATGGAGTTCGACATGGATCGAGGGAACTTCCGTTCTCTGCTCTCGAAAGTTGGCTTCTCTTCACACGACAAGAGCGCACACCAGCCTCTTCGCCGCACCCCGGGAGCACTGCTTGCAGGGGTAGGTCGCGCGCTTGGGATTGATGGCAATGCAAGGCCCACGATTGCAGTTGATCGTCTTGAAGAGCGGGTGCTGCTCGAAGGTAGTTTCGCCACGGCGATCGTGGTGAACCTCAATCCGACCACCGGCCGCGGCACGGGCACCGGTGCGATCAACCCCGCTGATCCTGCAACCGACAACGACTTCTTCAGTTTCACGGCCGCCGCGGACGACTTCGTCAGCATCCTGGCCGATACGGCCAACGAGACCCCCACGAGCAATCTGAACACCCGAGTCACGGTGTACGGCTCACAGAGTTTCAGCGACGTTGTCGCCAGCGGCACGACCAACGGCACGCTGACGACAGGTGTGGCCCGCGACGGCTGGGCCGGTTTCACCGCTCAGGCCGGGCGGACCTATTACGTGGTCGTCGCTTCGGAAGGGACCGCCGCGGGGACGTACACGCTCCGCGTCAATGCGCAGTCGACACTCTTTGACATCGGAGATGAAGTTCCCGCCGAGGCCGGGATCGGCCGCGAAGCCGGCAGCCCCATCCCGAATCTCGCCACGGGTCTGCCGCCCATCACTCCCATCATGGGTGTCCTCATCACCCGCCAGGACGAGATTGTCTACAAGTACACCGCTCCCAACCGCGGGCTGTACGACAGCCTGGTAACGGTCAATGCTCAATCGACCCAGACGAACCTCACCCGTCGCCTCGACACGCGCCTCGACGTTTACAATGCTCAGGGGCAGCCGATCGAGACCGCGAAAGACAGCGATTCGGGCCGTGTGAACGACGCCTTCACGACGTTCCGCGCCAAGCCCAACGAGGTCTTCTACATCCGGGTGCGAAGCGATGAGATCCGAAACGCGAATATCGACCTCACGCGAGGCGTGTTTTATCTTGTGCTCGATGCCGCCGCAGATGCGGTTGAACTGAATCGCGTCACTCGTATCGCCAGCAGACCCGGCGAGGCCTTCATCGGCTTCGGCGACCCGAGCCGGACACCCCCGGCTCCCATCCTTGCCACCCCGGCGCCGACGTTTCAGACCGCGGTGTATTCGTTCATCGCGATGGCGGATGAACTCGCGATCATCACCGCCCAGCCCACGGGCCTGGCCCCGGTCAACGATCCGGCGCTGCGCATCTTCGACCAGGACGGAAGGCTGATCGACAGCAACGACGACTACATCGGCCTGAGCGCCGAGCTGCAGGTCCGTCTGATCGGCGGCAACAGGTACTTCGTCGTTGTGGACGGGTTCGAGGTGGGCAGTCTCGTGCAGTTCAGCCTCAACATCGAGGCGAACCACACCTTTGACAATCTCGAAGTGATCGACGATCACCTCAGCACTCCCGTGGCCTCGCAGCGGGACCTGAAAGACGCCACCGCCCTGGTCTTCAACACACCCTTCTTCCTCGTCGATGCCGATCGCAACCCGCTCCGGGATCGTGGACAGGTCACCATCGCTACAGGTTCCGGTCGCATTCACGAGGCGGGCGACAACGATCTCTTCCAGTTCACGCCGCAGGTGGACATGCTTTCCAACTACGCCGGGAACAACGACGACAACGGGCTCTCGCTCTTCATCGGCGGTGCGTTCGATACATCCGACCCCAACTCCGCCTTCCCCGTCGGCAACCCCGCGCTGGGCATCTGGGACGCGGCGGACTACTGGTTCACCGGCGCACAGTACTTCGACCCGAACTTCAACGTCACGTACGGGTTCAACGACAATCCCGACACGGCGGGCACCGATTCTCCCGAGATTTACACTCTCTTTGACTGGAACCCCGCCGGCGGCACGGGACAGGGCAACCCGCTGAACCGGATCCTCGTGGTCGGCGGCGATTTTGATCTCATCGTACCTACCCCGTTCGGGCCAGCCTTCTTCCGCAATCTCGCGATGTGGGCCTATGACCAGACGGCGGGGCGATGGGTGTGGGCGGATCTGGGACAAGGCTCCGCGAACGGGCCGATCCGGGCCATCACGGTGTATGACCCTGTCCAGTTCGACCCCGACGGAGCTGGTCCGCTCCCCGAGATTCAAGATCCGGGGGATGAAGAACTGTACGTGGGCGGAGATTTCACCAACATCGGCGGCTTTATCGACGGTGCGGGGAACTACCTGCCCGGGGTTGCCGCCAATCACCTCGCCCGCCTGAATCCGGACTCTTTCGCGTGGACACAGCCCGGCGCGGGTGTGAACGGTCGCGTCAACGCTCTTATTGTCTATGACCCCGTTGATCCAGGCGCGGGCCGTCCCGCCGTGCCCGATGACCCGATGACGCCGGTCAACGAGGCGCTCGACGCGATCAATGATGCGCCGGATCTCCCGCCGAGCCTCATCATCGGCGGCCTCTTCCCCAACACGGGCGAGGGCGGTCTGGCGGCGAACAACATCGCCACGTGGAACGGCGTGAGCATCGGTGCGTTGCAGGGCGGCCCGCTGAACGCGGTCCCCGATCCCCGCCGGCCCGCGCTCCCCGGCGGAACCAACGGCGAAGTCTTCGCGTTCGCCGTCTACACGGATACTGATCCCGACGGCCCCAACGGGCTGCGCGAGGAGCAGGAGGTGCTCGTCATCGCCGGCAACTTCAGCAACGCCGGCAATCTGACCAATGTTGGCAACATCGTCAAGTGGGGTCGCCCCAACTGGGACCTTCCCGCGCTGAACATCCCCAACGGTGTGCCGCTGCCGCAAGATCCTACCGATCCCACTTTCTTCGCGTATCGCCCCGTCCTTCGGTGGGAGGTCATGGATGAGGCAAACCCCAACGCGACCAACGGCCCGATCTTCGATCTCCAGGTCTGGGATCCGCCGGACATCAATAACAATCTACCCGTTCGTCCGCCGGTGCTGGTGATCGGCGGGGCGTTCACGCGCCTGGGCGCTCAGGCCGTCGGCAACATCGGCGAGTTCGGCCCCGCGCCGTTTGCGCAGGGCGGACAGCCCGGCCCGGGTGTCTTGTCGAACAACTATTTCGGGCTTGGTGCTGTCGATGGGGCGGTGCGTGCGCTCGCGGTTCTGACGGACGACCAGGAGCCGGGGATCGCCACCAACCTTCGAAGCGGCGTCCCGCAGGAAGTGCTCTACGTTGGCGGCGATTTCTCGACGGTGCGGCTCTCGCCACTCGCCGCGCCCATCGCGGCGAATCGCGTGGCGCAGTTCTCCGCCTTCCGCGGCTTGGCCGCGGACTTCTTCAACTGGTCGCGCATGGCCAACGGGGTGGACTACACGGCCAACCCGCCTCCGGTGCAGCCTTCCACGGTATTCGCATTGGCCGCGTTCGATGACGGCAACCCAGCGGAGTGGGACCGGCACGACCGACGCCAGACGCGAGTCGAGATCACTGTGAATCCCGCTTCGGGGTCGTTCATCAACTGCTTCGTGCGTCTCTACGACTCCAACGGCGCGGTGATCTACGAGAACGATACCAAGTCACCGCCCTTCCCCGATCCCGCCGGCAGCATCGACTGGTCGATTGCGCCCGGCGCGTTCACGTTCGAGGCCCCGGGCCTCTGGGGCGGCGAAACGTATTACCTGGAGGTCAGTTCCCCCACCGGCGGCACGGGGCGCTACACGGTCTCTGTGCGGACAGACGCCTTCCCATCCAACGGCAACGGTCCCACACGCAACGACATCAACTCGACCATCACGGAGGAGGGCCAGGAGAACTTCCTTCCCTCTTCCGCGAAGATCGACACCAATCTCATCACCGGGGTCGGCACCAACATCGTCGGCACGGAGAACCCGCCGCTGCACGGCAACACGGTGCGTGTCGGGCGTATTCGCCCGTCCACGGGCCTGGCCGTGCAGGAAGCGGGAGACATCGGAACGATCTCACGGATCGATGACAGCGACACCTACTACTTCCGGGCCGAGGCGGACGGATTCGCGGAAATCCGCATCGCCACCACGCTCATCCCCGATGCTTTCGCCGAGCAACTCGACGAGTTCGCATCGATCACCAAAACCATCTCGAGCAATCTCGACGCGGCTCTTCGGATTTTCGACAACGACTTCATCCAACTCGGCTACTTTGACGACAACCCGGCCTCCGGCGGAGACTTCCAGAGCGATGTGGTCGGCACCATCGGCGCGACGTTCTCCAGACAGGATCCACGCGCGGTGATCCCGGTGCAGGCGGGCAAGGTCTACTTCATCCAGGTGGAGAGCGGAGTCCGCTATCGCAACGGTGCCCCGGCGAACCCCGCGGACCGCGAACTCAACATCTGGAGAGAGATCGACTGGCGTCGCGCGACAGGAGCCTACGCCCTGATCGTGAACGACATGCCCCGGAACATCCGCGATGTCGAGAACGGCGTGGAGATCGTCGACGACCACACCAACGTCACTCCGCAGTTCGATCAGAACCTCTCCACGCCCATCACCATCGGTGACAACGGGTTGGGCGTCATGCTCGGCGAGATCAACAACACCCCCTTCAACCCGGTGGATGTTGATTGGAGCACGTTCTTCGCCCCCGCCTCGGGCACGGTGACGATCACGCTCACTCCCATCACCAGCACGCTCATCGCCAATCTGCAGGTCGGCCGATTCAATCCCGACACCGGCGGGTTGGAACTGGTCATCACCGGCAGCGGCACGGGCCGACCCGGTGATGCCGTGACCGGCCAGTTCAATGCGCTCGGCGGCGAGCAGTTCCATGTGCTGGTCAGCGGCCTGAGCAACACCGAGGGCCGCTACCGGATCAACATCACCAGCGCGCCCGTGGCCGATGACTTCCCCACGCTTCCGAAGATCGCCGATGCGGGCGACATCATCCTGCGGGACTTCCTCGGGAGCGGGAACATCGAGGGCCGCCTCGAGTCCCCCGGCGACACCGATGTCTTCCGTTTCCGTGCTGAATCCTTCGGCACATACACCGTCACGATCGATGGACTCGAGGCGACGATGCGCCCCGCCGTGACGCTCTACGAGATCAGCGAGGACAATGCCATTGAGTCCGGTTTGGGCTTCGACGACCCCAACGACCCCGATGACCCACGCAACAACGCCATCCTGCTCCGCGTGGGGATCAACAACAATAATCCCGCGGCGGCCACCCAGCGCGTTCAGTCCAGTCTGCCGGTCACTCCTGACCGCGTAGCCGGGCCGACCCCGCCCGGTACGGTTCGCGAGTACCCCTATTACTACGTTGTAGTCCGCGGTCTTGATCCCAACAGCGACCAGGGCAACTACCGCGTCACCGTCACGTTCACCCCCACCGATGACCACGCCGACGGCGACACCAACGGCGACGGCGTGCCGGACACGGGCGAGTTCGCCTTCGCGACGCCGATCGTCCTCGACGCCGAAACCGGCCAGGGCATCGAATCAGGCATCATCGAAACCAATCTGGACTCGGACCTCTTCACCTTCACCGCTCCCACCAACGGCGATGCCACGGTGCTCATCAGCCGTCCTTCGGGCAGTCTGTTGCGGCCCAGAGTCTTTATCCTTGACGCGAACGCCAACATCATCACCGAGGCCATCGGCGACGATGATCTCGTCTTCTACCAGGCCAGCACTTCCTTCACCGCCGTCCGGGGCACCACGTACTTCATCAGTGTCACGGGGTTCAATGACCCACTCAGCCCGAACGTCAACTCCACGGATTTCGGGAGATACACCGTCAGCGTGAACACGCCCCCGCTCGATGATTACCCGAACGTTGGAGAGTTCGCGCTCTCAGACGTGCAGGCGGTCATCGCGCTGGGGAGCAGCACGGGGGCCGGGCAGATCGGCGGCAACGTCGTGGGCGACGGTATTGTCAATCCTCGCATCCAGCCCAGCAACGACACCGATCTCTTCAACTTCACATCGATACGGGCCGGCTCCCACACCATCTCGGTGCTGCCCTTTGACACAAGCGCCGGTCGGCTCGCTCCGAGAGTCACGCTGATGGATTCATCGGGCAACGTGATCCAGACCATCAGTTCCACGCTGCCGCTCCAGGAGCGTGAAATCACGATCACCAATGTTCTCGCGGGCGTGAAGTATTATGTGCTCGTGCAGTCCACCCCCGGCGTGCTCGGCTCGACCCCGACTGGCGAGTACCGCATCCGTGTGCAGGGACCTGGTAGCGGCGGTGGCGGTGGCGGTGATCCGTCCGACATCGACTTCAACAACCCCACAGTTCTCACGTTGTCCGGTCGGACAGGCGACACGTGCGCCGACGACTTCATCGAAGTCGCCGGAGACCGCGACCTCTTTACCTTCACCACGGGGGCCGCGGCGGGTCGTGTCTTCGTGCAGGTACTGACGCCGCTGGGATCGCTGCTCGACGCGTCGGTGCGGATCCTCAGCGCCCCCAACGAAAACCCGGGGAGCACCGTCGCCTTCGATTCCAGCGGTATCCCCGGCATCACCGCCACCACGTCCTTCGCGGCCCAGGCCAACAGGCAGTACTGGGTCATCGTCGACGGACTGGGCGACACGGTCGGTTCGTATCAGCTCTGCATCAACTCCAGGCCCACCAACAACGTTCTCTACTTCCCCGAGGGCTTTGCCACCGACACGATCCGGGAGTTCATCTCGATTGTGAATCCCAACACCACGGCCGCCAACTACTCCGTCACGCTCCGCTATGAAACCGGAGATCTTGAGACAGTCATCACGAGCGGCATTGTTCAGCCCGGATCCCGCGGCGGCACGACCATCATCGACGGTTCCAACTTCCAGGCCGCCGGAATCCGCAAGGGCGTGCCGTATTCCGTCATTATTGAATCCGACCAGCCGCTCGGCGCTACCATGGCGCACTACGACTTCGGCAACGCCATCGGAGATTCGTTCACCGAGCGCCTGAGCGCTTCGTGGAACTTCGCCCGCGTCCAGCGTGAGCCCGGCGGCGTGATGGACTTCATCGTCTTCTACAACCCCTCGGCCTTCCAGGTCGATGTCACCCTGACGGCGTATCAGACAGGCAGGGCGCCTGTGTCCTCGACACAGACGGTCGGCGCGCTCCGCCGCGGAGGCTTCTCCATCACCGACATGCCCGAGTTGCCGCTCGGCGTCTTCAGCGTCGTGCTGACCGCCAAGGCGACCAACCCGTCGAACCAACCTGCGTTCGAGGGCGTCGTGGCATCTCTGAGCCACTATTCCGCCGACGGCTCCGCGGGCTTCGGCCTGCTGGGCGACCCCGACGGCGGGGGCAGCAGCGGCGCCATCACGAACATGTTCCAGGGTCAGTTCAGCCGCTCCGAGGCTGTTCTCTTCAACCCCGGCAACGCCGCCGCCACCGTCACCATCACGGGCAGCTACATGCGGACGACGCTGCCGGAGTTCAGCCGAACCTTTGACATCGCCCCCGGTGGCCAGGTGGTGCTCACCAGCGCCGACTTCGCCCTCATCAACGACCAGCCTGTGGGCCTGCGTTACACCTCCAACCTGCCCATCTCGGCGATGAGCACGGTCATGCAGAACGGCGACTCGGATGCAAGCACCGCCGCGAGCGTCGCGGGAACTCGCTTCCTCTTCGGCGACGCATTCATGGACCCGACCCTCGCGGGGTCCAAGTTCTTCGAGACGCTCTATATCTACAACCCATCAAACGTCAACGCCGCCATCACCATCAACCTCAAGTTTACAGACGGCACGAGCACCTCCTTCGTCCGCAACGTCGCCTCCCGTCGTTTCGACGAAGTCCGACTGCACGAGCGTCCCGAACTGACCAGCCGTTCCGGCCCCACTTGGTTCTCGATGGAACTCTCAACAGGCACGATCGACAAGGGCGGCACGCCCTTCATGGTCACACTCACCCACTACGACCTGCTCCTCGGAGGCGGCTGGGCCACCACCCCGGTGCCGGTCGGGTTCGTGAACTCCATCGCACGTATCCCGGTCTGAAACACGATCGTTTCAAGCACAACGCCCGAACGGCCGACCGTTCGGGCGTTTTCATTCCTTGCTTGCTCTCACATTCATCTGCCCCGCCTGTTCGCAGTTCCTACGATCGTCGCCTATGCCTCTCATCGTCACCGGCACCATCGGCATCGATACCGTCGTCACCCCTTCGGGCCACGCCGAGCGAATCCTCGGCGGCAGCGGGACTTACTTTGCCGCCGCCGCGTCTCTGTACGGCCCGGTTCGGCTCGTCGCCGCGGTGGGAGATGATTTCCCGTCCGAACATCGCGCCGTGTTCGGCAAGTTTCCCAGGATCGATGTCTCCGGGCTCGAGACACGAGCCGGCTCCAAGACCTTCGCCTGGGGGGGCAAGTACCTCTCGAACATGAACAGTCGAGAGACACTCTTCACCGAACTAGGCGTACTCGGCGAGGCCCCACCGCCCGTGCCCCCGACGTTCCGCGACAGCCGATTCGTCTTTCTCGCCAACTCTCATCCGGTTGTTCAACTGGGCTTTCTGGAGCAGTTGCCATCACGGGTCCTGACCGTGGCCGACACGATGGACCTGTGGATCAACATCGCGAAGCCCGACCTCGTGACTCTCCTCCGCAGGGTTGACGGTTTGGTTCTCAACTACGATGAGGCCGAACTCTTCACGGGCAAGGCCAACCCCGTGACTGCGGGCAGGCACCTGCTCGACTTGGGGCCACGCTTTGTCGTCATCAAGAAGGGAGAGCACGGTGCGCTACTGGTGCACCGTGACGGATTGGCGGCACTCCCCGCGTTCCCGATCGAGGAAGTCGTGGACCCCACGGGCTGCGGGGATAGTTTCGCGGGCGGGATGATGGGGGCCATCGCCAACACCGGTGGCTGGCACGCCGTCGGTGGGACACGCTCCGAAGGTGATCCCGGTTCCTACGACTCGGTTCGTCGCGCACTGGTCCACGGCACGGTCGTCGCGAGTTTCAACATTGAGCAGTTCAGCCTCAACCGGCTCACCACACTCACCGCAGAAGAACTTCAGACCCGTTACCAGAAATATGTGGCGATGGCCCGGGTCTGACCGGAAGAGCAAGAGTTCTGCAGTCAGCGTACTTTTCGGGGGTTTTCCGCGGGTTTGCCGTCATCGTACTTCCAGACCGTCACACGGATCTTGCGTACGCCCCAGGCCCGTGCCTCCTCGTGGGTAGGAAACAGCACGTCGAGACGGTTGCCCTTGATCGCGCCACCGCAGTCCAGAACGGGCACGATCTGGCCTCGGTCGTACCCCTCCACCGTTACCATCGCACCGTAAGGAAGAACAGTCGGGTCCGCCGCGACCAACCGGAATCCGTTCGTCTCTACCGCGTGCAGCGTGGCCGTCAGACCGTCATCGCTCGTGCCGCATGAACGGGCATCCGGGGAATAGGCCGTCACGGTCATCCAGATGTGCTTGGCCGGCTTGACGGGGCGTCCATTGAACCAGCGCACCGCGGGGTCAAAACTCCTGGGATCGGCAACGATCGCGGGCTCCGGGTCGTTCGCCGGTTCTTCAAAGGTTATTGGTGGTTCATCAGGTAGAACTTCGCTGCCACCCGTGGAATCAACCTGGGTTGTCACGAGGCTGATGTCGGCCAGCGGGCGTGCTGTAGGTGCAACCTTGGCGAGTATCGCCGACCATACTACCAGAGAGATCGCCGCGCTCACGGCGGCGAACCGGAGCGATGTACGGATGACCTCAGGCCAGGCGGGATCGCGCATCACAACCACCCCGTTGCCTCCGGCGATGGGCGCGGTTGCATGTTCGGTGCCTTTCTTCAAGATCCGTACTCCACCGTGCGGGCTGCGGGCCGCTCACGGCCGGGACCACTCCCCGACCGGCCCCTTCAGGGGCTTGCGAAACCTCACCCTTTCCCTCTCCCGAGGGCGTTGAGTCTAGCCCGGCCCGGACACCCGAGCCTGCAGGGAATAGACCTCATGTGGGGATGCTATCTATACCCTAACAGATTCGGCTCTGACTCGAAGGCCTGCCAGTTTGGCCGTTTATTGTGGGTGCATCCGTGTCGTTCAATAATGATCTCTCAAACCAGAACTGCCAACCAACAGTCCTCATTAGAAAAGAAAAACCTGTGGAATACGAGGATTTGTGAGTTTTAATCTGAGTTCAAGGCTGTGGCTCTCGGACATGTGACTACTGTGGAATCCCTACTTTTTCCCTTCCGAACTCGCATCCGGTTTGCTCGTACCGCGAACAGTCTTGCTTATTGCGTGAAGTCGAAAGGGGTCAGAATACACCCCGGAAAGGAATCGAAGGATGACGCGCTTTGTCAACAACGTCAAGACGGCGCTGCTGATGGGCGGCATGATGGGGCTGTTTCTCGCGGTTGGCTCGATGTACGGTCAACAGGGAATGATCGCCGCGCTGATTTTCGGCGGTTTGATGAACGTGATCGCGTGGTTTTTTTCAGACCGTATCGCACTGGCTTCCATGCGGGCCCAGGAGGTGACGGGAGAGACCCCGGGCGTTGGCGGGGAGTTGTACCGCCTCGTGGATGAACTGCGTCAGCGTGCCGGGATGCCCATGCCCAAGGTCTGCATCTGCCCGCACGAGGCTCCGAATGCCTTCGCCACGGGCCGCAACCCGAGCAACGCGGCGGTGGCGGTAACCGAAGGGGCGATGCGTCTTTTGTCCTACGAGGAACTGCGGGGAGTAATCGGGCACGAGTTGGCCCATATCAAGAATCGCGATACGCTCATTTCGTGCATCGCAGCGACGATCGCGGGTGTACTGGCTTTCATCGCGCAATGGGGCATGCTGCTCGGCGGTGGGCGCGATAGCCGCGAGGGGGGGAACCCGCTCATCGCTCTGCTCACGTTCATCATCGCCGCGGTCGGTGCTGCGGTGCTGAAAGCAATGATCAGCCGTAGCCGCGAGTACATCGCCGATCATGATGGCGCCCTGATCGCCGGATCGCCGATGGGACTGGTATCGGCGCTGCAGAAACTGGAGGCGGTCGCGGGACGCGTACCCCTGCATAACCCCAACCCGGCTCAGAACAATCTGTTCATCGTCGAACCGCTGACCGGCGGGTCGATCATGAACCTGTTCGCGTCTCACCCGCCGACGGAATCTCGAGTGGCGAAACTGCTGGAGATGGGGCGTGACATGCGTTCGTCCGGGCGGATGGCCACGTGATCGGCTGATCGGCGGGGCCGGGGGCCGGGCAGCGGCCCTTGGTATCCCTTCGAAGATTGGCACGAAGTTCCATGCGCATCGCATCGATCTCGCGGCCCAACCGTTCGAGTGCTTGATCAGGCCCGTGCTTCATCAGTTCTTCGTGCGCGATCGGCGTCCCGTACATCACGTACATGCGCCGCCCGAACAGCCTGGGTAGTGATCTCGAGTTCGGCCAGACGTCAAAGACTCCCTCGACCGCGACGGGCACGACAGGACACCGGGCTTTCTTGACCAGCAGCGACACGCCCCGCTTGAACGGCGCGATGGACCCGTTCGGGGTGCGGGCCCCTTCCGGGAAGATGAGCACCGGTTCGCCACGCTCCAACCGTGCCACCACTTCCTTGATCGCCGCGGTGTCGCTGGCATCACCGCGTATCGGCACCGAGTTGAGCCAGGCGATGGTCCACGCGAAGGGCCTGAACTTGAACAAGCCCGCCTTGGCGATGAAGTTCACGTGCCGCTGACGGAGTCGAACAGCGATGAGCGGAGGGTCCAGGTAGGACTGATGATTTGAGGCCAGGAGGAGCGGCCCGTTCGCGGGGATGCGCTCGGCGTGAAACGACTTGCCGCTCCAGAAGACGCTGATGATGGTCCGAACGACCGCACACGCGAGTTCATAGAACAGCAGGCGCGGGAGTGAGCGATCGGGCTGTTTACGTCGGAGTGACTCGAACATTCGTCAACGGGGTCTGCACCACGGCGTGCGTGTGAGATTCAATCGGGTTCCGCGGCCTTTGCCCGCACGATGCGTTCCAACTCGGCGACGACCTGGTCAAACTGCAGGTCCGATGTATCTACGATCGTGCCCCCTTCGGGCTTGCGGAGCGGCCCGTCGGCACGGCTCATGTCTCGTTCATCTCGCTCGATGATCTTGCGGAGTTCTTCCGTCTCATCAACGCGGACACCAGCCTCGAGCAACTGGCGTGTCCGACGCCTGGCGCGGACCTTCGCCGACGCATCGAGGTAGAACTTGACTTTCGCGTCGGGGAACACGATTGATCCCTGATCGCGCCCCTCCGTCACGAGTCGCGGATGCTGGCGGCCGATGATGCGTTGCTTGGCGACCATGTGCTGTCGAAGCCCGGGTATGGCGGAGATGGGCGAGACGATCGCCGTGACATCGGCATCGCGAATCCGACGGTCGATACGCCCGCCCCAGGCGAGTATCGCCGGCGGATCGATGGCCCAATCAAAGTGAAGATCGGCGGAGACGACTTTCTCCACCAGGGTGTCGTGGTCGTTCGGATCGATGCCGTGATCGATGCAGATGGCGGCCGCGGCGCGGTACATCGCGCCCGTATCAAGAAAATCAAGCCCCAGGCGTTTGGCGAGGGAACGCGCCACGGATGATTTGCCCGTGCCCGCCGGGCCGTCGATCGTGATGATGATGGGCTGTTCAAGGCTGAACACGTTGAAGGCCTGTGGTGAGTTGCCCAGAGAACGGAAGAGAGCGCGGGTCACGCGGGCATTGTCAAGTTCGAGCACGGAGTCGGGTTGCACTGTATCGGGCATGATGCCGCTCCTCGTCAGTCAAGAGATCCGCACGCCTCTCGGCGATACCTGTGAGAGGCCGCGGAACTCTCCTCGGTAGGCTCTGAACTCCGCTACTCCTCATCAACCGCCGAATCCGCCAGGTCGTCCTCCTCGTCGTCCAATTCTAGTTCGTCATCGTCGATCTGTCCCAATCCCAACGCCCTCATGATGGCGTCACGCGAGAGACCGATCCCGATGGCGACATCGCCCGGGCCTCGGTAGTCGAGCGCCAATGGTCCGTCGTACCCCACGCTCGTCACCGCCTCGACCAACGGCTTGAGGTCATAGGCGGTGTGAACAACGGCCTTGTCGCTCTTCTGGGCGAGGTCCTCGAGCGAAGGCTCGGCCTTCCCACTCTTGCCCGTTGCGCCGAACTTCGTGGTCGAAGCGCACACCGCCGAGGCGTAAGGGGTAAGTCGGTGAAGGTACGCGACCGGATCCTTCTGACCCGCGGCGGTCTCGAAATCCGGGTACGTGCCGATCCGGAAGCCGCCCACCTTCTTGAGGAGTTCGGTCACTCTCTCCGGCCGGGAGGTCAGCCCCTTGTCCGGCGCGAGGATGAGGTTGATATCAAGTTTCTCGGCCCGTTCCATGATGGGCCGCAGCCGGCCCGCCACCCGCGCCAGGGCGTCATCGTCATCGGGCGCGGCGACACGCAACGCCGCGGCGCTGCACCCGAGTATCTGGGCGGCATCGACGACTCTGCACATTCGTTCCGCCGCGGCGAGGGCCGCGGTTTCGGCCTTCTCACCGAAGTTCTGAGGATTCGGCTCGATCAGGACCAGGCAGGAACAACTGGCCCTGTCGGCCCGCTCGCGGATGTTCTCCAGGCGAGCACGGTCGGACCCGACGAGCAGGTCCGTGGAGAGATTGAATCCGGACAGCCCGAGTGTCTCTCGCGTATACCTGGGCAGGTCGAGGATGTCGAGTTTTGGCTTTTTCGCCTTGCCGGCAGGCACAAGCAAGCCCTTGAGACAACTGGCGGTGAGTGTCAGAAGCATGGTGGAGCGAAACAGACAAAGGCCAGACTAAACAGTGTAATCGCGGGAACGCTGCGCCAAAAGAGTACGGCGGTTGAGCGGGGTGCGTCGGCATGTTGTCGCATGTTGTTGTTCTGCCGGGAGCGCACCATCACGCCGCATCCAAGGATCGATCGGCATGCATCCGTCAAGGGTGTCACGGCGGGAATATACTCCCTTGTCATCCAATTGCTCCGACCTCGGCCTTCCGGCCGCAGCCGAATCAACTGGCCGTCTCGGAGCCCCCATTGAAGAACGACCAGAACACCTCAACCGAGGATGTCCGTATCCCGTCGGATGTCACATTCCAGGAATGCACGGCGGCGGCTGAACTCGCATCCCCATTCAAACACTACTCGGTCGATCGATCTCCCGCGGATCGAAAACTCGCGATCATCAATCTCTTTGCCGTTCTCATCCCGCCGATCGGGTTGTGCGCCGCGATCCTTCTGCTGTGGGGAGTCGCGTTCAACGGGTGGTATCTGCTGCTGATGGGCGGCATGGCGTTGGTCTCGGCAACGGGAGTCACCGTCGGATTTCATCGGCTTTTTACGCACCGATCCTTCGTTGCACCTGCACCCCTTCGTTATCTGCTCGCGGCGGCCGGCTCGATGGCGGTCCAGGGCCCCGTGATCCGCTGGTGTGCCGAACACCGCAAACATCACCAGCACTCCGACACGGAGGAAGACCCTCACTCGCCGCACATGTCAAATGCCGGATCGTGGGGGGAAGGTGTTTGGTCGACATGTCGTGGTGCATGGCACGCTCACGTTGGATGGCTCTTCACCGGGCACGGGAAAGGGCTTGGCAAGTACGCTACGGATCTCAAGGCCGATCCCGTGCTTGTGCTGGCCGATCGTCAGTTCATCTTCTGGGTCGTGACAGGTATCGTGCTGCCCGCCGTGATTGCCGGGATCGTCTCGCTCTCGTGGTGGGGTCTGCTCCTCGGTTTTCTGTGGGGCGGGCTGGTGCGCATCATGCTTGTCCACCATATCACCTGGAGTGTCAACTCCGTCTGCCACCTGTGGGGAACTCGGCCCTTTGACAGCCATGATGAAAGCCGCAACAACGCGGTGGTGGCGTTGCTGTCGATGGGTGAAGGCTGGCACAACAACCACCACGCATTCCCGGCGAGCGCTCGGCATGGACTGCGCTGGTGGGAGTTTGATTTCAGTTACGTGATCATCCGTTGCCTGGCCGCCGTGGGGCTCGCAAGTCATGTGCGCGTGCCCGATCAGGAGCGGATCAACAGCAGGCGTTCCGGAGTCCATGGTCATTCGGCATCTACCGATGATGAGATCGACAAGACCTGAACTCATCGTTGCCCCTCCGCGATACCGTTCGGTGTGACGCATGGTCGGGTCGAAGAAAATCTCGAAGCAGATACACCCCCTAACAAAACAGCCCGGCAAATGCCGGGCCGTTGAGTCTTGCTTGCGTGTGTTTCTCTGCCGCCCCGATACTGAGGCGGGGCGTGGTCTTTACCACCCGCCCCGGCGCTCACGACCACCGGAACGACCTCCGCCGAACCCGCCTCCGCCACGTGACTCGCGCGGCTTGGCTTCGTTGACCGTCAGATCACGACCGTCGATGTTCTTTCCGTTAATCGCCGCGATGGCCGCGTTGCCTTGCTGGCTGTCGGAGCATTCCACGAAGCCAAAGCCGCGTGGACGTCCGGTGTCACGGTCCATGACCAGCGACGCCGATGTGACTCCGAATGGCTCGAAAAGGTCACGGAGTTGCTGCTCGGTGGTATTGAACGACAGATTGCCGACATACAGTTTCATGCGATACTTCCAAGTTACCCAGAGGTTCATACCGGTGCTTGAACCTGGGCGGAAGAAGCGTCGGGAAGCGAGTCACTTGCTGAATATTGAACAGGGCCGTGCCTGCCGCCAGAAGGGACAAGATCGAGTAATCATAGGCTCACCTCAGGCCCCGGCACCCAGCAGCTGCGTGCAGCGGCTGAGTGCTCGCGTGCATGTCACCCGAGGCCCTCATCCCGCAGCCGCGAACCGTCTGTGACTCTCATGAATAACTCGCCCGCCGTCATGCCGATGCCTGGGACCAGCCAACCCGGCGCGATCTCGGCCAACGGTTCGAGAACGAATCGACGCAGATGCATGCGCGGGTGCGGCACAACCAGGCCCGGCTCGCTGCAAGTCATGTCGCCGTACAGGATGAGATCAAGGTCGAGCGTTCGAGGCCCCCAGCGTTGCTCTCTGCGGCGATCTCTGCCGTGCTCTCGCTCGATCTCGAAGAGTGCATCGAGAAGGCATCGAGGCGACAGTCGAGTATCGATGAGGACCGCGCCGTTGAGGTACGGACCCTGAGGACATTCCCCCTCCGGCTGAGTTTCCCGGATGGTCGAAACCGCGATCAGGGTGGAGCATGGCAGATCGGCGAGGCATACAACCGCGGAACGCACATGCCCCTCGCGGTCGCCGAGATTGCTGCCCAGTGCGATGACGGCATGTACCGGATCGTTCGGCATATCGAGTGAGCGTACGTCCGGTGGCGAGACTTGTAGCCCGCTCCTCCGCGTCGGATTGGTCGCGGAGGCTTGCGGGGTACGATGCTCGCGATGGAGGCACCAACCTTCCGGAGCGTATTGACGTGGGCCGCGTACCTCGCGTGTTCGTGGACGTGGTGCATCGGCATGTGGTTGCCCGTCATACTGATGCGGGATTTCGGGCCGTGGTCGTTCTTGCTCTTCGCAACCCCGAATATCGCAGGTGCCGCGGCGATGGGTATAGTGCTTCGTCGGCCCGGCGCATCGGAGAAGTTTGTCGCGTCGCACCGTACGGCGTGTCATGCGTTTTCCTTCGTGACCATCGCGTTCCAGACTTTTTTTCTGATCTGGATCCTGGCCGGGACCGGCGGAAACCTGCTGCTCAAGATCGGTATTTTCGCGGTCTTTCTCACGCCGGCCATGCTGGTGGGCGACACGGCGACAGGCTCCGCGCGGAGCCGGACAGTTGGCATCCTTGTGTACGTCATTTCCCTGGTATGCATGGGCTGGTGGTTCGCTGCCGGGGCGCCACGGGCCTACGGCGGCCCCCCTCCTGATGCGGGTGCGCTGGCATCGCTGGCGGCGGTGTGCCTTTTCGGATTCCTGCTGTGTCCGTACCTCGACTTGACATTTCACCACGCACGGCAGCAACTGCCGGGTGATGCCGGGAACGCGGCTTTCTCGATCGGTTTCGGGGCACTCTTTTTCCTCATGATCCTTTTCACGTTTCTTTACGCCCAGCCGGTGCTGGTCGAGGCCGGCGGCTTGATCCCCAACCCAACCCTCGCCGGATGGGCTGTCGTGATTCACATGCTGCTGCAACTGGGCTACACACAGGGAGTCCACAGCGCGGCCCTGCGCGATGAAGCGGCACGACCCTCAGTTTTTTCCGGTTTGGGGGGAGCCGGGGCGATCGTCGCGGCGCTGCTCCTCTTCTTCTTGTTGCCCGTGAATAACGAGACTACGTACCGCGGCTTCATGGGCTTGTACGGTCTGATCTTCCCGGCGTATGTCGCCATGTGTGTTCGACCTGACCTTGCTCCGCCACGTCGTACTGATTTTGCGGCATTCATGGCCACACTGGTAATCGCTGGTCCGATGTTCTACTTCGGTTTCATGCAGCAGCACTACGGATGGTTGGGAGTTGGTGTTGGCGTTGTGGCGGCCGCGGCCGCGGTGGTCAGAATTCGATGGCGAGTTGCCGCCGTATCCGGCTGAATCGCGACCACCGAGCGTGGAAATTGCACATAAAGACGGACGGCGCGGACATCGCTGCTTTTTGCCACGTACGCGGTTCATCCAGCCGTAGACTACCCACATGATGCGGGTTCTCCTCTTCGTTCTTTCAGTCGCGGGTCAGGATCCGGAACGAATCGATCTGGACGCACACCTTCATCGCCAGGTGGTGGTCGATCGCGAACCGGGCGTCTATCTCGGGCACGTTTCAACCGTGCTGCTGGATGATCGGCGAACGATACTCGCCGCGTATCCCAAAGGGCACGGGGAAGGACAGATCATTCTCAAGCGCAGCGACGATGGTGGGCTCTCTTGGAGCGAACGACTCCCCGTGCCGGACTCATGGTCAACAAGCAAGGAAACGCCGACTCTGTTCAACATCGGCGGAGGCGAGATTCTGCTCTTTTCGGGTCTCTTTCCCATCCGGACCGCCCGTTCGACCGATTCGGGGCGGGCTTGGAGCCAGTTGTCGAGTATCGGGGATTTCGGCGGCATCGTTGCCATGGGAGGGATGACGCGAAGAACAGATGGAACGCTGATCGCGTATTTTCATGATGATGGTCGATTCATCCGCGAAGGGGGCAAAGCGACAGGTGTCTTTACCCTTCACCAGATTGAATCAAGGGATCAAGGACACTCCTGGACTCCCCCTCGAACGATCTGGAGCGGGTCCGAAGTCCA
Organism: Phycisphaerales bacterium UBA2402; assembly: GCA_002343715.1. Lineage (GTDB taxonomy): Bacteria > Planctomycetota > Phycisphaerae > Phycisphaerales > UBA1924 > UBA2402. Next base: position 2,420 of record DDSA01000165.1, on the reverse strand, counting down.
TCTCTGCGAACCGGGCGTCGTTGTTTCGCCGGACGGAACGGCGTGGGCTTTGCTGCTTCGTGAGAACCGTCGTGTCAAGCGATCGCATGCGATGTTCAGCAAGGATGAGGGCCGAGCCTGGACCACTCCCAGAGAACTGCCGTGGTTCCTGACCGGGGATCGACATATCGCGGCCTACGACGCCACCACCAACGGCAGACTGGCGATTACGTTTCGCTGCATGGCCGATGGGGATCCGTGGCAAGGTGACTGGGTCGTCTGGATCGGGCGTTGGGACGACCTTGCTGCTTTGGAATCGTTCGTCCCCGAAGAGCGGCCGGATCCGCTTCTCTCCACAAACCAGGCACGCACGTACTTTGTCCGTCTCAAGGACAACCATACAAAGTGGGACAGCGCGTACGCCGGGCTGGAATGCCTGCCCGACGGCACATTTGTCTCGACAACGTACGGTACGTGGATACCCAACGAGCAGCCGTTTATTCTGAGCGTGCGGTTCACGATCAAAGAGTTGATGGACATCGCGGCAGCGGAGTTGAGCGATCGTTGATCAACTCGGGCACCGGTTCCTGGCGATTCCTGTTCCATGCCATCGCCCTGTGAGCTCGGCACACCCACGTATCAATAGGAACGTGGTGCCGCTTGAGCCGCATAACCGCGTATGGCGACCTGACGCACATCAGACAGGCGCAACTTATGGCTTTTCTGTCATACGACCCGTGATCCGCCGATCCGCACTACGGACGTGGTACCGGCCGTGCCGCGGTACGGCGCGACCAGCAGCCCCGCCGCGAGTGAAAGCCCAAGCCCGAAGGTCGTGAGGAGCGCCACCTGAGCGACCACGGTCGTTGTTGAGTAGAAGCGACCGATGTCGAAGGTTGATGAATACGTGCTGGTCGCGATAAAGAACAACACGCCTGAAACCAAGCCCAGCAAACCCAGTCGGACTACCACCAGCGTGCTGATGGAGGCGACCGCGGCCATGAAGATCCAGGAAGCGGGGCTATCGCCGCGTGAGAGCATCCAGAGCGTCGTCTGCACCGCCGCGTAGATTGTCGCGGCGAGCCAGCGTTTACGGAAAATCAGCATCAGGATGACGAGCGCGAGCAAGAACGCCACCCCGAATCTCGCGGCGTATGGAAGAATCCCGAATGCCACACCGAGGGCCGGTACTGGCCCGCCTAATACCAGCACGCCCCTCTCGGGATCAATCCAGGGTACCCCCGGGGGCACACCGATCAATGGGGCGCTGAGTCTGTGGGCGTAGGCGATCACGGAGCAGAGGATGCCCGCAAGACCTCCCACCGCCACATGCAGTCCGACCAACGGGTCTTTCCAGCCGCCGGCCACGAGACGTGACCAGGAGATGAGCACCTCCGGCCATAAGCGTCGGAGATACGGCTCGAGCGCGATGTAGAACAACCAGAACCAGATCGCCACCGGCAAACTGAGACCGACCGCTCGCCCGACAACCACAAGGTCCTCCGGCAATGACTTGGTAGGCGTGGCCAGAAAGATGCGTGACAGAAGCGTGGCGGCGAACATCACCGCCGCGGTTCGGAGCGCCCCCTCTCGGTCGCCGTGCTTGAGTCGGAGGTTGCGCCACGCGAGAACGAGCGCTCCGAGTATCGCCAGCGCCTCGACCACCATCGAGGCACGCTCCCCGGCCTCTTCCCAGAGTGTCCAGTCCCTCGGTTGAGCCATCGAAGCCCCTACCCATTTTTCCTCCACGATCCGGAAGGCCACGAGTCTCTGGTCGAGGAACGCAGCCTCGACCCGGATCGGTTCGCTGGGCGCTTCCGGGTAAACCCCGCGCCATGAGAGTCGTGTATCAGCAAAGACGGGAGGAATTCGGATGGGCCGCTCGGGCGTGAGTTGCTCTGGCAACAGGCCCGCCGCGAGGAGCACGCGAGCGGCGTCCAGGTTGCCCGAAGAATCGACGATCGCAGCCGGACGGGGCGGGCTGGGCAGGGTGGAAACCACGGATGTCACCTGTTCCGCCGGTGAGAAGTAGTCCAACTGTCTTAATCGTCCCCGCGGATCGAGCCGGATCGTGATCATGCCCGGAGTCGTGAACGGGGGGTCGTACACCGTCACACGCTGGTCGCTCGCCACCGCCAGCAGAGGCCTCGGGCTTTGACGATACCAAAAATCGATCGCCGCAGGGCGTGAAAGGGCGAGCCGGTTCCACCGGCTCGGGCTTTTGTCCGCGTGCCGGATCAGATCCAGGTACTCTTCGTACAGGTCATAGGCGTAGGCCTTGTACGGCGTTGACGCAGAGAAACCCAGCGACTCAAGCATTTCTTCTGCCCGATCCGCCAGCACGTTCGCCGCCTTCGTCACCGGAACCTGATGGAGCAAAGACGCCTTGGTTCCTAGATACAAGGAGGCCGCACAGGCCACCAGCATCAGCAGCGCGAGCA
>DDSA01000119.1:3894-4048 GCA_002343715.1 Phycisphaerales bacterium UBA2402 | reverse complement strand
TGGGGGAAGCGGGCCGGGTGGTTCCGGCCCCGGCGGCTCGGGACCCGGGTCAAACTGTGTGCTGGCCGGGACGCCGGTTCGGCTGGCCTCGGGCCAGACCGTGCCGATCGAGCGTCTCAAGCCGGGCGATCGCATCGCGGCACTCGACGTGGCG
>DDSA01000119.1:0-3640 GCA_002343715.1 Phycisphaerales bacterium UBA2402 | reverse complement strand
CAGTACCAGTGGCTGCGTCAGCGGGCCGAGGCGGTCCTCACGCCCGTCACCGGTTTTGTGGCCAGCGTCAAAGTCGGTACGCACAACGGGTTCATCACCATCAACGGTCGCCTGCGGCTCACGCCCGAGCACCCCGTGCTCCTGCGCCGCGGAGATGAGGTCGGGTTCGTGTCGGCGGAGTTCGTACTCGTCGGCGACTACCTCGTGCGGCACGACCTCAGTGAAGAGCGCGTCGAGACGATCAGCCGCGCCGGCGATCGCGTCACCACGGTCGCGGTGCATGTGCCCGGTCTGAACGTCTTCCTGGCCGACGGCGTGTGGGTCCACAACGACATGCCCGCGACGCAGGCCACTGGATCGGGATCGGCCTCTGGTTCAGGGTCCGGTTCTGGCTCCGGATCAGGCTCCTCCAGCGGCAGCGGGTCGGGTTCCGGCAGCGGCAAGTCCAGCGGCTCGTCCATGTCGAGCTCGGGGAGCTCGTCGGGATCTGGCAGTTCGTCTGGTTCATCGAGCGGCAGCGGAAGCGAGAGCGGCTCCGGCCCTCCCGGTTCCGGCTCGGGGTCCGGCAGCGCCCAGCAGTCGGTGGCGCTCGGTGAGGGTGCATCGTCGTTCATCGAGGGCGGCATGGAGGGCGTGCCTCCCGCGAAGTGGCAGCAGAGTGGATTGAGCAGTGGCATCGAAGAGGAGGTGAAAGCGTGATCCCGAAGGTCATCTACACGGCCGACTTGTCCGAATCCCCGGACCGTCAGCGGCTTGCTGCGTGGAAGCACGCATGGCAGACGCTGCACCCCGAGTGGGACGTCATCACGTTCACGCTCGAGACCAGGCCGCCGATCCTGAACCACGATCAGTGGCATCAGACGCTGGACCTCAGCGAGCCCGCAGCGTCGGCGGCGCGGCTCAACCTCCTGCGCTACGAAGTGCTCGCCCGCGAAGGCGGCGTGTTCGTCGATCCCGATCGCCTGCCGCTGCGTCCGCTCGATGAGCTCGTCGCCGGCGTCGGCGCATTCTGCTCGACGATCGCCAGCCACGGTGCGAGTCGTCCGCACATGCTCTCGCCGTCGGTGCTCGGCGCAACGCGGAATCACCCGATGCTGTGGCACGCGATCCGCGACCTGCCGCACTCGGTGCTGGTCTATCGCGGTGTGTGGGATCAGAGCGGGCCGGGGTTCCTCACCCGCGTCGTCCGCGACCACGGACACTTCCGCGACGTGGTGCCGTTCCACTGGGCTCTGTTCGAGCAGGCTGAAGAACCCGCCAAGGCCCACGGCGGGGCGTTCGGGTTCGTGACCGGTAAGACGGCGGAGGTCGCGGCTTGAGCACCACCGCAACCGCCACCCCGATCCCGCGGGTCCTGCACCAGATCTGGCTGGGCAAGGGTGCGATGCCCCTGCACCAGCGGCGCTGGCGGCGGCGCTTCGGCGAGACGAACCCGCATTGGGAGATGCGGCTGTGGACCGACGACAACCTGCCGTCGATCCTCAACCGCAACGCATGGGCGGCCTGCGGCAACGTCGGAGGCACACCTGGCTGCGTGATGCGCTCGGACATCCTGCGGCTGGAACTCCTGGCCCGCTTCGGCGGCGTCTACCTCGACACCGACGTGAAGCCGATCCGTCCGCTCGACGAGATGTGCCCGCCCGAAGTACGGGCGTGGGCCGCATGCGAGCAACTCGACATCGTCTCCAACGCGGCGATGGGCTTTCCGGCCAACCACCCCGCGATGTGGCACATGGTCGCAATGATCGAAGAGTCGTTCTTCGCTCGCAGGTACGTGGGCGATCAAGCAGGGCCCGGGCTGCTCGCCCGTGTGGTTACCCAGTATGACGACGTGGTTCTCTACCCGCCCGCGTACTTCCACCCGACGGTCGGAGAGTCGAAGTCGAATCCGGACGCCGGAGAGTTCCTCCTGGCGGCGCACCTGTTCGCCGGCACGTGGGTCGAGGAGAACCGTGCTCGACACAATCAACTTTGGTTGGCGAACAACGGTTATGGAGTGGCATAGACCGCTGTCGCGTTGACCACTACGGCCTTGCCGTCCGCCGAGGCGACCTTGCCGACCACGACCATCTCGGAGAGTTCCTTCAGCCCGCGGCGGCCCTTCATGTCCGTGCGGAGGATTTGCCCCTTGGCATCGACCACCTGCACGGTCACGGAGTTGGCGAGGATGTCCTCCTTGGTCTCGCAGCAGTAGTCCCAGGGCTTGGAGCACTTGTCGTCTGGGTTTTCGTTGCAGGCCTTGAGCCCTCGGCCCATCAGCGTGAGAACGGCTCGACCGTTCACGAACGGCTCCTTGCTTCCACCGATGCGGCCGCGAAGCACGACCTCGTCACCGGCCTTGAGCGTTCCGGCCTTACGAGCCTCTGAGACGTCCTTGGCATTCTCCGGCTGCTTATCGACGAAGAAGCCTGTCGGCAGCAGGGCCTTTGGCACGTGCATCGAAACCACGGTGAGCACCAGCGCGTCGGTGCCGTTGGCGGTCTCGACCTTGCCGATCACGAACACCTCCGCACCCGGCTTGAGCCCGTGCTCGCCGTTCAGCCCCGCCCGCAGCGGCTTGCCGTTCGTGCTGACGATCTGCACCGTCGCTCGCCCTTCGGCCGGGATGTCGCACGCGGTGTCGGGCAACTTGTCCGAGGGCGGGCAGCATCCCTTGCGGGTCGTTTCGTCCACCAGCGTGAACATCGAGCGGTTCTCGACGAAGGCGTCCTTCGACATCGCCACGTTGCCGCGCACGGTGATGGTCTCGCCCACCTTCGCGACCTTCATCGCGGCGGTGATCTCCATCGCATTCGCCGGGAGTTCGAGCTTCATGAGCGTCTTCACGTCCGCGACGCTCTTGACCTGTGCCATGGCCGCCGTGGGCGTGAACGCACCCACGCCCGCCGCGCCCGCGATCAGCATCGCGGCCATCGTCATCGCCTTGATCGAATCCGTCATCCGCGTCATCGTCGCTTTCATATCAAAACTCCTCGTAAGCAATCTTGGACACTCTTCACCGCGCGGCACTTGTCGCAACGGCGTCTCCGTTCACCATCACACCGCCTTAAGCGCGACGGGGATCGTCGGCTTCAGGCACCGAATCGCCGGGGGCAACGCGCCCACGACGCCCAGGGCCAAACCCGTCAGCAGTCCCAGCCCGATCACCGTCTCATCGATCTTCAGCCCAAACGCCCCCATCGAGAACCGCACCGCCAGACCATCAAGCACGAACACGCCGATCGCGCACGCGATGAGCCCGCCCGCCGCGGTGGCCAACGTCGATTCCTGGATCATCGACCAGACGATCGCTGTGCGCCGGTAGCCGATGGATTGCAGCGTGCCCAGTTCGCGGATGCGCGAGGCGAACGCGGCGTACATCGTGTTCAGCCCGCCGAACAGCCCGCCCACGGCGATCAGCCCCGCCGTCACCCACGCGACGATCTTGATGGGCCCGAAGAAGTTGGCGAGTTTGCCGTAGTACTCGCGCTCGGTCATGGGCACGAGTTCAAGGTCGGGTCGCGTCTTGGTAAAGGCCGCGATATCGCCGAACTCGGCCCCTTCGCCCGTCTCTTCGTTGTACGGATCGAGCGTGAGGACCACGCACGAAATCGTTTCGCGCTTGGTCGCGGTCATGAGGTCCGCCAGCGGCAGCCACACC
>DDSA01000037.1 GCA_002343715.1 Phycisphaerales bacterium UBA2402 | reverse complement strand
GTGAAGGCGGTCTGGGCGGGTGCGCCCCACGAGAGGCACATCAACGCCGAGATGAAAGGAACGACTCTGGATTGACGCATGCGTACGGCTCCTCCTGGCGAGCGCGGCACACCGGCAAGCGATGCACCCCGCGCCCTACGTCAAGAGATTATCCCGCGCATGAAAAACGCCGCGGTCGGTATCGGACCCGCGGCGTGCGGAGCGTTGGAGCGCTCGGAGGGTGGAGAACCCTCAAGGCCTTCGGATGAAGACGCTGCCGGCCCCTTCCGGCGCTGTGGTGATGATGCACCGGCCGTTCAGGGAAGGTTCCAGATACTGGGTCGGCCCGACTCGGAGGTAGACGATGCGTGAACAACCGCCGCCCGCGGTCGCCGCGACGGCGTTCCCCAGGTCCGTGTACGGGCGCACCCAGGTGCCGATGGGGAGGCTGGAAGCGCCGCCGCCGTTGGAATCCACGTACAAGACACTCGGGCAGTCGGTGGTGCGGATGATCTTGTCGATCCGCGTGTGGTACGTGAGGAATGAGTTCATGCGTGCGATCTGGCCGGGCGTGAAGGCCGTGCGGCAGTCACGGTTCTGCGCGTAACTCATGATGTTGTTGGTGTAGGGCGCGTAGGCGGTACCCTGGCATGGGTCGGTGAACGTGCCGGTGTACTGACAGGCGTTGTTCACGCTGGCGCTCAGGTTTGGATCGGCGGGTGTGTCGCAGAGGAGGTCGCCGGTGTTGCCGCAGTTGTTCCGCGCAACGCACTCGGCGCCGAAACCGGTTTCGTGGGTGTGGTACAGGCCGAAGTAATGGCCGACCTCGTGGGCGAACGTGCTCAGCGGTGCGCCGTTGCGCATGACCACGCCGCCGTTGCCGAAGGGAAGACTGGCCAACCCGTTGATGCCCGGTGGGTTGCCGGTGAAGTAGATGTTGAGCGCGTTGGGGACGGGGTCGTGGACCAGAAGTTCGCTGACGGTGGCGCTGTTGGGCGGGGTATAGAACGTATCGCTGTAGATGTACATGCCGTACATCGGGGCCAGGATGATCCCCGCTTCGGCGAGGCGCGGGGCGGCGAAGTCGAAGAACTGCTGCAACTTCGTGCCGCTGATGGCCCCCGAGCCGTCGTTGCGGACCACCACGCGGATGGCGACGCGGATGACCGCGTAGTTGCCGGTCCGCGCACCGTACCCGCGGTCGAAGAATCCTTCAGCGCGGAGTCGTTGCTCGAAGAGCACGGCCTGCGGATCCACGATCGTGCCGCAATCATCGTCCGCCGGCGCGCTGATGATGGCGTCGAGCATCTCCTGCGGGTCTGTATCGGGCTTGTCGGGGTCCGGCCCGAAGATCTGGCCGGAACTCACGGACGTGACGGCGAAGAGCGCCAGGATGGAGAAGAGGTGTTTCATCGGTGTTTCTCGGGGTGGGTCGTGTGAGGGGGGAGTGCGCTCGAATCGGGGCAGCGCCGCGGGACCTACTGAAGATTGACCAGGACCAGGACCATGCCCGTGCCGCGATCGACGCCGGCGAGTGCCTTGCCGATGATCGCGCCCTGCGCCGCGGCGAGGTCGTTGACCCGCATCGCGTGGCCAGGTGTGGAAGAAGTGGTCAGGAAGTCTCCCGGACGGATCGCTCCCGCGGCATCGGCATCGACCATGCAGTAGACGCGGCCCGTGAGCGCCACCGGGGTGGTGCCGTCGGCGGTGGAGCCTTCCTGGCGGAGGGTGAGGGCGGGCTTGATGCCGCCCGCACCGGAAACGATGCCCACGACTCTGCGGTCCAGCGGCGTGGAGCAGGCGACGACCTTGCCCTCGCTGAGTTCGTCGATGGTGACGACCATGCCGGGGAGGACTTCGCCGCGGGCCACCTCGAACGGCTCGGCGAGGTCGGCGCCGCCGGTGAGTTCGAGGGCCGCGCAGGTGAGCAGCCCGTTGGCGGCGATTCGGACGATGGCGCCGTGCGCATCGTTGTAGAACAGGAGTTTGCCCGCGCCCTCTCCGTTGCCGCTGCCGGAAGAGACGATGCTCCAGTTGCGCCCCCCCGCGGAACTGTTCGACAGACTCAGCCATGTGCCGGTCGTGCCCGAGCCCCAGTGCTGCGCCCGGCCGTCGGGGTCGATCTGGAGAAGCGGTACGTTCGAGTTGGAGCGGATCTGCCAGCCGTTGGCGCCGATGTTGGTGTACATGTAGTTATCTGTCCAACGCGGCCACATCCACGTCTCGGCGACGCCCTGTGCGTTCTTGGCGGAGAGCGTGTTGGTGTTCTCCTGAAGGATGTCGCCGGAGAGGCGGAGAGCGCCCGCGACGTGGAGCCGTGCACCCGACGGAACGATCCCGATGCCGACATTGCCGCCGATCTGATTGATGACGACGTCCCCGAAGAGCGAACCGGAGGTCTTGATTCCCTGGATGGTGGCGTAGCCGTTGGTCGCGGCGCTGGTGCCCAGCGTCAACTGGGTGTTCCCGCTGGAGTTGTTCCCCGGCCCGATCATGACGCCCAGACCCGCCGCGGCCACCTGGAGCGGGCCGGTGGGGGCATCGGTCCCGATGCCGACGCCGCCGTTGGCCGACATGCCCATCACCAGTTGGTTGGCCCCGTTGCGGATGCGCCAACCGGCGGTGCCGTAGTTGGTGTACATCCAGTTGTCATACCAGCGCGGCCACATCCAGCCTTCCAGATTGCCGTTGGTGTTGAAGGACTGGAAGACATCCGCGTTGTCGACGGTCACATGACCCGAGACGTGCAGTCGGCTGATGGGCGAGTGGGTTCCAAGCCCCACGTTGCCGGCGTCAAAGAGTGCATCGCCGTTGAAAAGCGTGAAGGGCGAGGCACCGGCCGGGCCTTGCGTCCCCTGGGGTCCGGCGGGGCCTGGTGGTCCATCCTGACCCCGGGCACCGGGAAGGCCCTGAGGCCCTTGAGGACCGGTGGGGCCTTGTGGTCCTTCGGGGCCTTGCGGACCTTCCGGTCCTTGCGTTCCCTGTGGTCCGGGGGTGCCGTTGAGTGCGTACAGCGCGTAGGGCGTGGAGGTCAGTTTCTGGCGGCCGGAGAGCGTGACCCAGTCGCCGCTTCCCGCGGGCGAACGGACTTCAACGCCGATCCAGCGGGCCTCGCCGCGGAACGCGCTGGCGCCGAAGTCCAGTTCGACGGCGAATCGTCCATCGTCCAGCGGCACGTCCAACGCCTGAAGCGTGGAGAGCGCCGAGCCGCCGGTGGCGGCGTCAAAGAGCGTGAATCGGATATCGCTCGTGACGATCACGGACTCACCGCCTGCATGGGTCAGACGTCCCTGATAGGTGATGGCGGTATCCGTGGGAAAGGCGGTCGCCGTGGCGGCGCAGGCGGCGAGCAGCGCGGAGACAAGAAGACGGCGGGTCGGTGCGGACAGTCGCATGGATGTACTCCTGAAAAGGTGTGCGTGTCAAAGACGCGGGTACCGTGATGTCACATCAGGCGCAACGCCGGGCGGAGTACGCCACGCGGATCGCATTATTTTGAAGCCGCCGCCCGAGGGGTGCTGTGCGAACTGGTCCCGGCGGTCGGGGCGCACTCATCGATTCGGGAACGGGTAGGAGCGGCAACGGCGACGGGGGCGGTTCCCGGCGCGCGTTGCGGCGTTGTTCTTGTCACTCCGCCCGGCCGGCCTGGGCCTCGGAGAGCCAGATCTGGTATTCGCGGTCCCGGGTCAGGCCCTGATCCTCGGCCTGCTTCACGCCATCGGCGATGAGCCGTGCGCTCTCGCGGCTGTCGCCGCGCTTGCCCGCGATCATGCCAAGCAGGATCAGGTCGATGGGGTGGGGGGCGAGCCCCCTCGAGATCCTGAGTTCAACGCACTGCTCGAAGAGCGTCTCGGCGGCCCGCAGATCGCCGGCGCGGTAGTGCGCTGTGGCGAGTGTGTTCATATACGAGTGTTCACCGGGCTGTTCGCGGCAGACGTACTCCATCACGCGGACGGCATCGCGGCACTGGCGCGGCGGAGAGTCCCTTCCGAGCACGACGAAGAGCACCGCGTTGTTGAGGGAGTTGAAGTTGTCGCGCCGGGTCGCGAGTTGCTCCGACACAAGGACGGCGATGTCCGGTGAAAATGATGCAAGTGGCGGGATGGGGGTCACGCGGAGCGATAGACCGTCGATCCCCGCGATGCGGTCTTCGATCAGTCGGTGCGCTTCGTTCAGAGACTGTCGTCGGGCGAGCAGGTGAAGCGACCGTTCCGACACGGCGGGGCCGTTGACGGCCCTCCAGGACTCTTCGGTTTCCATGGCCGAGAATCCGGCGTTGGTGTACGCGATCAGCAGGCGCCGATGCGCCTCATCGAACAGGAGGAGGCGGTGGTCGCCCCCGGTGAGAGGCAGGTCCCCGCAGGATTCGCCGTTCACGGCATCCAGGATCGTCAAGGAAGAGAACCCGGCATCGAGCAGGATCCGCCGATCGCTATCCGCGAAGCAGACACTCGGCCACGCCGCCAGCATCGCGGCGCTTTCCCAGATCGGGCCGGCGCGGTCCGATGCAAAGACCAGAACGCCGCGGCCGCGGTCGAGCACGACGCAGCGTTGACCATCCCCCGACACGGCCCCCGTCACGAACCCGTTCACGTCTCCCAGGGTCGCCCTTCTCGCCGGCGGGGATGTTGTCCAAGTCTCCAGCACCAGACCGCCCGGGGATTCTCGCACCACGGCGAGCGCATCCGATCCGGCCGCGGCGGCCATCCAGCGGATCGCTCCTCCCGTATTGATGCGCATCGATTCGCCGAGATCATCGCCGGACCGGAGGATCAGGTCGCCGCTCAAATCGCCGGTGATCCATTCGCCGGGCTTCCAGCCGGGGGCCACCAGTGTGAGCGTGGCGGGGGTGTTCAGCGCGGGCCCGATCGGGGCGCCGTCGGCGGTTCCCAGGAGCAGGAGCACGGATTCGGCGATGGCGCTGTTGGCCGCCGATCCCCGCGTGGTGGCGGCCAGCACGGCGGCGCCATCGCGAGCGCCGGCGAGCGACCAGATGGGCCGCCGCGAGACAAAGCGGCCCCAACGGATTTCCCCGGTCTGCGAGTCTCGGGCGCTGACGTACCCCCAATCGCCCGTCACCAGCAGGGAAGGCGGATCAACCAGCGCGACCGAACTAACCGGGCTGGCGAGGGTGCGCGCTCCGCGCAGCATCGCGGGCGAGTCGTCGAGCGACCAGACTTTCAGTTCTCCACCTCGCGTTGCCACGCACAGCAGCCGACCATCGGGAGAAACAGTCATCGATGCGGGCGCACCGACCAGGCCGGAGAGCGAGAACTCGGCCTTGTCGCCCTGGTCCGCGCGCCACGCGGTGATGCGGCCGCGATCATCGGCCCCGACGAACGTCGATAACCCCGGGCCGCCCGCGACGACTTCGACGCCGCGAGCGCCGTGAAGGGGCACGCGCCGCAGAAGTTCGCCCGTGCGCTCGCTGAACAGGAGCATGTCGAGATGGCCGGTCCCCACCAGGCACGCCGCGCCGGCGTTGAGTTCGTATCCGGTCTGAGTAAGCGCGTGCACGTCCGTCGCGACACCGGTTCGGCCCACGACGGATCGGTACCCGTGCCGGGCATCGGGCTTGTAGTAGAACCGATCCGTGCCCGCGATCCAGCGCGGCGGGGTGGACGTGCGGTCGCCTGCGGCAACGGAACCGATCTCCTTGCCCGTGCGGGCGTCGAGCAGCACGAACCCATCCCGGGCGGGGTTGAGCAGGGCCACCAGGCGACCATCATCCCCGAGCGCATCGGGACCCGCGACACCTATCCCCTTGCGCCGCCAGAGTTCCCGGTGTGTCGCGGCGTCGAACGCGGCGAGTTCGCTCTCGCCGGCGAGCAGGAACAAGCCCGCCGCGGGATCGGCGCAGAGCGTGTCGTACCGGCCGGGCAGTGTACCGTCCGCGGTTCCAGAGCGTGCGTCCCAGATCCCGACACGACCCTCACCGTCCATCGCCACGATGCGGCGCGGGTCGATGAAGCGTGCCCGGATTCGTTCGGAGGGCGCTGCGATTCGGAGCGTGAGCAGGCTGTCATCGGCGAGAAAACGCAGGTGCCGCCATTCCCAACCCCGGAGTTCCGCGGGGGTTTCGTCCAGGGCGTGCATCGCCGCTCCGGTGTCTCGCGAGGCGACGGCCGCGCCCGCGGCGGAGATGCCCGCGCGGTACGCCAGCCGTCGTGCCGCCTTTTCGTTGCGGTCGGCGTCTTCGCGGGCCTGTTCGGCCGCGGCGCGCGCGTCTGTTTCTCGCTCGAGCGCCGCGGCCTTCTCATCCCGCTCGCGGGAAGCGGTGGCAAAGCCGATGGACGCGAACACGAACCCGCCGATGAGCGTGGCGAGCAGCGCCGTCCCCGCGAGGACACCGCCCCGGTTGCGCCGGACGAGTTTGCGGAGCGTGTACAGCGTGCTGGGCGGGCCGGCGATGACCGGTTCGTGCGCGAGATAACGGCCGATGTCCAGGGCGAGCGAGTTGGCGGTTTCGTAACGGCGTGTGCGGTCTTTTTCGAGACAGCGCAGCGCGATCCAGTCGAGTTCGCCGCGGAGCAGCCGCGACAGGCCGGCGGGATCGGTGCCGCGCTGGCGGGCGATCTGCTCCCGGGTCTGCGCGGAAGTTCCGGGGAGCACGGGGGGCGATGCCGCGGGGGCCGGCGGGCGAGGAGGGGATGAGGCCCGTGAAGTTCCGCCGCGGGTGCGGCGGCCCAGCGCCCGCGTGCTGGGGCGCTCCGGCTCGCATTCGCGGATGATCTGCTGCATCTGCGCGAACGAAGCCGAGCGCAGAAGCCCCGCATCGAAAGGCGGTGAGCCGGTGAGCAGTTCGTAGAGCAGCACGCCGAGGGAGTAGATATCCGAACGAGTATCTATGTCCAGGGCGTTGAGGTCCGCCTGTTCGGGGCTCATGTACTCGGGCGTGCCGATCAAGGCTCGGTGCTCGGTATAGAGCGTGCGGTCGGTCAGGGCGCCGCTGGTGGCTTTGGCGATGCCGAAGTCGATGATCTTGGGGTGTGGACTCCCGCCGCCCGTGTCGCTCATGGCCACGAGGATGTTGCTGGGCTTGAGGTCGCGGTGGATGACGCCTTTCTGGTGGGCGTGCTGCACGGCGGCGCAGACCGTGCGGAAGAGTTCCAGCCTGGAGCGAACCGGCAGGTTGTGCGTGTCGCAGAACTCGGTGATGGGGATGCCCCGCACGAGTTCCATGACGAAAAAAGGGCGTCCCGCGGCGGTTTCACCCGCATCGAGAACACGGGCGATATTGGGATGGTCCATCATCGCCAGGGCTTGGCGCTCCGCCTCAAACCGGGCGATCACCTGGCGGGTGTCCATGCCCAGTTTGATGACCTTCAGGGCCACGCGGCGGCGGATGGGGGCGGTCTGCTCGGCCATATACACAGAGCCGAACCCCCCCTCCCCGATGCGCTGGAGCAACTTGTACGGCCCGATCTCGCGCTCTTCGCCCAAAAGCACGGGATCAGGCTCGACGGTCACGCCGCCGAGGAACCGCACACCCTGACTCTGCGAGGCCAGCATCCCCATGACGTGACGGATCAGCGCTTCATCGTTGCCGGAGAGTTCCGCGGCGGCCCGCTCGCGCTGTTCCGCGGGAAGGTCGCCGAGGTGCTGGAACAACTCCTTCACCCGGGGGTGGGTGTCGGTGTAGCCGCCGGTGTTGGTGGGCGGGGCCATGTCGTCACGTTCCGCCGTTGACCGCGCGGTAGAGCACCGTGCGCGCGAAGGCCCACTCCCGGTCCACCGTGCGGGTGGAGATGCCCAGCACCGACGCGGTTTCTTCAACGCTCAGGCCGGCGAAAAGACGCAGGCGGACGACCGCCGCGGCGGAGGGGTCGCTAGCCTGCAGCGCCTCGAACGCGCGGTCCATGTCCTCGACGAGAGAGGGGTCTTCTTCCGATGCGAGGTCCACGACGGAGAGGGGCACGCGCTTGGCGGATTGGTCGGACCCGCCACGCTTGTTGCTGTTGCGTTTACGGGCATGATCGATGAGGACGCGGCGCATGGCCTCGGCCGCGGCATGGAAGAAGTGGGCCTTGTTCGCCCAGGAATCGCGCCCGGCATCGGCGAGACGGATGAAGGCCTCGTTGACGAGCGCGGTGGCCTGCAAACTGTGGTCGCGCCGCTCGCCCTTCATGCGGTTCTGCGCGATGGCGCGGAGTTCGGCGTAGACCTCGTCGATGAGGGCATCGGTGGGCGTGTTGGCCGGGTCGGGGCTTGGCACGTGGGATGATAGTTGGGGAGGGTGCGCTGGCACACAGCCCGCGTGAGGACGCATCCAATCTATTAGGGTTGAATCTGATCGGGTTCATCCGGGTTGTCGCTGCCGGTCTGACCGCCGCCGGCGGCGGGGACGTTGCCGGCGCAGAGCGTCGACCCCACCTGCGTGCCGACGAAGTCGTACAAGCGGAAGCGAAGGTCGTGCAGGCCCTGCGCGGGAGCGCCGTCGACGGTGAGTTCGCCCTGGTAGGTGAAGGCGGTCTGGGCGGGTGCGAAGCACGCGCTCAACGCCGAGACGATCATGCACAAGAACCCGCGCATCGAACCCTCCCATGAAAACGGTCGCGGCATCGGCGCGTGGCGACACGCGCCGATGCCTATGGAGATTATTCGAGGAACGGCGCACGAACTCAACGGTATCGGACGCTGCTTAATTCATGGTGCAAAGCAACAGACACCCGTCTGGGCCTGTACGTAGATCAGAATGTTATACGCGTCCATGTCGTTATTGCGCATTTGACCGACGTCAGAGATGACCTTGACCGGACCCCAAGAGGCGGTTGTGGTATTGAATGAGGCGTATTGCATCGAGGCGAGTTGAACGACCTTGTTGGGATTGGGGGTGTTGTTTGCATCACTCCCGAAGAAAGAGATGGCCCCGGGCGTGGTGCCGGTGTGCAGAACAAAGACGGTGTGAACTTTCTTCTCATCATCGGCGTGAACCAGCACGACCGCCCCGGGGTTCTGGGAGTCCGCGGGCTGCAGCGGCACGGGCGACCAGGATGTGTGCGAGGCGGGCTTGCACGCCGTCGGGGACGACATCGTGAGGGCGCGGATCACACTCAGGTCCGTCGTGGCGTCGGCACCTTGCTGGCGAGTGTTTTCGGCTTCTCGCTGCAGCCGAGCGAGGATTGCAGCGGGGGGATTCTCGCCGTTGTCCTGAAGGACAGCCGTGGCCTTGACGATGTTGGGAACCGTTGAGCCGGTGGAGATCCGCCTGGAACGGATCGGCGGGTGCGCCGGCAGCCGGATCGACATCGCCCACCCGTGATTCACGGTGCACGAAGCGGCC
The DNA here is from genome assembly GCA_002343715.1 of Phycisphaerales bacterium UBA2402. Lineage (GTDB taxonomy): Bacteria > Planctomycetota > Phycisphaerae > Phycisphaerales > UBA1924 > UBA2402. Next base: position 3,206 of record DDSA01000037.1, on the reverse strand, counting down.
GCGGCGAAGGCCCCGGTAGCCGGATCCGTCTTGTGTTTCGCGTCGAACTCCACGAGCACATTCGGGCTTGTAAACGCGCCGAAGAAGAGTTGGTACCCCGAGTACGGCGAGGGCGGGGATACGGGGTCGGTGGGGAACACCCGCAGCGAATGATCCTTGCTGGTCTGGAGGTTCGTGGCCTCGATTCCCTGCACCGGCAATGCGGGCTGATCCGGTTCGCCGTCCTGCCGGGCGAGAGTGGGCGGCGCGAGACTCAGCACGACAACCAGGATGACACGTTGCAACATCGTCATGATCGCGTCTCCGAAGGGCGCCCGGTCATCAGCCACGGCGCAGCGCCCGAAGCGCCCGCGGCTACAAAGACGCCCGCGATCCCCGCGAGCGGATTCCAGATCCAACCCATCATGTAGAAAAGCTGCCGCGACACCAGGCACGCCAGGAGACACGCGAGGGCCGCGCCGATCATGATGAGCGAGAAATGTTTCATCTGGTGGAGTTCGTTCCCGGTTCGCCGCCGAGTGGACACGAGGCGTCCCAGCCACGCGCCCGCCGTCACCATCACGATCCAGGCGGCGGCGTGATGCGCCCAGGACGCGTGCAGAGGGCCGGCGCCGCGCTGACCCTTCAGCGCACGGACCATCTGCTCCATGAGCATCGATTGGACTTCATAGCCGCCGTAGGTCGCGCCATCGGCGAGCGTGTGGACGTCGTCGGGGTTGTCTGTGAATCCGACGACCACCGCGCGTCCCCGCACCAGCGACTTAGCCGCGGGAACGGGCAGCCGCAGAAACTCGGTCACGTCGAGCGTGCAGGCATCGATCTCCGAGCGCGCGAGCAGCAGGATCATCTTTTCGGCGAAATGGTCGCCTTCCCGGACATCGCGGAGCGATCCCGGCGGTGAACCAGACTCCCGCGAGAGCATGTCCCGCCCCGACACCGTGGAGATCCCGCCCATGGCGAGCGTCGTGCCGTCCTCGAATCGGACAGTCGCGCGATCACCGGTCGGTGCGAGTTCAAACCGTGGAGACTCTCCGGGCCGGATCAACTCGACGGCCGCCCGCAGCGCCGCCGACGGGATGACCGCGCCGTGTTCGGGCTTGAAGAGCACGTCCATCCGCACGAGCGTTGAATCCAACGGGAGGCTCCCGCTGATCAGCCCCCACGCGCGTTGGTGGGGGTGCAGGTTGGGGTCCATGAGCGTGTGTTCCACGGACCGGGGCAGGCCCAACTCGCCGATGACGACGCGGCCCGGGCCGGCCTCGAACCGTTCGATGGATTCTCTCAGGATCAGCGCGAGTTCGGGCCTGCTGCCGGGGTGGTGCGCGAAGTCCATATCGAGGAACACCACCGAAGCCTCCCGTTCACGCAGCGCATCGATCAGCCGCGCGATCACGGGGCGTCGGGCCTGCGGTTGCACGACATCGCCGTTCTGAAACTCACCCAGACCCCACGAGGGTTCCAGCCGCAGTTGCTCCTCCAGCAGGTCCGGGGGCGTGTTCTCGCCGAGTGTCAGTAGAAGGGTGTGATCCCACCGCGGCGCCCGTGAGCCGCCCGTCGCGATCAGGCGTTCCGCGATCCCATTCACCTTGGGTTCACGGGAGACGACCGAGGCCATCAGCGCGGTGACCATGCCGGCCGCGATGCAGGCCGCGAGTGACCTTCGGTCCAGGACGGGAGACCGCGAAGCGATACGCTCCAGAACCTCTGCCAACTCGCCGGCGGATTGGTAACGATACGAAGGATCGGGCGCCAGGGCACGGGCGAGCACCCGGCGGACCTCGGGGTGCAGCATGACTCCACCCGATCGACGGCGGACAACCGCCCCCGCGCGGATCATCGCGCGAGCCTGCTGGATCGAGGCGCCATGCGGCAACACCGCGGCGTACGGCAGCGCGCCCGTGATGCACTCGTGCGCGATGACCCCCAGCGCGTAGACATCCAGCGCCGGCGTGTAGTGATACGCATCACACGCCTGGTCGCACTGCTCGGGCGACATGTAGTTGAACGTGCCGCGGCATTGGCCGATTTCCCATCCGGCGTGCGCCAACTCCCCCTTGATGCGCGACTCGGCCAGTCCCAGATCCACCACCCACAGCGAACCCGATTGATCGATGATGATGTTGTCCGGCTTGAGGTCGCAGTGCAGCACGTCGGCTTCATGGATGCTGTCCACCGCCCGGCAGAGTCTTGCCAGCATCCGCAGTCTTTCCTGCAACGACCGGCCGCACCACCATGAACGCAGCGACCTGGCGTCGGAGAGCCACTCCATGGCGATATAGGGCAGATCCACCCCCGTCGTGCTTTTCAACCGACCGCACTCGACGACCTTCGGCACATTCGCCACGCCCGACAGACGTTGCTGCATCCGCTGCTCGCGAGCGAACAACGCTTCCTTGGCGGCGAGGTGCCCCGTGCTGAGAAGTGTCTTGATCGCTACTCGCTCTTCGCCCAGCGCGTCGTGGGCACGCCAGATGACCCCCATGCCTCCCTTGGCATACCGGGATTGCAACGTGAATCGATCGCCACGCCCGCACCGCACCCCGGTCAAGTCGATGGGAAGTTCGTCCGTGCGCCCGGGCACGAACACCGTCGTGGCGTTTGTCGAGTGGAGGGTCAATCGTTGAGTTCCGCGATTCGCTCAATCCTGGCTTGATCTGATACCACAGACAGAACCACCATGTTGAGGTGTTTCTCGGCCAGTTTCCAATTTATCACCGAATTTGCATTAAATACGGGTTCAGTTCTTAGAAAGAAACTCGAACCAAACCCAATCGATTGCTTACACCCGACGAACCTCCACCTTACCCCCCGCGACATCCTTGATCGCGTACCCCATGCCCGCGAGCTGGTCGCGGATGGCATCGCTTTTCTTGAAATCCTTGGCAGCGCGGGCCTCGCGGCGTTCGTGCAGCAGGGCTTCGACCGCGGGGTCGGGGGTGGTGCCTGGGGCGAAGAGGCCGATGTCGGTCTGGGTTGCCATCGGGCGGGCGAGGTCGAGCACGCCCAGCACCCCGTCGAGCGTGCGCATCAGGGCCGCATCCTCCGCGCCCGGCGAGGCCACGGAAGCCGTCCATGTGTTCACCGCCGCGATCGCCGCGGCGATGTTCAGGTCGTCGTTCATCGCCGCCGCGAACTCGGCGGCGCAGCGTGCCCGCGCCGCGGCGTCGCCCCCCGATCGGAAGAGCGGCGTGTAGGGGAAGAGGGTA
>DDSA01000114.1:61672-62134 GCA_002343715.1 Phycisphaerales bacterium UBA2402 | reverse complement strand
CCTCGGGGGGGGGGGGGGGGGAGCCGTATCCAACGATCGCACGCTGATCGGTCACACCCCGTTTGGCGCGGAAGAGAGCCGAATGATCGAAGGCGCTTCGTTCCGTCGAACAAGACCCGGCTTTGGCCCGCGGCGGTGAAGATTCACACCGGTCGGCACTCGGGTTGTCAGCGCCGGGATGGCGTCGAGACGCGGGAATTCGGTGCCGCGTTCTTTATTGAATGGCACAAGCACCTATGATGTCGGTGCCGCGAAGAGAAGCGCGGCACATTACCCACGGAGATCACAGGCCCCATGTGCAGCGACGCATTCCAGACCCGCGGTCAGTCCTTCGAGGAAGGCTACTTCCGCAACAAAGACGCCGAGTTGGTCGACAAACTCCGCGCCGTCTTCAAGACCAACGTGGACCGCGAGCACCTGCGGGCCGCGGGCATCCAGGACGAGGCCGTGATCGACCGCCTG
>DDSA01000114.1:17129-61471 GCA_002343715.1 Phycisphaerales bacterium UBA2402 | reverse complement strand
GACGAGGCCGTGATCGACCGCCTGCTCCAGATCAGCCTCAAGGGTGAGATGCTCGCCGCGTTCAAGCTCTACCCGCTTGTCGAAGTCGCCTGGGCCGACGGCTCGATCGACAAGCGCGAGGTCGAGGCGGTCCTCGCCGCGGCGGTCAAGGTCGGCATCCCGCAGACCGGCGAGGCGATCACCGGCTTGAAGGAATGGCTCAACCGCGGCCCCAACGAGAACTCGCGTGCCGCCTGGCGCATGTTCGCGGGTGAACTGCGCAAGTCCCTCAGCCCCAAGGAACTCGCCGAGTTCCGCGATGACTTGGTGAAGTTCGCCAAGAAGGTTGCCAACGCGAGCGGCGGCCTGATGGGCCTGGTGATGAAGGTCGATGTCCGCGAGCAGCGCGTGATCGACACGCTTCAGCGGCTGTTGTCGTAGGCCGGAGCCGGTTCATCCCGATGCGCCCTTGAGAAAGTCCGCCCGGGCCACTCGGTGAGGGCGTGGTGGTGTGCCGCGTGCAATCAGCACCCGGCTTCCCACGCCAGGAAGAAGGCCTCGGTATCGCGCCCATCGACACCGCCATCGAGGTTGACATCGGCGGACTCATCCGCGGCCTCCCAGGCGCGGAAAAATGTTTCAACATCCGACCCGTCTGTGCCCCCATCCCGGTTGAAGTCGCCCAGGCAACCTTCGTCGAGAAACACGACCCCGCCGTACGAAACGTGCGGCGGCTGGGGGTAGATCGTCTGCACGCTGATCGCGGTGCCGTCGTCCGAGATGCCGGTGCCCGAGGCGAAGTTCCAGTTGTTCAGATCCACTCCGGCTGCATGAAGTGCCTCATCCAGCAGTCGCGGGCCGCGTGCGATGTCCCACACAAAGGCGCGCCCCTGGTTGTCGCCCACGATGCGCGACCCATCGGCGGAGATCGCGTTGGGGACCAGGTCCGGCGGGCGGTTCGCGATGCGTCCCAGGCTGATCTCGGGACCGTCGAACGTGAGCCGGAAGCCCGAGGCCCGCTGTGTCTCCGGGTCGTAGCGGTAGCCGCAGGCGATGCTCCCATCACGCGAGACATCGGTGAGGATCATCTGCTGCGGGCCTGCGCCGGGGTTGATGAGCGTCAGGCCGTCTTCGCGAGTCCAACGGAAAGGCCGCATTCCGCCGGCGCGGAGCAACACCATGCCGATGATGACCCGCCCATCACCAGAGACCGCGTGCGGAAGCACCTCGCTCGTGTCCGCCCGATCCGGCAGGAGGATCAGCCCGTCATCCGGTGTCCACATCCAGCCCGTCGGGCCGCGGTCCAGGTGGAACGACGCACCGATGACAATGCTCCCATCGTCGCTCGTGTCTGTCGCGATCGACGATGATGCATCGCTGGTTCGGCCTACTTCTTCTGCCCGCCCGCCCCGGCTGACCCAGCCCCACTGCCCGCCACCTGTTGCGAACTGCCAATAACCCACCAGAACGGATCCGTCGTTGTTGGCGGCGAGGGGGATGGAATCGAGTTCACCGGGCGGCAGGTGAAGCGGCGAGGCCAGGTAGAAAGGAACCTCAAAGACCGAGGCCACCTGCCGCGTCGCGATGGAGTTGCCGCCAACAACCCGGCCATCGCCCGAGATGCAGGCCGCCGCGGTCTGTGTCGCGGGCGGCTGCGGATAGAAAACTCTGTACCCCACACGCGGCTGAGCAGCGGCTGTTGCGGCGCTCGCACAAAGCATGACAAACGCATGATGACGGTACGGCGAGGGTGGTGTCCCCCCCGCCACGCTATGGCGCAAACGCATCGGAACCTCCGAAATGGAGCCGGGACGCGGAGGGTAAAAAACCGAAACACCGCGCAAGCCGGCAGTTGGATGAACGGACGTTTACTCACGAACAGGATGTGCGGAACAGTTTCGATGCAACGGGCCGAATGGCCGCGGAAGCGCTCGGCAGCGGGCGCTGTTCGCGCCCCCCCGCACGGCACCCTGAGAGGGCATCGCGCCTGCCATGAGAACGATTCGTTCCTTTTCGACATGTTGTTGCCGAACTGGGAAACTAAATTTCGGACGTACGCTGTTTGTAGATCGTCCGGTATCGAAACGATCTGGCATTCCAAGCGCCGGCTTGGTATACTGATCCACCACGGTGCCGCACCGACCCCGCCATTCCGGTTTCTCGCTGCTCGAACTGATCATCAGCATCGGCGTGATCTCGCTGCTGCTCTTGATGCTGCTTCCAACGCTCAGCCGTGCGCGTGACATCGGCTGCCGCGCGGTGTGCGCCAACAACCTGCGCCAGATGAATGTCGGCTGGCAGGGGTACGTGCAGGACAACAAGGATTTCTTCCCGCAAGCGCGCTCGTTGCCGGACTGGCATTACGGCGGTGTGGAGTTCACCAGCGGCACCCGTGAACCGGTGCTGGCGGGTGCGAGGCCGATCAACCGCTACCTGACCAACGATGTGCGCGGGCGTGCCGATGCGATCGCCGGACTCTTCCGCTGCCCGAGCGATGCGGGCATCTTCGAGCGTGGCGCGGCGGTGCGGGGGCGCCCGGGGCGCAGCGTGCTCGCGGATTCTGCGACCTGCTTCGAAACCTACGGCAATAGTTACCGCGCCAACCCGATGATCCTGGACTCGACCGCCGCGGGCATCGATTCGCACCATCGCCCCCTCGCGCTGCACGAGGTTCACGTCGATACAAGCCGACTCCTGGTCACCGGCGATCCGGCGTGGTATTACGCCGCGCTGGCTCCCGGCAGCGGCCTGGAAGCTTCGTGGCATACCTCCCCCGACAGCGGCCACATGCTCGCCGTCGACGGATCAATCCGGTTCATCGATTTCGCGATGCGGGATGCCTCGGAGTTCACGCTCCGTCCCCGGCCGGGCACGCCCGGCGGTGAACGCAGATAAATCAAAGTGCAGCGGCCGATAGGAACTCCTGCCGAAGTATCCGTGTCGCCGGCGTCGTGGCGCGGTCTCGTTTGATGGACGTTCACATCGGTCCCGGGGGCGACCACCAAAGTGGACCCCGGCATGACGGACGAGAACCCAGCCGGTCACGATCCACCCGGCTCCGGGACGCGGCGGAGGCGTGAAGAGCGCGCTCACGATCAGCCGGTGTGTCTCTCTTCCGCCGCGGGGCTGCTCGGGCGGTGCCGCCGTCTATGCTTGTGCCCTGTATGGAACCGACGACAGAACGCGGTAAACGGTTGGCGGCGCTCGCGGCCCAGTTGCGTGAGTTGCACGCCGCGCTCGCGGATGAGAACGGCGAGATGCGCTCCGAACAGTTGCGCGACCGCGTGATGCGGGAAGTGAATCATCTTCCATCGCACGAGCGGGAGGGGTTTCTCGCTGAGTTGCTCGGTCATTTCCCAGTGTGGAGCGACGGGGGTGGTGGTGCGGAGCGAAACGGAACGGCTCCTTCCGTCCCCGCCGAACCCGCAACGGCCAGTGCGTTGGCCGACAAACTCATCGCCATGTGCAAAACGCTGAGCGGGGCCCAGAGGTCGGAGGTGGTCCTGAAACTGGCCGATGCCGGCCTCGCCGCGGGTGGCGGCGAAGTCCGTGAAGTGGTCAAAGAAGTTGTGCGAGAGGTCCCCGGGGCCGGGGGTTTGCCCGCCGCGGCGGTGAACGAACTCAAGAAAATGCTCGGCGTTCCGCCGGAGGGCACGGTCAGCGCGGAGCGGGTCGTGGACCTCGCGATGCTCCTGAGCGAGTTCACGATCAAGTTGGAACCGTGGGCGTGCAGTTACTGGAAAGAGATCGCGCCCGATGCGAAGACGCAGATTTTCAGAGTCCTGAGCAAGGAACGCCCCAACGAGCGACAGGGTTCGCTGGCGAAGTTTGTCGAGGGGGATGGCGCGGTGAACAAGGACACGATCGCCCGCGATATCCTGAAACTGAGGAGCCTGGTGAGCCTGCTGCTGAAGGGGGTCCTGGACGCGGGCAAGCAGTTCGGCAAGGACCACGTCGCCCGGTTCAGCGTCGAGGCCGTCCAGAGCGCCGCCGAACGGGGTACGTTTACCGAGAGCCAGGCGGCCAAGAACTGGAAGCAGTATGTGAAGTTGATGGAAGGCTACGACGCGGCGGCGATGGAGAAACGCCTGAAGCAGTTGATCGCCAAGGACGTTGACAACGGTCTGGCGCAGGTCATCAGGTGAGAACACCACCCGGTCGGTATCAGGGAACGGGCGTGCGGCGTGACACGGCAACCCCGGCCTCCCGCACGGCGAACGAGAGAGTATCGAGGATACGTTTTCACGAGGTATCTGGACACGAGCCATACGCTGGTTGACCAACTTTCAGCACACCAACGGGAACACCCCGCATGTCGAGCATCGGACACATTCACTGGCACGAGGGGCTTTTTCTTGAGCCGCACCACCTCCAGACGTTCGCGAGGCAGGTGGCCGATTCGTCGTGGCGTGAGCGGCGGCTGAGTTGGCCGTTTCCGTACGGCGTCATCGATTGCCGTGTCAGCACGGACAGCCTGGAGAACAACCTGGTCCGCATCGACCGGCTGCGGGCGGTGATGCCCAGCGGCCTGGAAGTTGATGTGCCGGGGAACACCGATGTTCCCGCGCTGGATATCAAGAAGACCTTTGCCAACAGCGGCGGCGGTTTCACGGTGAGCCTCGCCGTACCTCTCTGGCAGGGGGAGCGGGCCAACACGGTGGAGACGCGTGCCCCGGGCCTGGGCGGTGATTCGGCGCGGATCAAACGCCTGTACAACATCACGGAGGTAAGCCGCGCGGACGAGAACACGGGCGAGAATGTCCGCCCACTGCTGGTACGCCGCGTGAACGCCCGCCTCGTGGTCGATGGGGACGATACCAGCGACATGGAGGTCCTCCCCCTGGTGCGGATCGTGGCCAGTGCCGAGGGGAGCACCCTGCCCCGGCCTGACCCGCGGTTCATCCCGCCCTGCATGACCATCGGGGGGAACGCGACGCTCCGCTCGACCCTCCGGGACCTGGCATCGGCGGTGGATGCGGCTCGCAAGGAAGTCGTCAACCAGTTGACCCGCGGCGGGTTCGTGCTCGAGAACCTGAAAGGCCCGCAGTTGCTGATGCTCATGCGGCTGCGAACGCTCAACCGGTTCGCGGCGACGCTGCCGACTTTGTTCGCCGGGGGCATGGGCGGTTCGGGCGCGGTGTCGCCGTTCGATGCCTACCTGGCGCTGCGAGAGTTGCTCGGAGAGTTGGCCGCGCTCTCTCCCGAGCGGGACCCCTTCGAGGGGCCCAAGTACGACCACGACCTGCCGGGGGTGGTCTTCGGCGAACTCGACCGCAAAATCCGGCCGCTACTCCGCGGCGACATCGCCAAGCGGTTCCTGCAGGTCCCCTTCGTTTCCGACGGCGGTGTGCTTATGGCGCAACTCGCCGATGAACACTTCACCACGCCCAACGGCTACCTGCTCGGCATCCGCACCAAGATGGACCCGACGCGCCTTGGTAAACTCGTTGAGGACCAGGACAAGTTCAAACTCATGCCCAAGACGATGATCAAACTCAACATCTTCGGGGTGAAACTCACCGAGGAGCGCCACCCGCCGATGGAACTGCCCAGCGCGACGGATCTGCATTACTTCCGTCTTGATGTCGGGCAGAGCCAGAAGATGTGGGAGCGGGTGACATCGGAGAAAACGATGGCCGTTCGCTGGAGCGAGCTGGAGCCGATGGAGTACACGGACATCAGTTTGTTCATGACGGTGCCATAGAAACATGGGATGGGAATCGGGCTTGGTGCTCTACTTGCTTCACGGGTCGGACGCGGTGAAGTCGCTGTTGCGACCGGCCGGATCGGGCTTGCCGGTCCCGGCGTATGCGGAGACAGTTTTGCTTTCGAACTGGATTAAGATAAGCGCCCGCAGGGATGTGCAGGTTGATGGATGCCCGGGTTCGAAGCCCGGGTCCGAGTGTCGAACATCCTCTTCTTCTACCGCCTACCGGAGTCCGGCATGACCCTCGCAGAGATTTGTGAACCGATGTTTCAGTACGTGTGCCGTCTCAATCGCCTGGCGAGGAAGGGGCAGCGTCCGGACTTTGTGGCGATTCGTTCGGATGTGAAAGCCATTTTCGGCGAGATCAGGGCCAAAGCAGAGAACACTCCCGGCATGGCCGTTCTCTGGGAACGCACCGAACTGATCCTGAGCTATTTCTTTGATTCGCTCATCCTGTCCTCCAAGGTGGGGCAGGGTTGGAAGCCGATGAGCCACGAACGGGGAAAACTCGGATTTGAAGAGGAGTTCTGGGACCTGCTCGAAGACAGCCTCAAGGACCCGTCCGAAGGTGCCACACAACTGCTGGGCGTTTTTTATATCTGCATCGGTCTGGGATTCCAGGGGTTCTACATCGGACAACCGGAGCACATCCGCCGCAAGCAGTTGGAGATTTCATCGCGGTTGAGGGGCATGATCGATGCCGACTACGCCGCGCGTATCTGCCCCGATGCGTATGAAAACATCGATACCCGCAACCTCACCCAGCCGCCCAACCGCAGCCTGGCGGGTCTGGCGATCTTGTCGATCGGACTCCTGGCTGTGGTCATTGTGACCTATCTCTACTTCTTCAAGGATGCCAGCAAGGAACTGAACAACTCCCTGTCGGGCGTCACCGAGCAATGGTCGGGATCGAAATAAAGATCCTTGTTGTGGCAACGTCGGTGCTGTACGGGCGATGATTGGGCGGTGGTGTGGTTGTTGAAACCCGCTGCGATTTGTGATGGATGTGGGCGCAACAGAGGTGTAGCACGTTATGGAAAACCCGCTCTCGAGTTTCACCAACCTTCCCAAGCCTGTTCAGGCGGTTTCGCTGGCGGCCGGAGGCGCGAGCCTGGGCACGATCTTCATGTCGTTCTACTCGCCCAACCCGGCGTGGAAGATCGCCGCGGTCGGCCTGATCGCACTGGGGCTGGTGATGCTCCTTTTCAAGATTGTCCTCATGCTGAAGGACAAGAGCAAGAGCAGCCCGTTCGCGGCGATGCTGGCGCGTGGCGGGGGAGGCGGCAGGGCGGGGCTTGATCCCGCGGCCAAGGCCCGCATGGACGATCTTCGCAAGAAGTTCGAGGAGGGGGTCGAGACCTTCAAGGGCGCGGGCAAGGACCTGTACAGTCTGCCGTGGTTCCTGCTGGTGGGGCCGTCGGGCAGCGGCAAGACCGAAGCACTGCGACACAGCAACGTCGGCTTCCCCCAGGGGCTCCAGGACTGCCTCCAGGGCACCGGCGGCACGCTGAACATGCACTGGTGGTTCACCAACCACGCCGTGGTGCTCGACACCGCCGGCCGCATGTTCATGGAGGAAGCGGGCGAGGGGCAGAGCACGGAGTGGAAGGAGTTTCTCAAGCTCCTCAAGACCGCGCGGCCCAACTGCCCGGTGAACGGGCTGCTGCTCGTCATCTCCTCGGAGAGTCTGCTCAAGGATTCGGCGGACAAGATCGAGAAGACCGCGGGGGCGATCTCACGCCAACTCGACACCATCCAGCGCACCCTCGAGGTGCGATTCCCCGTGACGGTGATCGTGACCAAGTGCGACAAGATCGTGGGGTTCCGCGAGTTCTTCGAGGGGATCAACGACCCCGCCCTCCAGCACCAGATCCTGGGATGGAGCAACCCGGCCTCGCTCGATGAGGCGTTCAAGCCCGAGGGGGTGGAGCAGCACCTGTCGGGCGTGCGCGACCGTTTGATGAAGCGCCGCGCCGGCATGCTCCAGAACCCCGTCCACAGCATGGACCCCAACGGGCGCCGCACCGATGAAATCGATGAGATGTTCGAGTTGCCCGACAACCTCATGCGCATCGCGCCGCGGCTTCGCCGGTATCTCGAACTCATCTTCGTTGCCAGCGAGTGGAGCCGCAAGCCGCTCTTCCTGCGCGGGATCTATTTCACCAGTTCCATGCGCGAGGGCCAGGCGCTCGATGTCACGCTCGCCGCGGCTCTGGGCGTCGAGGTCGAGAGTCTCCCCGGCGGCAAGCAGTACGACAAGGAGAAGGCGTACTTCCTTCGGGATGTCTTCCTCGGCAAGGTCTTCAAGGAGCGGGGGCTGGTGACCCGCGCCGCCCACGTGGGCAAGCACATCGCCAGGCAGCGGGCCTGGATCATGGGCGGCAGTCTCGCGGCGGCGATCATCGTCGGTATCGTCACGGTCATCAGTTGGCTCGGGTACAGCCGAAGCCTCGGCCCGCCCAAGGAGTTCTGGGGCAGCGTGATGCCCGCGTTCCGTGCCCATGTCTCCGCGGACCAGGGCAAACCGCGCCCCCTCGCGCTCTTCGAACTCGTGCCGGGTCAGGAGTTCCGGTACATCGGCGGTGAGAAACCCGGCACGCTCGAAGGGCTGCCCGACGATGTGACCACCCGAAGCGACCTGATCGCGCAGACCACCGCCAACACCGGTGACATTTCGCTGGGCTGGGCGGGGGCCCCGGCGGGGTGGGTCCTGGGAGAGACAGGGAAGGGCTACGGACGCAAGCAGGTGAAAGCCCACCGCGCTGTGCTCGAGAGCACCACGCTGGTCCCGCTCCTCCAGCGGGTGCGTGAGAAGGTGCAGGCCGAACAGGATTGGGACGATACCGCCGTCAAAGCCCTGGCCCAGTTGGTCCGGCTGCACACATTGGCCGAGGGCGCATCGCCGACCGAGAATCCGCCTCCGAAGCCCGGCCAGACCGCCAGACCCGAATGGCGGCTGGTTGACGTTGCGGCGCTGATTGAGTATGCCCTGGGGCGAACAGCCTATCAGGACATGGACCGAAAGGAACTGAAAAAAATAGATGAGGCGGTCGCGAGGGCCTACCCCGAAGGCTGGCCCACGGTTGATGGAGAGAAGATCGACCAGGCCAGCGAGCACCTCTTCAGTTCCAGCCGGGAGTACGCGTGGAAGGTTGTGCAGGACGCCAAGAAGAGCCTCTTCGCCAAACTCGCGGATATGACACCGGGCGGCGACAGCGATCTGGGCAAACTGGCGCTGCTGTGCAGGGAACTCGACGATTTCGATCGGATCGAGCAGACCTACGAGGGAAAACTCGCCTGGCTCGCCGGGGAGCCGAACTCGCCGGGAGAGGCCGATGCCAGGAACACCGAAGCGGGGCACAAACTCTTCACGACTGATTACCTCGAGAAAGTGAAGGCTATCGCCGAAGCCCGCGAGCGCGTCACGACCGCTTCACAGAAGTTCAAGCCGGAGGAGCTCAGCGATCCCGCGAAGATGCTCGATGGCGCGGACAAGTCCATGCGCAAGGCCATCACCGACCGCCTCGCATACCTGCGGGCTCACCTGCCCGTCAAGGAGGCCGCGGACCGACCCGTGCCCGAGCAACTCGCCGCGTTCGACGCGGAACTCGACGACAAGGCCTCCACCAGCCTCGCCGCCCAGGCTCTCGCCGGCGTCTCGAAACAGGTGGACGAGACACGCCAGAAACTCGCGAAGGTTGGGTATCTTCTCACGATGGGCCGGGCCGAGCGGGATGACCAGCGCCTGTACGAGGCGCGAGCCATCGGCCACAGGTGGTCGGGGGAAGCGCTCGCCGCCGCGCAGCCCATCGCCGAGGCCGATGGCGCGGCATCGACGTTCGCCGCCGGGCTGGCGCGTGTCGCTGATGAGCAGAAGCAGCGCGATGACCGCCTCACGCGCCTGGGCACATGGGCCGGCGGCAACCTCAAGCCGGAACAGACGAAACTGGACCGCAGCGTCACCGTCTCCAAGCGCGCTTCGGCCCTCGCCGCGGGGAGGGCACGCTGGGCGCTGATCGATGCGGCCCTGAGGGATCCGTGCTGGACGAGCGAGCGCGATGTGGCTCAGCAGGCCGCGATCGTCGCCGACAGACTCATCTCCGAGGAGAAGATCAGGCGGAGCGATCGCGAACGTCCGAAGGTCCCCTTCTCGGAGATGGACGGGAAGACCTCCGAGTACGACAAGCGTTACCTGCCCGAGGCCGGTGGCGCGATGCTCAAGGCGTGGGACGATATCGAGAGCATGCTCGCTTCGGAGGGTGCCGGCACCGTGCCGGTCGTCGCCAGGGAAGACCTGGCGAAACTTCCGCGGCGTGCCGACGGCCGCAAGTCCGCCGAACGCTACGTCGCGGCGTACATCGACTATTGGAAGGGCCAGGCCCTCAGCGCCAGCCGCCCCAACGCGCGAAACTGGGACGAGTTCAGCGCCCGTATCAAGGAAATGGCGCCGTCCGAAATCACCGATCCTCTCACCGCGTTGTGGGAGCGTTGCACCAAGGCCCTGAAGGACCTTCCACCCAAACTGGCGAACAAGCAGGAACTGGAAGACGCCATCGCAGAGGTTGATTCAGCGATGAAGAACATCGCCGGACGCGACGGCCGGGAGTTCGTGAAGAATGACGTTCTCACGGAGTGGTCGCGACTGAGCGCTGAAAGCCCTGCCAAGGCACGAGACGCGATTCTCCGGGCGTGCCGCGAAGGCAAACTCGCCGAACGGTACTTCTCCGGATTTGTCAGGCGAGGTAGGCCTGGGCACATCCTGTACATCAACGAGTTGCTCCTCAACGGTACCCGCACACTCGTCGAGGCCAGCGGGGGGGATCTCGATCGCGCCTGGGGAGAACTGACCCGTGCCAAGGGTGTTCCTCTCGCCGCGGGATCGGCGGCGTTGCCCGATCTCAGCCCCGATCAGGTCGCGTCCGTCCGTGCCGCGGCGTCGATCGTGGGCGGGGCCGCGGGTTCCTCGTCCGGGGGCGGCGGAGGCTGTTCAACCGGGATCGAGGATCGGGAGTTGAAGAGCCTTGTTTCACGCCTGGCGGGCGAGGGGTACCTCAAGGATGAGGCCTCGATCACCTGGTTCGGCAAACTCCAGAAAGTGCTCAAGGTGCTCGAACAGCCGGTGAAGGTGTCGCTGTCGTACCAGCCCACCGGCGGCACCGCCGTCGCGGGAGCCTCCGATGCCCGCGACGAGTTCTCTCGCGTGCAGTTGTTTGTTGACGGCAGGGAAATCGGTCAGATGTTCAGCATCAACACCGGCATCCCGGTCAGCGCCGACAACGAGAAGGCCATGACGATTTCCATTCCGTCGGTGAGCGCTGCTGAACTCCGGCTCTATAAACTGGACCCCAAGGGCAACGCCGCGATGATGGCCAACCCCGATGCCCGTATCGCGTTGGGCGGGGCGACGCCGTGGGGTGTGCTGCGAGAGTTCCTCACAGCACCCGATGTGTCCAAGTCGGCGGATGGGAAGTGGAGCGTTGTGGTCCGTACGACGGATGGGAAGTTCTACCTGCCGTTGACGCTCAAGTTCGATGATGCCGCGGCGATCCCGGCCCGCAGCGAGTGGCCCAACGAGGCGGAATGGTTGAAGTGAAAGTGGCGGTCAGATCCGCGGGATGAACCCCGCGATACGGGCGGATGCTATCGGACAGTCGGTTCCCACAGTGAAGGCGATTACCAGTGGCGACACAGTCAACGAAGATCGGCTCCGGCAAGGTCCGTGTCCACGTGGCGGCCTTCGGCAAGCACCCCGGGTGGGACGATCACATCGAGGAGATTGGTCTCGACAGCGATGAACTGGTGAAGGTCAAGCGCCTGCTCTACACAGAGGGCATGTCGGGCAACATCGACGCCGGCGCGTGGGAAAAACTCGACGAATCCAAGCGCCTTCCTGCCTTTGCCCACGTCTTCTACTGGAAGGATCGGGACAGCCTCATCATCGGTCGGCTCTGGAGCAGCAGCGACGGCAAGGGCCGCACCAAGTACCCGATGGTCGTGGTCGCACAGGTCGAGGGCGTCCCGCAGTGGTGGGCCGTTGAGCAGATTCTCCAGAGGCTCGAAACCGCCGAAGCCCGATGCGCCGGGGGCAAGACCGCCGATGCCGTCCGCGCCGCCATCGGTGAATGCCGGCGGGGGCTGGAGGATGCCGCTGCCCTCCTGACCGTGTCACCATCCGGCGGCGTCTCGGACTCCGAGTTGCTCAGAAGACTCGTGAGCGATTCCGCGTTGGATGCTGATGGTCAGCGTGGTCTTGGGTTGACCCGCATTCTCTACGAGATGGACCGCGAGATGGCCCCGTACAAGTCCGGTGCCAGTCGAACACGTACCGCGTCGATCACGCTCAGCCCCGCGCACGTCCGGGTGCCCAGGTGTCTGTCCGGGCCGGGAGAAGGGGCGAGGGCTTGGATGGCGCTCCTTCGAAGGGAGTTGAGCGGAGGTGCTCCCGCTCTCGTGATCGAACCACTGGGGCGAGATTGGCTCGATGTTGTGGTCGGCGCGCCCAACCCGGCGAGTCTGTTCTGTGTCCGCACCGATGAGAGCGGCTTGGCGTATGCCAGCCGAATTCCGTATTCCATCCCGTCCGAGTTTGCAACTTCGGCATCCGAACGAATCGCCGGGTGGTCTGCTGAACAGCCGTCGCAGATCAAGTCCAAGCCAGTCGCATCTGATCCCGAATCAACCAAAGCGGGGTTTTCACTGTCGAAGTGGGCGCTCCCCGTCGGGGGCATCGCGCTGCTCGTGATCGGTGTTGCCATTCTGTCCATGGCGCGCTGCGGCGGTGGGGGAGATGTGAGACAGGTCGCGGTCTCCCCGCCGGCCGGAACAACACCACCGCCCGCCCCGCAGCCCCAAGCGACTCTGCCCGATGCCGGGCCTGCTGCAATACCGACCCCCAAGCCGGACCTCTCCACGCCGGCAGTAAAAACAGGTCCAGGGTCTCCGGCCGAGTCCACGCCCAAACCGAGTACGACGGTACAACCAGCCGACGCGGCACCAGCCGTTTCCAAACCTGTCGAACCGCCTGTCATCAAGCCCGCCCCGATCATCACCGGTGCGGACCCTCGCGGCGGCTGGTCAATTCGCGCTGATCTTGTACGCGCTGCCGACAATCTCGATGCCCTCGATGCCGCCCTTGTCGCCGAGGGTTCCAGGCCCGATGCCTCGCTCCGCGCCCGGCTTGAGAAAGCCCGCGAGCGTTCCGAACTCGTCCGCGTCATGCCATGGAATGATGCCAACGCCGTTGCTGTTCGTCGGGGCATCGAGACGGTCAACTCCGATCTGTCAGCGATCGAGCAGGACTCCGCCGCGGCGCTCTCGGGCGTCCGCGATCGGATCAGGCAGTCCCTGGCGGCTCACCCCGCGCCGGTGCGCGCCGCGCCCTTTGTCAAGGCATGGGCCGATGCTCTCGCGGGTATCGATGTGGCGGTCGGCAAGGAGGCCGCTTCCGCCCGTGTCGAGACACTCGCCGCCGCGCTCATCGAATCTGAACGGGCCTTTGACCAGGACCCCTTCGCGAAGCCGATCACTCCCGTGCCCGCCGTGGATACCGGAGCGATCAACGCGGCCGCTTCGACGCGAAGAGAAACGGCCATGGCCGAGTCGGCGCGCCTCGCCGCGGCGGGTGATGGAGCCGGTGCTTCCGCTGTCGCCGCGGGATATCTCCGTTGGGCCCAGGCCGCGCACGCGCTCTCGGTCGATGCGGCCGCGCTCTCGGCCGCGATCGGAGCGGGTGCGGGGATGGATACACCGGCCGTTGCGGGAAGCCCGACGCTGGCCTCCGCGGCGGAGAAACTGCAATCCTCTCCAGCGATGAACGATCTCGCGCCGTCTCTGGGTCAACTTCTTGCCCGCCTGGTCGAACTGAAGAAAATCAGCACCTCGGACGACACGGGGTTGCTGGCCGACAAGGTTGTGGCCGCGGCGGCGGAGTCCTCCCCCCTCGCGCCGGCCGAGGCGCTGATGGCGTGGGAGCGTCTGGCGATGCTCGGCTGGCCGACCGATGAAGGGGGGCTTGATCGCGCTCTGCAACTCCGATCTGGCCCGCTCGCGGCGAACGTTGCGAGGATCGTCGAGCCGCATCGTCAGTCCGCCGAGCAGCGCGCCGCGGCGGCATCATCCGCCATCTGGAACAACTTTGTACACGCCAAAGGCGGCACCGAAGAGGGGCTGACTCGTGCCCTCTCCACCCGTTCGCTGTTCGGCGCGGATGAAGCGACGATCAGGCAGGGTTGGCTCGGTTACAACCTCGCGCTTCGTGAGTTTCTCACCGCGACCCGGAGTGAGACGACCGATGGAGCATTCCGTGCAGCAGCGCAGAAGTTCCTGAACGACGCAACCGCAGCGGGGCCGGCCGTCCTCGCCACCCCAGGAGCCGCTGCTTTTCTCAACACTGTCCGTGCATTGGTGGAAAAGCCCCCCAGCGCAGACTTGTCAAAGTTCGGCCCGGGCGCGGCGGGGTGGTTGTTTTAACCCGGCAAAGACGGAGCCGCCGTATATACCTGG
The DNA here is from genome assembly GCA_002343715.1 of Phycisphaerales bacterium UBA2402. Classification (GTDB taxonomy): domain Bacteria; phylum Planctomycetota; class Phycisphaerae; order Phycisphaerales; family UBA1924; genus UBA2402. The sequence goes on along the minus strand of DDSA01000114.1, from coordinate 47,283 downwards.
TCCCGCGGCGGGGTCGACCACACACTCACGTTCCTCCCGGTCAAGTCATCGAGCGAGACCGGCCTTTTCATCTGCACATCCGAACTCTCGGTCGGGCTGTTCATCGATGCCATCTCTGCGGCGAATCGCTGGGAGGATGTCCGCCGCGCCATGAGCAACCGTCCCGAGCCGGGGCTGCCTGATGCTCGGATCGGGCCGCGTCCGTGGGTCTGGCGGCGAGCGCCGGAGGTCATCGCCCTCTCCCGTTCAGCGTCCGATGACAAGTCATTGGGCTGGCTCTCGGGCGTGTCCGGCCTGGGAGATAACCTTTATTACAGCCCGGAACTCTCGCGCCAGCCCGCCGCCCCATCCCTCGATTCGCCCATGCAGTACTTGTCTCCCGTGGCCGCCGTTATCGCGGCCAAGGCGCTTGGGTGCCGAATCCCCACGGCGGAAGAGTGGACAGCCGCCCTCGGTGAGAAGCCCGCCACGGGCAATGTGCGCGACGCGTCGTGGAAAAAGCAGTTCTCACACGTGCAGACGCTCGTCGCCAAGGGTTTCGACGTTCCGGGGCCGGGATCGGGGGCCTTTCGACCCTTCGGGACCGCGAAGCCCTCCGCGGCGGACGAAGGCGCCGCGGTCACGGACGCCGATGACGGCTTCCTTTGGTTTGCTCCCATCAACAGCGGTGCGGGGGCGTTCGAGCATCTGCTCGGAAATGTGGCGGAGTATGTCACAGAAGACGCGGCGGGGCTTGACGCGATTGCTGGTCCTGATGGTGTGTACGCCGCGGCGGAACGCGCGGAGAAGGTCAAGGTCATCGGGGGTTCTGCCATAGCTCCACCCTCCATCGATCCGCGTGTTCCTCAGGCCGTGGGCCGGACCCAGGCCCGTGGCGGGTTCGCCGATGTCGGCCTTCGGCTCGCCTTCCCTGCTCCTCGTAGCGGGGGCGGCTCGGAAACCGATTGGCGGAAACAGGTTCTGGGTCAAGCCGCGTACCTGCCTCCCGCGAAATAGAAGTCTCCGTGGTCGGGGCACGCGGAGGATCAACTGCCGGAGCGAATGAAAGCGGCGTCGATGCCTTGCTTGTGAGTCGTTGCCGTCCGTACAGTGGGGTTCTCGGTCGCTCCTCCTCCACATGCGGGCGAAGCGACGAGTAGCGAGGAGTACGAATGAACTCGATGTTGAGGCTGGTTGGAAAGCAGTCACGTCGGAACGCTGCCGCGCACCTTGCTGCACTCGCGGGCTTGCTGGTCTCGGCGACGATGACGGTTCCCGCGACGGCACAGAACGCACCGCAGGATCCGCCTCCGTTCGACGTGAACAACATCAATCCTCCGCCCAAACCCGCCACGCCGCAGCCCGCCGACGCACCGAAGGCTGTCACGCCAGCCGCGGCTGATGGACAACCCGCCGACGCTGCTGTGCAGAACGCGGAAGTCAATCAGGCGGCTTCGGTCGTGGTTGCCGGGCCGACCGCGGCCGATGGTCCGGTCTACGAGGTGTCCCGTTTCCTGATCGAGTGGCACGCGCCGCACGAACAGCACCCCGATGTTGAAGAACTGCTCGCCATACGGGTCAGGCTCGGTGTCACCCCGCAGGGGTACGTCACAGCGTTTCAAGTCAAGGAAGATGGAAGTCCCGAACTCGACGCCTTCGGCCGACCCGTGCCGCGGCCCGGCCCCTCTTCGTCGATCGTCCTGAAGGACGTGACCGAGGGAGGTGTCACGAGGTTCCACGCCAGCGCGCTGCGTGATATCAACCAGGCCATTTCGGATGAACTCAACCGCCGCGGCTTGATCGCGGTCTTCAGCCATCCCGCCGAGGACATGATCGACCCCGAGACGGGCGATGATCTTCGCGAGCGCAAAACCGGCGACCTGCGACTTATCGTTTGGACAGGGCGGATCGCACAGATCCGCACCATCGCCGTGGGCGACCGTCTGGCGAAGCGGATCGAGGCGGGGACGCTGACACGCGTCGATGCCGATGAGCCTGTCAGCCGTCGCATCCGCGCCCAATCACCGGTGCAGAACGGCGACCTCGTAAACCGGGCAATGATCGACGATTTCGTCTTCCGATTGAACCGTCATCCCGGGCGGCGGGTTGATGTCGCGGTCGCCGCGGGGGTCGAGCCCGAGACCGTCACGCTTGATTATATGGTGACGCAGAACAAGCCCTGGACGGCGTACGCACAGGTGAGCAACACCGGCACGCCCGAGACCAGTGAATGGCGTGAGCGCTTCGGCTATATCAACAACCAAGCCACGTACCACGACGACATTTTCTCGATCGATTACGTGACCGGCAACTTCGACGCCTCGAACTCGGTGTCGCTCAACTACGACTTTCCCCTGATCTCCGACAAACTGCGGTGGCGCAACTACGCCAGTTGGTCGCAGTACAACGCGTCGGAAGTCGGGTTCGGCGATGAAGAGTTCGACGGTACGAACTGGATGATCGGCTCCGAACTCCGCTACAACCTGTGGCAGCACCGCGACTGGTTCATCGACGCCGTCGGCGGCGTTCGCTGGCAGGATATCAGCGTCACCAACGAGTTCTCGCAGCAGGAAGGGAATGTCGATTTCTTCGAGCCGTACATCGGCGCTGATCTCCAGCGATTTACCGACGATTCCAGCACGCTCGTCTCGCTCTTGTTCTACTTCAACGCCGACAGCCTTCCGAGCGATGAAGTCGATCTGCTCGGCCGCCCCGACGCGAGCGAGAACTTCCAGGTCTTGCGGTTCCAGGCCGAGCAGAGCAACTACCTCGAGCCTGTTTTCAATCAGTTCGGCTGGTTTCAGGGCGAGGACGGCAGAGGCCTGACCACCCTGGCGCACGAGGTCGCCGGCAGTGTCCGTGGTCAATGGGCGCTCGACGACAGCCGCCTCATCCCCAACGAGCAGGAAGTCGCCGGAGGCATGTTCACCGTGCGCGGGTACCCCCAGAGCATCGCCGCGGGCGACAACGCCGTGATCGCCAGCGCCGAGTATCGCTTCCACCTTCCGAACTTCCTCGCGGTCCAGGAGAAGCCGGGGCGATTGGGTAACGTCGACATGCCCGCGTGGGTCGGCAGCGACTTCCGCTGGGCGCCGCAGCAGGCCTTCGGTCGCGCCGACTGGGATTTGGTGCTCAAGGCATTCATCGATTTCGGCCACACTAGCCAGAATGATCCGCAGCCCGGCGAGAGTTCCGACACGCTCCTGGGCACGGGGCTGGGCATCGACATCCGCATCAAGCGAAACCTGGACCTGCGGATCGACTGGGGCGTGGCCCTCAAAGAAGCCGGACCGACCAACCCGGGGGAGACCGATGCGCAGGTGCAGCCGGGTGACAACGAGTGGAATGTCATGTTCACCCTTTCCTATTAGCCGGCATCACCAGCCGGCGAGCGCAGAGAATCAAGGGATCAGGCAAGTTCGCGGATACGAATCGACTGAGTGGTACTCCCCGCGGGGACAGGCGGGGCCGACGAAAAGCACAGACAGGGGCCGGCGGCCGGCCCTGAAAGAAGCAAGGAACGGCGATGAAGACGCAACAGAATACCGGCACCAACCGTCTCTCCGTCGAAGGACTGGTCGAACGATGCGAGGCGATCCGCGAAGGTGGGCTCATCGCCGTGGGTCGCTCCGGCGGGTGGTCCAGCGCTCTCTCGGGCCTGTTGATCGCCGCCTTCACCACCGGTGCGCTCGCCGGGCCGGAAGGTTCCAGCGTCGTGCGCGGCGACGTCAACATCTCGCGCAACGGGGCCGAGACCATCATCCGCGCCGGTCGCAACAGCATCATCAACCACCGCAGTTTCGACATCGCCCGCGGCGAGACCGTGCGGTTCATCCAGCCCGATGCCGCCAGCCGGGTTCTCAACCGCATCACCGGCGCTTCCCCCACGCGCATCGACGGAAGTCTCATCGCCAACGGCCGGGTCTACCTCGTCAACCCCGCCGGGGTGTACTTTTCCGGCACCGCCCGCGTCGATGTCGCACGCCTGTACGCCGCGGGTGCGAACCTCAGCGACCGCGACTTCGTTCGCGGGCTTGACCGCTTTACCGATGCACGCGGAGCCGTCATCAACGAAGGAACACTGACGGCCAACTTCGTCGGCCTTCTGGGCAAGACGGTCACCAACGGCGGCACGATCAACGCCCCGCGGGGCACCGTCGTCATGGCCGCCGGCGACGACATCCTCATCGGCGAACGTACGGGCAACGTCTTCGTGAAGGTCTCGGGGGCCGCTGCGGAGTCCGCGGGCGGCGCGGCCGTCACCAACACCGGGACGATCAATGCGCAGCGAGGCCGGGTCTCCATGGCCGCGGGCGACGTCTACTCCATGGCCATCCGTGCCGGTGGCAAGGTCAAAGCAGCGAAAGCCCGCATCGAGGGACAAGGTTCGGGTGAGGTCCGTGTCGATGGTTCCATTGATGCCGGGGGCGCAACCGGCGGCGATGTCCGTGTGCTGGGCGAAAAGGTCAGTCTCGAAGGCGCTTCCATCGATGCCCGCGGCGACACGCGCGGCGGTCATGTTCTCGTCGGCGGCGAGTTCCAGGGCAAGGGCACGGAGCGCCGGGCGGTCGAAACAACCATTGATGCGAACTCCGTCATCCGCGCCGACGCGACGGCGAAGGGCGATGCGGGCACGGTCGTCGTCTGGTCGGACAATCAAACAAACTTCGCCGGAACGATCACCGCTACCGGCCCCGCGGGGGGGGGCGATGGCGGCAACGTTGAAGTATCGGGCAAGGAGAATCTCGAATACGGCGGCATCGTGCGCATCGGTGCCGTGAAAGGCCGGGGCGGGTCGCTGCTGCTCGATCCCCAGAACATCACCGTTGACGCCGCCGGTGCCGCATCCGCCGCGCAGGTCGCGGCGTTCAACACCAACGCCAACACGGATCGAACTGTCTCGAATGCCACGCTCGATGCCGTTGGTGGCAACGTCACCCTCCAGGCAAACAACGACATCACAGTCAACCAGGCCGTCAACCTCACCACCGGGGGCGCGACTCTCACCATGCAGGCGGGGCGCAGCATCCTGCTCAATCAGAGCATCACGACTAACAACGGCGCCATCACACTCATCGCAAACGATGTGACCGACGGCTCCGCCAATACGGTGCAAGCCGCCAACCGCTCGAACGGCACAGCGCTCATTACATTCGCCAGCGGTGTCACGATCAACGCGGGCAGCGCCAACATTCAGATCACCATGAACACCGGCTCCACCCGAGTCGGTGCCGCCGCGACCTCGGGCAACATCACACTGGGCAACCTGACCACCACAGGCCACGCCCTGGTCCGCAACATCGGCCCCACTGCGAGCAGCGGCATCGTCCGCCAGAGCGGCACCAGCCTCGTCACGGCCTCCAGCGTCGCCTTCGATGTCAGCGGCGCGGGCGGGGGTGGCGGTGTGGGCGCTTCGGGCAGTCCCATCCGCACCGCGGCGACCAATGTTGAAGCGCTGGGCGGCACGGGCGGGGTCTTCCTCGACAACCCGGGCGGCGGAACGACCTTCGGCGGCGCGACCCTCGGCGGCCTGACGGGCGTGAGCGCCACGACCACCGGCGAAGTCTCCATCGCCGCGGGCGGCGCGGCGACGATCTCCGAGAATATCGCTTCGGGCACCGGTGATATCACCATCACCACCACGGGGCTGCTGACCAACAACGCCGCTGTCAGCACCGACTTCGGCGCGGGCAGCGACATCAGCGTCACCGCCGCGGGCGCGGGCGGGTCGGGCACGTTCGCGGGCAACAGCCTGACCCTCGCGGGCACGGGCACGTTCGCCCTCGGCAACGCGAACAACGTCGTCACGTTCGCCGCCGCCACCAACGGGGCCATCACCTTCAACGACACCAACGGCTTCTCGCTCGGCGGCTCGGGCGTCTCCAGCACGAACAACGCCATCTCCCTCTCCACGACGGCGGGAGGCATGGACATCGCCCAGCCCTTGAACGCGGGCAGCGCGACGCTCACGCTCAACGTGGCCGCGGGCGTCTCGGGCAACGCCGGCGCGATCACCGCGGGCACGCTCACCTTCGGCGGCGGAACCGCCTACACGCTGACCAACGCCGCGAACAACGTCACCAACCTCGACGGCACCACCACCGGCGCGATCAGTTTCACCGACGCCGACGGCCTCACGATCACGGGCCTCGCCTCCACCAACACGAACATCACCATCAACGCCTCGGGCCTGCTCACCGTCACAGGACTGGTCGATGCGGGCACGGGCGACGTATCCCTGACCGCCGCGGGTGTGACACAGAGCGGCGCGGGGGCCATCACCAGCGACGACCTCCTGCTGGCGGGCACGGGCACGTTCAACCTCGGCGGCGCGAACAACGTCGCGACGTTCGCGGCGGGCACCACCGGAGCTGTTACCTTCAGCGACACCAACGGCTTCTCTCTTTCCGGGGGCATCGCCACCGGCAACAGCGCGGTCTCGCTGACCGCCGCCTCGGGCACGCTCACGATCGACCAGACGGTCAACGCGGGTACCTCGACGGTGACGCTCACCGCCAACGACCTCGACATCTCCGCGGCCGTCACCGGCAACGGCGGAATCGCCATCGCCCCATTCACCGCCGCCACCACCGTCGGCGTAGGAGCGGGTGCCGGCACGCTGAGCATCGATACCACCGAACTGGGCCTGCTCACCAGCACGGGCATCGTGACCATCGGAAGCGCGAGCGCGGGCAACCTGACCACCAGCGCCCTGAACCTCTCCGCCGCGGCCTTCGGGCTGGCGCTGCAGAGCGGCGCGGCGATCGACGTCGGCGGCGTGACCATGGCCGCGAACCGGCCCTTCTCGACCAACTCAACCGGGGGCACCACGATCAGCGGCGCGGTCGCCGCCTCGGGCACGGGGTCGGTCACGCTCACCTCCGGCGGCGCGGTCACGCAGACCGCCGAGATCACGACCCCGACGCTCACCCTCGCGGGCGCCGGCGCGTTCACCCTCACCGACTCAGCCAACAACGCGGGCACGCTCAGCGGCAGCGGGGCGGGCGCGAAGAGTTACCGCGATGCCGATGCGCTCACCGTCTCGGCGCTCTCAACGACCAACAACGCCATCACGCTCAACACCGGCGGCCTGCTCACCATCACCGGCTCGGTCGCCGCGGGCACGGGCGGCGTATCCATCACCGCGGCGGGCGTCACCGAGAGCGGCGGCACCGTCTCGGGCGGCCTGCTGTCGCTCGCCGGCGCGGGCACCTTCGCGATGGGCGCGAACAACGATGTGTCGTCCATCGAGGCCGCCGTCACCGGCGTTCTCACGTTCAACGATGCCAACGGGTTTACCGTCGCGGGCACCGGCATCACCACCGGGGGCAACGCCGCGACGCTGTCCACCACGGTCGGCGGCATCGCGATCAACCAGCCGATCAACGTGGGCGCATCCGACCTGACGCTCAACATCGCCGGCGCCGCCACGCAGGGAGGCTCGGGCGCCATCACCGCCTCGGGGCTGCGGCTGCTGGGCGGCGGGTACACGCTGACCAACACCGGCAACGCCGTCGGCACGCTGGCGGCCAACACCGGCTCGGCGATCTCGGTGACCGACGCCGACGGGTTCACCGTCGGCACGGTCGGCGGCACCAGCGGCATCACGACGACGAACAACGCCGTGACGCTCACCGCCGTGGCCAACGGACTGGCGATCAACCAACCCGTCAGCATCGGTTCGGCCACGCTCACCCTCAACACTCCCGGCACGGTCACGCAGGGCGGCGGCGGCGGCATCACCGCCGCGACGCTCGACCTCCGCGGCACCGCCGCCTATACGCTCGACAATAACGCCAACGACGTTGACACCCTCACGGCGGGCGCGGGCAGCGTCGGCGGCAACGTCATCTTCCACGACACAGATGACTTCATCTTGGGCGCGATGACCGTATCCGGCGGCACCCTCACCCTCCGCGCCGGCGGCGGCACCGTGACGCAATCGGGTGTCCTCAATGTCACCAATCTGCTCCTGACCGGCCCCGCCGCCTACACCCTGACGCAGGCCAACACCATCACCACCCTTGCGGCGGACAACACCGGCGCGGTCACCTTCAGGGACGCCGACGGGTTCGCGGTCGGCACCGTCGGTGCTGTCAACGGCATGACCACGCTCTCGGGCGCGGCCATCGACCTCACCTCCTCCACCGGCACGCTCACCATCACCGATCAGGTGAACGCCGGCAGCGGCACGGTCTCGCTGACCACCGACGCCATCGCGGTCGGCAATACCGTGACCGGCGGGGCCATCACCATCCGCAACGCGACCGCGGGCACCACGATCGGCCTGGGGTCGGGCGCGGGCACGCTGAACCTCGACAACACCGAACTCGGCTTCCTCTCCGCCGCCACCGGCACCGTCACCATCGGGCGAACCACCGGCGGGCTGCAACCGGGGGCGCTCACCGCCGACACGGTCTTGCTCGGCGCGGCCAACTACCACCTGCACCTGATCGGCGCATCCATCGCCGCCGACGGCATCACCCTCACCGGGCGCGATCTCACTCTGCAGGCGCTCACGGGCGGCGCGACATCGGGCGGGGCGATCATCGCCTCGGGCCTGCGCCTCTTGGGCACGGGAACGTTCACCCTGACCGACGCCGGCAACAACGTCGGCACCCTGGCCGCCAACACCACCGGTGCGGTCGAGTACCGCGATACCGACGATCTCGCCGCGGGCACCGTCGCGGGCACGGTCGGCATCACCACGGGCGGCCAGAATCTCCGGCTGACCTCCGCGGGCGGCACGGGCCTGGACATCACCCAGTCCGTAAACGCCGGTGCGGGCGAGGTTTTCCTGACCGCCGACACCATGAACATCGCCGCCGCCGTCACCGGCAACGGCAACATCACCATCGTCCCCTTCACCGCCGCCACCAATATCAGCATCGCCGACCCCGGGCAGGTCGGCGACCTCAACCTGTCCGCCGCCGAGATGTCCAACCTCGCCAGCACCGCGTGCGTGCTCATCGGCGATGCCTCCTCGGGCACGATCACCACGGGCACGCTCGATCTCTCCGGCGAGTCCTTCGATCTCTTCCTCCGCGGCACCACCGGCTCCATCGGCGCGCTCACGACGGCCGCGACCAAGGCGCTCACGCTCCAGTTCACAGGGGCGGTCTCGCAGACGGGCCTGATCGATGCCGACCAACTCCGCCTGATCGACGGCGGCTTCAACCTCTCCACGCACAACAACGTGCTGGGCATCATCAGCATCAACACACTGGGCAACGCGGACATCTTCTCCACCTCGCCCCTCACGCTGGGCAACGTCGTTGATTCCTGCGGCAGCAGCGGCCCGAACCAGGCCGGGGTGCTCAACCTCAAGGCCGCGGACCTCACCATCGGCACCGCGGTCTCCGTGGCGAGCGCCGTCCTCTCCGCCGACGCCATCGCCGTCAACGCGGCCGTCACATCCCTCGGTGATATCACCGTCCGCAACTGCACCGCCGGTGTCACGATCGGTGTCGGCAACGGCGCGGCGGGTGCCCTCTCGCTGACCAACGCCGAGGTCGCCAACCTCGTCCTCTCGACCCCCGGCTCAACGCTCACCTTCGGGCGGGGCGATGCGGGCTTCGAGTCCGGCGCGCTCACGACCGCCGCCCTCAACCTCGTCGCGTCCGACATCAATCTGACCCTGGTCGGCGACCAACTCGCGCTCGGCGGAACAACGCTGGGCAACACCCGCACACTGACGCTCAACGCGCTTACGTCTGGGGCCACCCAGAGCGGCGCACTGATCGCAGGGACGCTCGACCTTCAAGGAGCGGGCTTCTTTGACATCCCCAACCTCGCCAACGACTTCACCGGCATCCGCGGCGCCTTCAGCGGCGACCTCAACTTTTCCGATGCCAACACCATCGCCACCATCGGCCCGGGCGTGAACAGCGGCGGCAACGACGTCACGATCCGCGCCCCCCTGGGCCTGACGATCACAGCGACCTCGCCCCTCGACGCCGGCGCGGGCATCGTCACCCTCGCCGCCGATGCGCTGGCCGTCGATGACCTCGTCACCGGGAACGGCGGCATCTTCATCATTCCCTTCAACGACGGCACCACCATCGGCGTCGGCGGAGCCGCGGGCTCGCTCAACATCGATGCCACCGAACTCACCCGCCTGGTCTGCAACACGCTTGTCACGATCGGGCGGCCCGATGCCGGCGCACTGACCGCCGATCCGATCGATGTCTCCGCCCAGGGATATTCGCTCGCCCTCGGCGGTGCCACCGTCACCACCGGCGGGATCATCGTGGCCCCATCGCGTTCGGTCGCGCTCACCGCGGATGAAACAAACGGTGCCGCCGCCGGCATCACCGTCAACGGCCCCATCATCGCGCCCGGCGGCTTCGACAGCACCACGGGCGGCGGACGCAACATCTTCGCCGCGAATATCACCACCACCGGGACAAACATCAACATCACCGGCCCTGCATTCGTCAATGGAAGCGCTGTGTTCGACGCCACCGGCGGCGGCGCGGCGGTCGCCGGGGCCGACATCTCCTTCTCCGACATTCTCTCCGGCACCACCGCCGACACCGATCTTGTGACCCTCAACGCCGGCACCGGCGGCGACGTCGCCGTCACCGGCATCATCGGCGGCACTCGCTTCAACACCTTCACGCTGACCAACGCGCTCAGCGCGGCGTTCCCCGCGCTCCACGCCGCGGGCGGCGGCATCAGCCTGACCGCGGCGAGCATTACGCTCTCCGGCGGGGCGGACACCACCGGCGGCGGAGATATCTCGCTGAACGGCGCTGTGAACGCCACCGGCGGGTCGGGTCTCGATGCGGGCAGCGGCTCGATCCTCTTCGGGGCCACATCATCGCTCGCCATCAACGGCCTGTCGTATGCGCTGACCGCCGAAGAGATTGACCTGCCGACAGCCGCCAGCAGTGTGACCGGCGGCGGCGGCTCGGCGCTCACGCTCCAGTCATCGGGCACGGGCACCCCGATCCGCATCGGCGGCGCGGCCGACAGCGGCGCGGGCACGCTCGACCTCACCGATGCCGACCTCGCGGCCCTCGCCGCGAACCTCGGCTCGGTTACGATCGGCCGGGCCGACGGCACGCACGCCATCACGATCGAGAGCAGCGCGTTCCGTTCCATGACGACGATCCGCGCCCCGCTGGGTGCCGGCGCGATCACGGTGGACGGGACAATCACGGGTGAGAATGCCGCCAGCGACCTCACGCTCGCCGGCGCGAACCCCACCACACTCAACGCCAATATCGTCACCGCCGGGGCCGACATCACGATCCAGACACCCGTGATCCTCGGCGCGGCCTTGCCGGGCAATCTCGCCACGCTCGACACGACCAACGCGGGCGCGGTCCCCGCGGGGGCGAACGTCGGTATCACAGGCACCACCTCCGCCGCGACCGACGGCGTGCAGGGGCTTTCCATCGCGTCGGGCACCGGCGGTGTCGTGTCGCTGGGCGGCACGGTCGGCCCCGGAGGAGCGCGGGTCGGCTCCTTCGCCATCACCTCCGCCGCGAGCGCGAACCTGCCGGCGATCAACGCCGCGGCGGGCGGAATCTCGCTCACCGGCGGCGTTTTCACGCTCTCGAACGGCGTGAATACCACCGCGGGTGGAACCTTCCTTGTCAACAACTCCGGTCTGCTCACGCTCGACACCACGGCCCTCTCGCTCGACGGGGCGTTCACGCAGAACGCGGGAGCGACCGGGGGCGTCTCGCTGGGCACGAATATCACCACCACCGACGATTCCATCACGTTCGTCCGACCGCTCGGTCTGACCAACGGGGTGCAACTGAACACCGGCGCGGGCGGCGGCGATATCGTCTTCGGATCGACGATCGACGGCGCGTTCCCGCTCGACATCTCGGCGGGCACGGGCGCGGTCAACTTCGGCGGGCGCGTGGGCAACCCCACCGCCATCGGCGCGCTCACGGTCTTCAGCGCCGGTTCGATCACCGTCGCGGGCGGCACGGCCCCGACGATCAACGCCGCGACCGTCTCGCTCACCACCAGCGGCCTGCTCACCATCAACGGCACCCCCGCCGACCGGGGCGGAATCTCCAGCGCCGGCCCGCTGAACATCACCGCCGGTTCGATTATCCAATCCGGCAACCTCGGCGGCTCGACCGTTCTGATCTCCGCATCGGGCGCGATCCTGGTCGATGCCGACGTCTCAGCCGGGGTCGGCGGGGTCATCGTGCTGCACTCGGGCACGAGCGGGACCGGCGACTTGAACTTCGGCTCTTCCGGTCCTCTGCTCACGGCGGACGACATCACCCTCCGCGCCGGCGACGGCGCGGGCGGTGCAGGAACCACCGCGATCGTCGATGCGCTCACCAACCCCGTGGACTTCGCGGGCGCGACCCTGGGCGCTCCCAGCCCGATGACCGTCACCATCCGGGCCGACGGCGACCTCACGACCGATGATCACCTCCCCGACGGCGTTCGCTTCAACGACATCACGGGGATGAACTACACCATCAAGAGCGATGATGGCAGCGTCACCATCGCCGAGGCCAGCAAGGTCAACGCCACCAACCTCACGCTGATGGGAGCCACGGGCGTCAACATCAACGTCGCCATCACCCCCCAGTCGCTCATCATCATGGGCGACACGGTCATCAGCGGCGACATCATCACCGATGGCGATTTGTGCTTCGGCAACGCCGTCACCCTCGCCGCGCCCGTCACGGTCTCCAGCGGCTCGGGGCTTCTGGAGATCAAGGGCGCGTTCAACTCATCGACGTTCAACCTCACCCTCCGCGGGGCCGAGATCAACATCACCCCGACCGGCACGCTCGCGGGCACGGGCAACCTTACCGTCGAGCCTCACGCCGCGGGGTCGAATGTCGTGCTCGGTGCAGCCTCCGAGGATGCCTCGGCCGGCCTGGATTTCTCGAATGATGAACTCGGCCGGATCGCCGACGGCTACGCCTCTCGAACCTTCGGCCGCGCGGACGGAACGGGCCAGTTGTCATTCGCTTCCCCCGTCACCCTCCCCGACCCCACAACATTCCGCATGAACGGCGCGGGCGGGAGCATCACGCTCGCCAACGCCCTGACCGGCACCGGCAACGCCCAGTTCGGGTTCCTCGCCCCGGCCACGACCTTCACGGCGGGCATCACCACCGCCGGGGGCGCGGTCGCCATCACCGGCCCGCTCTCGCTGGGCGGGGTCACCATCGCCACAGGCGGGGGAACCTTCTCGGTCGGCGGCGCGACCACGCTCATCGGCAACGCCACCGTCAGCTCCTCGAACGGAGCGATCACCTTCACCGGGCCGGTCAATGCGGACCTCGCGGCCAACAACCGGGCGCTCACCATCAACGCGGGCACGGGCAACGCGCTCTTCTCCGCCGCCTCCGGCGGCACGGGCCGACTTGGGGCCCTCACCATCACCGCAGCCAACACCACCCTCGTCTCCGTCGTCACGTCCGGGGCGCAGACCTACACCGGCAACCTCAGAACGGCCGGCGACCTCGCGAGCGAGGTGGGCGGCGACATCACCATCACCGGCGACCTCGCCCTCACCACCGACGCCGTGATCCGCACAGCGGGCGGGGCGGGCGACGACATCGCCATCACCGGCCTGACCGACACCGCCGCCGCCATCGCCGAGAAGTCCCTGGTGCTCAATGCCGGCGCCGGCTCGGTTACGCTCGGCGGCGATGCGGGCGGGGCCGTCGGCCTTTCGTCCTTTGCAGCGACGGGCGGCACGATCAGCACACGATCCGTGCGGACTCCCACCGGCGGTCAGACGTTTACGGGCCCGGCCACCGTGACCGGGTCGATTGCTTCCGGCGGTGATGTGCTCTTCTCCGACACCTCGAACATCACCGGCAATGTGAACGGCGCGGCGCTGGCCTTCACCGGCAACTCGACCGTCGGCGGGAACGTGACCGGCACGGGCAACGTGCTCTTCTCCGGCACCTCGAACATCACCGGCAACGTGAACGGCGCGGCCCTGACGTTCACCGGCAACTCGACCGTCGGCGGGAGCGCGACCGGCACGGGCAACGTGCTCTTCTCCGGCACCTCGAACATCACCGGCAACGTGAACGGCGCGGCCCTGACGTTCACCGGGAACTCGACCATCGGCGGGAGCGCGACCGGCACGGGCAACGTGCTCTTCTCCGGCACCTCGAACATCACCGGCAACGTGAACGGCGCGGCCCTGACATTCACCGGCAACTCGACCGTCGGCGGGAGCGTGACCGGCACGGGCAACGTGCTCTTCTCCGGCACCTCGAACATCACCGGCAACGTGAACGGCGCGGCCCTGACCTTCACCGGCGACTCCACCCTCGGCGGGGCTGTCAACGGTACGGGCGACATCCTGTTCTCTGCACTCTCCACGATCGCCGGGAACATCACCGGCGGCAGTGCGCTCACCTTTGGCGGCGGCACGCTCCTGGGCGGCAACGTCACCAGCACCGGGGCGCAGTCGTACAACGCCGGCGCCACCTTCGGCACCGGAGCGGGCGGCGCGGTCGCCGTGAACGGTGCATCCATCATCGTCGCCGGGCCGGTCATCCTCGATCGCTCCGCTGTCTTCACCGCCGCCGGTGATGTCACCTTCGGCGGGACCATCCTTTCTGCATCGGGTGATGCGGGCGGCAACGCGTTGACCATCAACTCACCGGGCATCACCACCTTCGGAGGTTTGGTCGGCGGAGTCGCGGGCCAGGAACTCGCTTCGATCGAGACCGATGCCGCGGGCACCAACCGCCTCAACGCGGCTCTCTTCGCCACGCTCGGCGACCAGATCTTCCGCGGCAACACCACGCTCGGCGCTGATGCCTCCGTCGCCAGTTCGGGCGGCGGCGTGACCTTCCAGGGCACGATCGATTCCTTCGACGCCACCGCACGCGACCTGACCGTCAACTCCGGCGGCGGGATCGGCAACACGACCTTCGGCGGGTCAATCGGCGGAACCAACCCGCTCGACACGCTCACCACCAACGCCAACGGTACGACCTTCCTGCCCACCATCGTTCGCACCAACGGCCAGCAGACCTACCTCGACGATGTGCGGCTCATCGGCGATACCACGCTCACGGTTCTCACCTCAGGCGGGGTCACGCTCGGGGCAAGGGTTGACAGCGATTCCTCGACCCCCCGCGCCCTGACCGTGAACTCCGCGGGCGCGGGAGAGACGAGGTTCGGCGGCGCGGTGGGGAGCCAGAATGTTCTCTCATCACTTTCGACCAACGCCGACGGCGCGGTCTTCATCGGCGGGGACATCTCCACCAACGGCGCGCAATCATTCGGAGAAAGCGCCGCGACCATCACCGGCGATGCGGTGCTCTCGGGCAACGGCATCACGTTCCCGGGCATTATCGTGTCCGACGGCACGCCGCACGACCTCACGCTGACCGGGGGGGCGGGCGGGGTCTCCGTCGGGGGCGACATCGGTGTTGGCAACAACCTCGGCAGTCTGACGGCCTCGGGCACCACCGTGGGCCTGCGCGGGGTGCAGACCATCGGCGACCAGACGTACACCGGCACGCTCACCGTCACCGGCAGCACCACCGGCTCCGCCTTCACCAGCAACGGCCCCGCCACCATCACCGGCGCCATCAACGGCACCATCATCACCTTCGCTCAGCCCGTCACGCTCGCCGGGAGTGTCACGAGTTTCGAGAACGGCGGGTCGGTCACGTTCGCCAACACGCTCGCGCTCGCCGCCGACGGCGTGGTCGCGGCCAGCAACGGCACCATCCTCTTCTCGAGCACCGTCAACTCCTCCGACGCCACCGCCCGGGCGCTCACCGTCAACAACACCGGGGCCACCACCTTCACCGGCGCGGTGGGCACCACCAACCGGCTCTCGACCCTCACCACCGACGCCGGGGGCAGCACCCGCTTTAACGGCGGCAGCGTCGCGATGTCCGGCATCGGACGGTTCGGCGACGCCGTGATCCTCGGCGCGAACACCACGTTCACTACCGGCGGTCTGGTCTTCACGTCCACCCTCGACAGCGACGGCACGCCCCGCACCGTCCGCGTCGAGGGCGATGTCGCGAACAAGACCACCGAGTTCCTCGGTGTGGTCGGCGGCGTCAGCCCCCTGGGACGTCTGCACATCCACGACACCATCCCCACGGCCAGCACCCGGACCACCAAGATCGGTGCCAACATGACCCTCACCACAGGGATGGTCGTGAACGAGCCGGTGGAGATCGTCGGGGACGTCATCATCAACGCCGGCAACGATCCAGTCAACAGCACGCTCTTCTTCCGCTCCACGATCGATGCCGACAGTGAACTCAATAATCGCTCGCTCACCCTCCTGAGCGGGGCCATACCCGCTGTCTCCGCCAACCCCACCAGCACCGACATCTCCCCCGTCGGCAGCACCCGCAACGTCACACCCTTCCGCTTCGCCGGAAACATCGGCGCGGGGTCCGGCAAGCGACTCGGTTCGCTCACCATCGGCGGCGACCTCGCCGGAGCGCCCCCGCTCGCGCCCACCGCCGTGTTCGCGCCTTTCAACGCGAACGGCGCGGTCCCCTTCAACAACAACTTCTTCTCGCCGAACGCGGCCCAGACGTTCGTCATCAATGTCGGCACGGGCGGCTTCACCATGGGCCGCCTGAACAAACTCACCACGTTCGGCAACCTGAACGTGAATGTCAGGCCGGGCGGCACGGCGCGACTGGGCGATCTGGTCGCCACTTCGAACCTCAGCATTGTCGGCGACCAGATCATCCTCCGAACGCGGCAGGCGGGTCAGTTGTTTGATGATGAGTTCATCCCCAACGAAGCCAACCCGAAACTCGACAACGATTCGGGCCTCGACCTGGTCGCGGGCGGCACACTCGCAATCAGCGGCAACACCGGCCCCGCAAACATCACACGAGAGAACACGTCACGCGCCGCCTTCTTCGCCAACTCGTCCGGCGACATCGCGGTGCCGCAGGGCCCCGGCCTCATCTTCGCTCAGTTCCAGGGCGGCGTCACCATCAGCCTTTTCAACCACAACCTCAACACCGGCCTCATCCCCCTCGACCTCAAGACCCAGGCCTCCGACTCCAACGTCGCCACCAGCCTCGCCGGGGCCATCCCGCGGGACCGCCGCGAGCGCGAAGTCACCGAGGCTGTCCTCCTCTCGTCCTCCTTCGGCAAGCCGCTGGCCAATCTCGGCATCAACATCAAGGAACTCTCCGACAAGGCGCTGTCTCAGTTCCTCATCGGTCGCTCGCTCTATCAGGATGTTCCTCTGCTCCTCAACCCCACGGGCAGCGACTTCAGGGTCACCATCAACCGACTCTCCTCGCAGCCGGTGCTCAGCGTGATCCGGGCGTACTGCAACCTCTTCTACGCCGACGGCAACGCCGCGTACGAGAACATCCTCAATCCCTCCGCCGGCCCGGCGCAGCAGGACCGTGCAGCGGACATCAGTTCTGCCATGCAGGAGTCATGGGACATCTACACCGAGTCCACGGAGAACCCGACAGGGCAAGGCTTCCGTGCGTATCTCGAATCCCGCGGCGATCAGGCCACCGAGGCCGACACCATCGCCCTTGATACGCTCAACCAGACCCGATCACTCCTCGCCGGCGTGGAGGAGATCGGTCTCTCGCCCCGTGAAGAGGAAGTCGTCCGCCGCACCATCATCCGTAAGATCGGCGGCCGAGACATCCCCGAACTCGAGGCGGCGGTCCTGGGTTCGCTCGTTGCTTCCCGCTGATGATCGGCGGGCCGTTGTTCGCCCGGCGCGCCGCCGAGGCTATCCTCAGTCTTTCTTCCCGGTGGTGATGCGTGGGTGTGATCAACGTCGAAAGTCTCCTCAAGCCCGTCTCGGCCGATGTCCCTTGCGGTGAAGACCTCAAATGGGACCGCCGGTTCCTCGAACTCGAGCGCCTCGCCGAGGGAAAGGAAGAGACGCAGTTCTCACCGGCCGAGGAACCCAACTGGCGTGAAGTTCGGGACGTCGCCGTTGAAGTCTTCTCCAGGGGAAAACACCTCCGCACCGCGGTGCTTCTGACGCTGGCCGCCGCGAGGCTCGAAGGAATGACCGGCGTGCGGGACGGGCTGGTGCTGATCCGCGGCCTCCTGGAACAGTACTGGGATCAGGTTTTCCCCCTCCTTGATGCCGAGGACAACAACGATCCGACCGAGCGCTTCAACTCCCTCGCCCCGCTCGCGACCCCGCTGGCGACCTACGGCGACAAACTCAAACTCCTCGACCGTGTGTACGAGTGCCCCCTCTGCGATTCCCGGCAGATGGGCAAGTTCAGCCTGCGAGATATCGCCATCGCCGCTGGAACCCTCGCAGTGGGAGAGGAGGCCTCGGACAAACCCAAGCCGACGATCGCCATCATCGATCTGGCCTTTGGAGAGTCCGATAAAGAATTTCTCGAATCCACCGCCGCGGCAGCCGAAGAGGGCACCGAAGCACTCAAGGCGATCGAGGATCTGATTACGGCCAAGTGCGGTTCGGGCGTCGGCCCGGATCTCAACCCGTTCAAATCCGTGTTGAAGGATGCCGCGCTGCAGGTGCGGCGTCGGCTGAACGCCGGCGAGGCCGCGGGCGCATCGGAAAGCGCCCAATCGGAAGGCGGAGCGCCCGGTGAGGGGGGGGGGCGGCTGTCCGGTGGCGTCTCATCCTCCGCCGATGTCGAGATGGCATTGGATAAAGTGATCCGGTACTATGAGCAGTGGGAGCCCTCCAGTCCGGTGCCCTTGATCGTGTTGTGCGCGAAGCAAATGGTCCGAAAGAAGTTCCTCGACATCACCAAGGTGCTGACCCCGGACGCCATCAGCGTTCTGGAGCGTATCAGCACACCAACGTCCGATTCCTCATCCGCGGGATGACCCCGCCCCAGCCTGTGAGTTTTCCGTCAGCAAAGGAGTAGCCCGTGGCCAAAGCCAGCAGCCAGAAGTTCATCGCCCGCAACCGCGCCCCCCGCGTCCAGATCGAATACGACCTGGAGTTGTACGGCGCCGAGAAGAAGGTCAACCTGCCCTTCGTGATGGGCGTCATGGCCGATCTCTCGGGCAAGCCGGCCGACCCGCTCGCGCCCGTCGGTGATCGCAAGTTCCTCGAGATCGATGTCGATAACTTCGATGAGCGTCTGAAGAGCATGAAGCCCCGCGTCGCCTTCAACGTTCCCAACACGCTCACCGGCGACGGCAACCTCAGCGTGGATGTGACCTTCGAGAGCATGGCGGACTTCAGCCCGGCCGCCGTCGCCAAGAAAGTCGCGCCACTCGCCAAACTGCTCGAGGCCCGAACCCAACTCTCGAACCTCCTCACCTACATGGACGGCAAGGGCGGCGCCGAAGCCCTGATGTCCAAGGTCATGTCCGATCCTGAACTTCTCAAGACACTCGGCTCGGCCCCCAAGCCCCAGGAATGACCCTGTACGTACGCGCGTCCCGCCGATCGGGCCGTCGCGGCGCATCCCCGATCCTCCCGCCGCCACGCGGCACTTTTTACCCGGAGATTCATTACCCATGTCCGAAGCCCAAGCACAATCCGCAGGACTCGGCGGCGTCATGCTCGGCGGCAGCGCCCTTGACGACCTCCTCAAGAAAGAGTTCAAACCCAAGACGACCGGCGCCCAGGAGGCCATCGAACGCGCCGTCAAGACCCTGGCCGAGCAGGCCCTCGCCGGTGTGGCCACCGTCTCCGATGACGCCGTCAAGAGCATCGAGGCGATCATCGCCGCCATCGACAAGAAACTGACCGATCAGGTCAACGCCATCATCCACCACCCGGATTTCCAGGCGCTGGAGTCTTCGTGGCGGGGCCTGGCCCACCTCGTCAATAACACCGAGACCGACGAGACGCTCAAGATCCGCGTTCTCAACATCTCCAAAAAGGATCTCGCCAAGACCATCTCGAAGTTCAAAGGCACGGCCTGGGATCAAAGCCCTCTCTTCAAGAAACTCTACGAAGAGGAGTACGGCATGCCCGGCGGCCAGCCCTACGGCTCGCTCATCGGCGATTATTACTTTGATCAAAGCCCGCCCGATGTCGAGATCCTCTCCGGCATGGCGCAGATCGCAGCCGCCGCCCACTGCCCCTTCATCTCCGCGGCGAACCCCAGCCTGATGAACATGGAGAGCTGGCAGGAACTCTCGAACCCCCGCGACCTCACCAAGATCTTCGGCTCCGCCGAGTACGCGCAGTGGCGCAGCCTCCGCGAGAGCGAGGACGCCAAGTACATCGGCCTCACCATGCCGCGCGTGCTCGGTCGTCAGCCCTACGGCGCCAAGACCAACCCCGTCGAGGACTTCGCCTTCGAGGAGGACACCGCCGGCGCCACGCACGAGAAGTTCACCTGGATGAACGCGGCGTACGCGATGGGCGTCAACATCAATCGATCCTTCAAGACCTACGGCTGGTGCGCCCGCATCCGCGGCACCGAGTCCGGCGGCATCGTCGAGGGGCTGCCCGTTCATACCTTCCCCACCGACGACGGCGGCACCGACATGAAGTGCCCGACCGAGATCGCCATCACGGACCGCCGCGAGGCCGAGTTGGCCAAGAACGGCTTCATGCCGCTCAGCCACTACAAGAACACCGATTACGCGGTTTTCATGGGTGCGCAGTCACTCCACAAGCCCGCGGAGTACAGCGACGCCGACGCCAGCGCCAACGCTCAACTCGGCGCCCGTCTGCCGTACCTCTTCGCCACCTGCCGCTTCGCCCATTACCTCAAGTGCATGGTCCGCGACAAGATCGGCTCCTTCAAGGAGCGCGACACGATGCAGACCTGGCTCAACAACTGGATTCTCCAGTACGTCGACGGTGACCCCATCAACAGCAGCGAGGACACCAAGGCGCGCCGCCCGCTCGCGAACGCCGAGGTCAAGGTCGAGGAGATCCCCGGCAACCCGGGCTACTACTCCGCCAAGTTCTACCTGCGTCCGCACTACCAACTCGAGGGCCTCACCGTCTCCCTGCGCCTGGTCAGCAAACTGCCCAGCGCCAAGGGCGGCAAATAGCACCACCGAGCGGCCGGTCACCCCGGCCGCCGCGTCACTTTTCACCGTTTTTTCGCAACGCTTTTTCCCTCAGCCCGATGACTCTTCCGTAGCGGAAAGCACGCTTTTCCGGCCCCGTCCGAACCGTTCGTCGGGGGTCCACAGGGTTCGAGACAGAACCAGCCAACCGCCCGGCGACGGGCCAATCAGGAGTAGTTCCGCATGGCATTCGACGCATTTATCAAGATCAAGGACATCCCCGGCGAATCCAACGACAAGAAGCACGCCGGTGAGATCGAAGTGGAGTCGTTCAGTTGGGGTGTCTCCCAGTCGGGTTCGGCCGCCAGCGGCACCGGGCACGGCGGCGGCAAGGCCCAACTCCAGGACTTCTCCTTCGTCAAGCGCGTGGACAAGTCCACACCCAACATCATGCAGCACTGCTGCACCGGCAAGCACATCGCCGAAGTGACCTTCGTGACCCGCAAGGCCGGCGGTGAGCAGGTCGAGTACCTCAAGTACAAGTTCTCAGACGTGATCATCTCCAGTTACCAGATCGGCGGCGCCGGGAAGGGGCAGGACGACATCCCCATGGAGACCATCACCATGAACTTCACCAAGATCACGGTCGATTATCAAGAGCAGGGTCAGGACGGCAAGCCCAAGGGCGGCCCCGTCCACGGCGGCTGGAACGTCAAGGAAAACGTCGTCGCCTGACCCGCAGTCTCACCGCCTTCCCAACGCCGTCGCGTACGCGACGGCGTTTTTCGTTTGACCCCGTATCCTCACCTTCAATGCTCACCCTTGCCGCACCGGCCAAAGTCAACCTCATTCTGTCCGTGTCCGCTCCGCTTTCCCCGGGCGACCCCCGCGCCGGGTTTCACGAGATCGCCTCCTGGTTTGTCCCGCTCACCATCGCCGACGAAGTAACCATCCGACCGGTCGAAGCCGGGATGAGCTCGACTTTCTCCATCGGTTGGGCCGCGGATGCACCACGCCCCACGCCGATCGACTGGCCGATCGACAATGATCTCGCCCTGCGGGCCCACCGCCTCCTCGAACAGACCATCGGCCGACCACTGCCCGCGCACATCGACATCCGCAAGCGGATCCCTGTCGGTGGGGGCCTCGGGGGGGGGAGTTCCGATGCGGCGGCGGTGCTGAAGGGTCTGAGCACCCTTTATTCACTCGCGTTGTCCGATCTGACACCCCTGGCGATGCAACTCGGTTCCGATGTCGCCTATTTCTGTCAGGGCGATCCACCGCCGCACGCCGTGGTTGCCGGCCTGGGCGAGTTGGTTACTGAGGTTCCGGCGGTTGAATCAGAGATCATTCTCATCATCCCTCCCTTCGGCTGCTCAACAGGCTCTGTCTATCGAGCCTACGACACGCTGCTCACCGAGCGTGCCGCGGCGGAACCAACGCGCCGCGCCGCCATCGCCAACACCGACCTGCTGGAGAAGCGTCGCCGCAAGGTCATGCACGCGATCGATCGCGGGGGGACGATCCCGTCCGAACTGCTCTTCAACGACCTGACGCCCGCCGCCTTCCGAATCGAACCTCGCCTCGGACGTCTTGCCACAGCCCTCGCCAACACCCTCCGTGCGCCCATCCACATGACCGGAAGCGGCAGCACTCTCTTTGTCATGCCGCGACCGGGCAAGGCCGAACCGATGGCGGTGCGTGCCCGTTCCATCGCCGACGCGATCGAACCCGGCAGCGCGGTCATCCAGACCGGGACACTCGCCGGTTCGCCGCCGAGGATGTGATCCGGGATGATCCGGCGCCATTCTCGATCCGCCCTATCCTCATCCATGCTGAACCTTGCTTGGTGTCTCTCCGGACTCGCCTTGGCATCAGCCCCGGTTCAGCCGCCCGCCCCACCCGCCAACCAGCCCGCGATCCGCCCGGCCGATCCGATCCCCTTCGATCCCAACTCCAAGCCGGCCGTGCCTCAGGTCCCGGTGCAGGTTCTGCTCGGACAGCGCATGACGACCCTCCGCGGTGTCGTTCAACTCTCGACGGTGGTCATTGTGGCCGATGCGCAGTCGTACCTCGATGCGCTCTCCGCATGGAAGCCCGACAAGCGATTCCCTGTTCTGATCGATGACGGCACGGCCGAGTCGCGTGAGGATATCGCACGTTTCGTCCGAGGCTACCAGCCCGTCGGCGTTGTCAGGTACAGCGCGAAACCGGATCCTTCCTCGGTAGGGGCGCCGAGTTTCGCTCGCATCGACCCCGAGAACTACTTCGCCGCGGCGAAGTCCGCGTGGAAGGTGCCGACCACGGGGGCGGATCAGCAGCCGCTGCTCGATGCGTGGCGAGCCGCCGGCCACAGGCCCCCGGGTATCGCCGTCACCAGCGAGTCGGACACATCGTGGACCGCCTCCCTCGCGCTGGCCATCGCCTGGGGGCAGCCCACGGTCTTTGTTCCGGCGCAGACCGGCAACATCGACTGGAGCATGACCCCCAACGATGCCGATGCCCTCTCGCAGCGCATCGAAAAAGCGTGCGAAGAATCGGGTTTTTCGTGGCGTGAGTTGGGTGATGACATCGAGGCGGTCACGCTCTGCCTCAACGCGCCCGAGAGGCTCTCCAAAGCGAACAACGAGTCCTTCGCGCTCACCGACCGCATCGGACGCCACGGCGTTGAACTCAACGCTTCCGAGCGCTGGGCCTGGGCGGGGCACATCTTCGGGTCCGCCGCGAAAGCCGCCTACGCGGCCCAGTGCTCGATCTTTCTGCAGCCCGTCTCGGCCTGGCTCTTCGACGGCTACCCCGATGGGCCGCCCTGGGACGGATACGACGCCACCGCCGCGGGCGAGATTCTCAAAGAAACCGGCATGAAGGTCGAAGTGCTGGACAAACCCAACGATTCCGCCGCGGCGTGGCGGATGCGCGCCGCCAGGCCGGTGGATGCCGGGCTGGTCATGGTCAACACACGCGGCAACGCCGACTTCTTCGACCTCGAACCCGGCCAGTGCAGGCCGGGCGATGTGCCCATGTTCAACGTGCCGCCGGTGGTGAGCATGGTGCATTCATGGTCGCTGCTCTTCCCCGGCAAGCGCGACCTGCTCGGCGGGCGATGGCTGGAACGGGGCGCCTTCTGCTACGCGGGCAGTGTTCACGAGCCGTACCTGCACGCCTTTGTCCGCACGCCCGCGGTGGCGGGACGCTTCGCCACCGGCGCGCCCTGGGGCACGTGCGTCCGAACCGATGAGCCCAAGATCTGGAAGATCGCGGTGCTCGGCGATCCGCTCTATTCGTTTTCTCCCCAGGTCCGCCGCGTGAGCGGTGCCTTGCCGATCGAAGGCTCGACACCCGTCGGCGCGGACCTGCGGGAACTCTTGACGGCCGAGAAGTTCGTCGAGGGCGTTCGCGAGATGACCCTGCTGGGTCGCGATGCCGATGTCGCGCGCCTCGCCGCGGCCCTGGTCGACGGCAAGCCGGAAAAAATGGATTCCCCTCTCGCCGCGGCGTGCATCCTCCCCGCTTTCCGCGCCGACAACGGCCCCCTCGTCGCCCGTCTCTTCGCGCGGTTGAACGTGGACTCGCAGAAGGACCCGATCCTGCGAGATGCCCTGTGGCTGAGCGCCTACCCGCGGCTCGAGAAGCCCGACGATGACGCCCTGCTCCAACTGCTCAAGAACAACCTGCGCACCTCGGACCTGCAGCGCGATGCCGCGGTTCTCGCCGCGTCGTGGACGGTCAGGTTCGGAGCCGGAGCCGGTCCGGGTCTCTTCGCCGAGTGGCGTTCTCGCTTTACGGAAACCGCCCAGCGAGACGCACTCGACAGGGCCGCTCGCACCCCGTGGACGTGGGGTCGATGAGTTTCGTTCAGGAAATCCGCGGCGGTGAAGAATCACGCGCCGCGGCAGAAGAGAGGTCGGCGTAACACCATTCGATGCCGGGTGTATCTATGTGGGTCGGAGCATCCGGTCGTGAGACGTGAGGGGGTCTTCGGGTCGCGGGTGAGAGAGTGCATAACACACGCGGCCGTTCGCTCACGTCCCACGACCGGATGCTCGGACAAAGAGACACGCGTACAGCGGCTGGAACCGAGTGCACCGCCGATGACGCGGATGTTCCGATGGCCGCTGGAGGAAAACGTGCGTGGCATCAGCAGCCTTCCTGCCAGAGGTCGAAGAACACGGCGATGTCCGAACCATCGATACCGCCGTCGAGGTTCATATCGGCGCGGATCTCGGATGCAGCCCAGGCGTAGAAAAATGCCTCAACATCGCCCCCGTCGATGCCACCGGAATCATCGAAGTCAACGCGGCACGGCACCGGGATCTGCGCGAGGAAGACCCCCGATGAACCGTCGGTGAAGTTCAGGATGAGGGCAACCCGACCGTGAACATCGAGCGCTCGCGCGTTCATCGGGCCGCTCGATCCGCGGGCCATGAGTTGTACCCGCTGCACCGTGCGGAAATCACCCGGTGCGACCATGAACGACACACCGGCTCCGGCCAGGAGTTCAATATCACCGGAGGGTGATGCCGCCCATGCTCCAGTACTTGTCTCGTTCTCGCGTACCCGCACCGATGCCGTGAACGCCGCGAAACCGGTATCCGAGCTGTGAAACTGCACCGGGTTGAACGAGGAGAATATCGTTCCGGACGGATACCCCGGCGATGGTTCACCGAGCCGGGCCACGAATCTCAGGGAGTCGATCCCGCCTGAGGCGAGTCCGTTCAGAAACGACTGGCCGTCCGCGTTCCGCGGCGAAATCTCGATCAGGATCGAGTTCCCTCCGGGCGAGAGGGCGATGTTGCGCCCGAGGTGGGCAGTCCATCCGCTCTCCAGTCCCGTGACGCGGATCGGACCACGCAGCGCGAGCCGGGGCGATCCTGCCTGTCCCTCGAACAGGCACGGCCCCAGGTTGGACGTGGTGAAGGCCATGAAAAAAATCCGTCCGTCGGTCGTCATCCACGGCGGGCCGATGTCGGTGAAGAGTGCGCCGGGCACACCGGTAGGCGCGGGTTCATGGACGGCGGCGTGCAGGCGGATGTCTGAATCTCGCGCGGCCCAGATCGCGCTGCGCGAGACACCGTTCGCGGAGAGCGCTTGGCCCGTGAAAAGGAATTCGCCGCTCGGACTGATATCGCAGAGCGCGAAGGATGAATACGTCGTGCCCACAGGAAACCCGGCGGCGGGATCGCCGCCGTACGCCACCGCCCGCATCTCGCCCCCGTTGCTGTAGCCGATCACGCAGTCGGCCGGCCATGACCGCGGCCCGAAACTGCGGTACACGCCAGCCGTGATCCTCTCCGACGCGGCGAACGCGCTCGGCCCGCGCCACGACCAACCCGGCAGCGGGCCGGGGATCGTCCCGCCGTACAAGGAAAGAGTGTCATACCGCGCAGAGGTGCGGGTGAAGAGTCCGGAGGTCTGCCCGGCGGTATACCCGGCGAATGTGATGTGCTCGCTCGAATCAAGGATGAACGTAGAGAAGCCCGCGAGCGTTGAATCTTCGATCGCATCGCCTTCGCGTGCGATGCGGACGAGTTGAAGGGGGCGGCCTCGCCAGAGCGCGACATCGTTGGCGGCATCGACCCCCGGGCCGGTGATCTGAGCAAGAAATGCGATATCTCCGGCTTCGTGCAGTTGGGCCTGCCGAAAGCCTGCCGTAAAGACGACACCCTCCGGCGTGCCCGGCGCGCGCTGACCCGAGAGCGCCACCGCGGTCCACCGCACCTGACCCGTTGCGGAAGCCACGAACGCGCCCGGGAACGCCGCCGCGCACGCGAGCGAAACGCCCGCGAATGAAACGCGCAGAAACATCGGTCACTCCGAACCGCACTCTCACAAGGTTTTCGAACGATCGAGAACAGAACCTTCCGAATGGAAGTCACCCACAGCCTACACGGAGTCGTGCCGCGTGTCAAGCCCGAAGTTGCATGATTTCGATGAATATTGAGCCGGGCATCACGGTTGCCGGCGATGGGCCGAGAGCGACTCGGGTGGTATGACACGCGTGTACGGCATCGGAAAGACTCCCCGGACCCGCTTTGAACGCCCCGTGCCCGTGACGAGTTGCGAGGCGATTCCCCCGTCAACAGGCCGGAATCTCAGCACGACACGGTCGTCGCCCGGATAGTTGGGGTCGTAGATGCGGATCTCTCGAGACGTGAGGTTCGTGCTGTTCGCGCCGCCCGCGGGACCACTCGGAGAGTGTGCGTCGGGGCGATCCGTCTGTGTGTCCGGTGTGTTGTCCTCGGTGCGAAGGGGCGGTGAAGTCGCGCGGTGAATCGTGCGGTCGCCGGAGATCGCGTTCGTCGCGGCGGCGTGGTCGTTAATCGAGGCCAGTCCGTACGCGAGGACCTGATGATTCTCCCAGAGTCTGTCGCGGCCGGTGTTCCCCGCAGAGCGCGAGTCCGGCGGTTCGGCCTTCGCGTAGACAAGGCCCAGCGGCACCAGTTCACCACGCTCAAGCCGAGCCAGGATCGCCGGGAGTTCGCCGGCGGTGCGGCCCGCGGTGCTGTCGCCGGTCTCGCTGGTGTCGGGCAGGAGCATCCACTGGGCGAACTTTGCCGCCATCACGCCCATCGTGCCCAGCGAGTCCGTCTGGCGGCGGTAGATATAGGCGTACAGAGGCGTTCCCTCGGGCGGAGGCTTGGTGTCCGCGAGGACCACGGCACCGGCGAGATAGAAATCACACGCGGCCAGTGACATGCCCCCGCAGAGGCCGAAGGTGTCGGGCACCGCGCCCTCCAGCCCCAGCCCGCGCAACGAAGGAGGGATCGGCGTGCCTGTGAACGAGTTGTGGAACTGAAAGCCGTGACGCGATGGCAGAAATTTCGCCGCCGCCGGCTGCTCGTCCTGAGGTTGAACCGGCGGCAACGCGGCAACGTTCAACGCAAGAGCAAGACACGCGATATGTGTAAGCACGGCCACGAGTAAAGCGTACGAGCCGTGGGGGTTCAGCGGCGTCGTCTCATCACGGCCCCGGCGGCGAGAAGAGACAGCAGGCCCGCCGGGCCGGGGATCATCGCGTAGATGCCCCCGCCCGGGAGATCATCGATATTCGCCTGCCCGACGATGAAGCGCAGTTCATCCGCGAAGAGGGTGTCCCTCACGCCGCTCACGCCCCCGGAGGGCACGCCCCCGAGCACGAGTTCGTGCATCGGCGTAAAGCCCATCGTGCGGGACCAGACAAAGGCGTAGTAGCCCAGCAACTCGCCCGTGGATGAGACATCCCGGTACCGGCCATAGACAAGCCCCGATGGCGTGACGAGTTGAGGCAGCGCGTAGGTGTACCCGTCGGACGCGGTGCCGACGGGGATGTCGTAGGTGGTGTTCGTGGCGACATCGTGGAACCAGCCACGCCGCGGCGGATCGATGGCCCCGCCGAAGTCACCATACGTTCGGCTGGTGCCGATGATGAAGTCCCCGCCCGAGACGCCGGTGATGGCCGATTCCATCGAGCCGTCGGGATGGATGAACGCCGAGCCTGTGAGACCCAGCCGGCGCGTGCCGATATCTTCGCGGTACATCCACGCCGACCAGCCGCGGTTGGCCGAGCCGATGTAACGGCGGGAGCGTCCCGTGGCAAGCCCTTCGTCCGTCAGCGAGAGACTGTCAACTTCGCGGAGGTTGTCCGCCCGTGTGTGCTGGGCATCGAACAGACCGATGCGAACGGACCCTGTGGAGGGGCTGTCAAAGAAGGCCGAGACACCGATCTGCGCATCGGGCATGGCGGAATAACGGTTCGATGTTCCCAGCACCTGCCCGGCGTTGTTCACCGCCGCGAACTCGCTGATGCGCGAGCCGTTGAGCCGGGTGTGCTCGGCATCCGTGAGGCCCACGCGCCGGTGACCGACATCAGGCCGGTAGACCCACGCCGACCAGCCCCGCACGGTCGTGCCCTCGAAGCGCCGCGAACGCCCCGCGGCGTACCCCGACGACGTCATGGTGAACGCGTCGGACTGCTGCGTGCCGTCTGTGGCGGTGTGCTCGGCGTTGAGCAGGCCGATGCGGGTCGTGGTCCCAGCGGCATCGGCGTGCCACACCGAGAGGTTGGCCTCGGAAAGACCGCCCCGGTAGCGTGGCGCGGTGCCCAGCACCGTGCCAGAGGCGCTCAGCCCCCGCACCTGATTGTCGATTCGCCCGTTGGTCCGAGTGTGGTCGGCATCGTACAGACCGACGCGTGTTGTGACGCCGCCGGGCGAGTAGATCCACGCCGAGGGGCCGAGCCCTTCGCCGGAGGGCGAATATCGGGTGGATGTTCCGGCGACGTACCCGGCATCGTTCAGGCCGAAGATCACCGAGTTGCTCATTCCGTTGGCCCGCGCGTACTCCCCGCCGCGGAGACCGAGGATCTCGCGCGGCTGCCCGTGGCGGTAGAGCCACGCGGTCTGTCCGTCGAGCGTCCACCCGTTGTATTGGAACGATGTGCCCGCGATGTGGCCCGCGCTGTTGAGCGCCCGGATGGTGCTGCTCTGATACCCGCCCCCGTCGGAGTGGAGGGCATCGCGCAGCGTGAGGTCGGTGGTCTGGTCGGTGCCGGGGTGATAGACCCAGGCGCTCTGACCCGTCAGCGTGTGTTCGCGGTATTTCTCCGAGTGACCGGCCACGATGCCGGAGGCGTTGATCCGGCTGGGCACCGACCATTGATAGGTGTCATCACGGATGTGGGCGCTGTCGATCAGCCCGACCCGTCTCATGCCCAGGGCGGGATGAAAAAACCACCCGCTCGTGCCGCCCGAGTAGCCATCCTGGATGTACCGGTGGGAGAACCCGGTGACAAAGTGCGTGGAGGTGGCCGCGACCATGCCCGAACCTACCGCGTTGCGGTCACTGGTGCGCTGGTGATCGATATCGTAATAGCCAAGCCGCTGGATCGACAGGAGTTGGGCATGCGCGTGGACGCATGCAGCGGCGCTCAGGAACGCGATATACAGGCATTGACGCCCCGTCCGGGTCTTCATGGTCTCTTCTCCCTGACAAACATCGCGCGGTGAAGCGCGGCGGAACGATGTCAGTATACCGGTTCCGGGGGGGGGGGCAAGCCAAGTTCTCGGGTATGCACCAAAAAACACAGGACCGAGAAGCCGGGCAGAGTATGAAAAAAGCCCCGCGCCGGAGCGCGGGGCTGTTCGGTGCTGTCGGGTGCTGGAATGAACTCAGGCGCAGCCGCCGGCTTCCCACGCGAGGAAGAAGGTCTCGACATCGCCGCCGTCGACGCCGCCGTCCTGGTTCACATCGGCGTTGGTGAGGCCCGTCTCCCAGTCGTTGAAGAAGGCCTCGACATCGCCGC
>DDSA01000114.1:666-16912 GCA_002343715.1 Phycisphaerales bacterium UBA2402 | reverse complement strand
GACATCGCCGCCGTCCACGCCGCCATCGTTGTTGTAGTCCGCCGGGCAGCGGGCGGGGCAGGGGTTGTGGCTCGAGGCGCTGGTGCGGGGCTCAGGGGCGGCCCGCTCGAAGTCGGCGAAGTTCTGGTTGGTGTCGAGGCACCCGCCGTTCTTGCGGAAGAGCGAGGTGGTGACGTTGTTGTCCACCGTGGGGCTGGCGCCCTCGGAGCAGTTCGCGCCCAGGCCGTAGCCGACGAAATCGGCGACGGCGGGGTTGTCGGTGGGGCACTGTGCGCCCAGGAGGGTGGTGTTCATCACCAGCGCGAGCTTGCCGTTGGTCTGGCCGATGCCGAAGCCCGGGGCGCCCACGCGGTCGGCGATGTAGGGCACGCCGTAGATGCCCAGCGTGTTGGTCGTCTGGACAAGGTAGTAGCCGCCGGGCGGGATGATGGTGTTGGCCGGGAAGGTCAGCACGTTGTCGAGCAGGTCGAAGGCGTTGTCGTCCGAGGCGTACTGGAGCGACCACGAGGAGATGTTCACCGGTTCGTTGGAGCGGTTGAAGAGTTCAACAAAGTCGGCGTTGTAGTCCGCGCCGAAGTTGCCCCCGCCGGAGAAGATTTGCGATATGACCACCGTCGAGCCGGCATCACCGCCGCAATCGGCGACATCAAAGCGGGTGGGGTCCGTCGAACTGCGGCCCTGCTCATCGCGGATGGTGCCGATGATGGTCTTCGAGCCGACGATGCCCACGGGCACCGTGGCGAGGTAGGAGAAGATGCCGTCGTTGGCGACCGCATCGCCGTTGGTGCCGTCATCGAAGAGCGCCTGCGTGGCCGACCCGCCGATGGGGGTCAGGTCCGCTTCCACGGTGATCCCGGTGGAGGCGGGTGCCGCGCCGGGGCGTGTTTCGCAGATGAACAGGATCGTGCCAGTCCCCCCGGCGCACGCGGCGTTCGGGATGGTGGTGAAGCGTCCGGTAGGGAAGGAAGGCGTGGTCTGCTGACGGATGGTCACCATGTCGAGGCGGGTGCGGCCGCCGGTGTCGTAGGGCACGCCGCCCGAGGTGAAGTAGGTGCTGGTGCCGGGGGCGAAGATCGAGACGATGCGGAAGGCGAAGTTGGGGTTGTTGTCCACCGCGTCGATGGAGGTGAGGTCCACCTGTCGGCCGTTGTACCAGGTATCGCCGTCGTTGCTGGCCTCGAAGATGCCGTTGTTGAGCAGGCCGGCGCTGGTGAAGGTCACGCCGTCGGTGGTGTACTGGAACTGCGTCCAGCGGGACATGCGGTTGCTGTGGCGGTGGTCGTAGGAGACCACGATGTCGGAGAAACCGGCCGTGCTGACGCGGAACTCGACGCCGTGCAGCCCGCTTCCCACGCCCTGCGCGGCCCAGGGGGAGAGGTCGAGGGCCGCGTTATTCACATCGCCGGCGGGGTCGCTGCTGCCGCCCTGGTCGTTGCCGGCGCGGAAAGCGAGCTGGGGCGCACCGACGCGCGCGATGGACCCGGCACCGATGTTGGGCGTCTGGGTGCCCGCGGTGTTGCCGCCGTTGGTATTGAAGTTCCATTGGGTGATGATCTGCGCCGGCGCGCCGGCGGCCAGCACGAGGCCGGCGCAGAGACTGATCGTTCGAGCGTTCTTCATGTGAGCAACTCCGTAACTAAGTGATTCCGCGGTGTGTGAACAGACACTCTCTCTCACACGGGCGGCACGCTCCGCCCGTGTGCTCTCTTTTCGCTTCTTTGGTCGCCGAGGCTTACCAGTCGATGCCGGCCTGGGTGAGCCACCCGCCGTAGACCTTGCCCTCGAGTTCGTCGTACTGGATCGTGACGGTGCCGCCCATCTGCACCGGGGTCGCCTCGAACTTCCCGTCGCGTTTTTCATCGCGGAACGTCGCGACGTGGCCGTCGGCGAAGGCGATCTGCCCGATCACGCGGTCGTGACCGATCAGGCCGCCGACGTAGGAACTCTTTCCGTGCACCGGGCCCCAGCGGTTGTAACTCTGCCGCCCCCACACGCGCCCGCGCCCGGGAAGCATCTGCTGCATCGGCCCGTCGGTCAGGGATTTGGCCCCGTTGTATTGCTGACCGTTGATGGTCACGATATCCTCGGTGCCGTTGGCCGCGCCGGCGTACATGGCCCCATCGCCGAAGAGCGGGACCATGGAGATGGGCGCTTTCGTCAGGGACTTCTCGTTCAGCGGGCCGATCACGCTGGAGATGTCTTCCGCGACGGGCGCGACCGCCGGGTTGTTGCTCTTCATGCCCGTGTAGGCCATGTACCAGGACTGGCAATAGTTGGTGTTGAACCCGCGCTCGATCAGGTTCATGATCTCCGTCTCGGAATACTGGCGGTACTGAGCGTTGTCGATGCGGTGCGCGGCGTACCGGTTCGAGTAGCGGGCGGGGCTGCTCGGGCAGAGAATCGAACCGGGGTTCGCGTACCCGCCATTGATAAAGTCCGCCATCCACCCCTTCTCCTCGAAGGAGCCGTATCCGCGCTCCACGCGGTTGTCGAAGGGGCCGGTGCAGTACGCACCTTTATGGTCCTGCGCGTGGCTCAGGCCCGCCAAGGCCAGTTGCCGCTGGTTGCTCGCGCACTTGACCAAGCGGCCCGATTCGCGCGCCGCACCCAGACCGGGGAGCAGCAGACTGATGAGCAGGGCAATCACCGCGATGACAACGAGCAACTCGATCAACGTGAAGCCCGCGCGATGAATCCCGCGGGGTTGAACTTGGTCAAGGTGGTGTGGCATCTCGTCGTGATCCTGTTCCCCGCCCGGTGCGGGACGACGAGTCCGCACCGGGTGAGCCTGAAGATGAGCGGAAGAGAATAGTGAAGAGCGAGTTTCTTTCGTATTTACGTTGTGTCAAGGTTGTGTGAAGATGAGCACGATGGAACAACAGTCAAACCCGGCACGCGTTTTGCGTAGTACTTCTGACTCGATCACTCGCCTTCGCGACACCCATGAATCCCCCAACACCGATCCCGGGCAATCTCTCCCGCATTCTCGCGCTCGAACTCCCCATCGTCGTGCAGTTGGGCACCCGGGCCATGTCCCTCGCCGAGGTCACCGGGCTGGCCCCGGGCTCGATCATCGAGTTGCCCAAGCGGGCGGATGCGGAACTCGATCTCCTGGTCAACAACAAGGCGATCGGGTGCGGCATCGCCGTGAAGGTGGGGGAAAACTTCGGCATCCGCATCACCTTTGTCGGGGATCTGAGAGAACGCATCGGGGCGATGACCGAGGCTCCCGCCGAGGCGTGATCTGTCCGGTACCCTGCGGGGTGATACGCTGGGCCGATGCGCGTTTACCTTATTCGTCACGCCCATGCGCTCTCGATTGCGCCTGGGGGTGATCCGCACCGCCCGCTCTCACCCATCGGGGTGGCCCGCGCCGAAGCACTCGCCGCGGCGTTCGCGTCTTTGGCCGCGCCGATGGATATTCGGCCCGCGCGCTTGATCTGCAGCGCTGCGCTGCGGGCGCAGCAGACGGCAGCGCCCATCGCCGCGATGCTGGGCCTGCGGATCGAGACGGAGGACCGGGTTGGGCTTTCGGGCAGCGCGGATCACATCACCGAACTGATCGCCGACCTCTTTCACGCGGGCACGCCCGGGGCGATCCTCATCGGGCACAACCCCGACCTTTCGGCGGTTTCTGGGCGCTTCGGCGGGCCATCGCTCGCGCCAGGCGATGTCTCCATCGCATCCATCGCACGAGAAGCCGATCGACTACGGGGTGAGTGTGTCGGGCGTTACTGAATGATCTTCATTCACGCTCATTGAACTCTGGCAAACCGTCTCATGGTCAGGCGGATGGGGTTGGGCCACCCAGCAACTCCCCCGGGCTAATCTAACAAGTACCGTATATACTTGGATCCCGAGGCCAAAGCGTGTGCGAGGCCCGGGAACCATGGCCGGGCCGGCAGGGGTGCGACGGCTCGAGCGTAGATAAGGAAAGTGTATGAAACGGACATGTTCGATCCTCGTGCTGTTGTGTGGACTTGTCGGCACCGCGATGGCCCAGGACAAGGCGCCAGCGAAGCCGTCTACCCCCGCGAAACCCGCTGCACCGGCAGCGCCTGCAACTCCCGCTGCGCCGAGCAAGGACGCCGCGCCGGCGATGCCCCCCGAGCAGGCCGCGATGATGGAAGCGTGGACGAAGGCAATGACCCCGGGCAAGCATCACGAGCGACTGGTGAAGCAGAGCGGCACCTGGGAAGGGAAGATGAAAATGTGGATGGAGCCGGGCGGCACGCCGACGGAGAGCACCTGCACCACCGTCATCAGCCCGATGATGGGCGGGCGGTTTGTCAAGAGCGAGACGACCGGCATGATGAACATGGGCGGCCCCCCGATGCCCTTCGAGGGCTTCGGCACCTGGGGATACAACAACACCACGGAGAAATACGAAGGGACCTGGTTTGACAACTTCGGCACCATGACCATGTTCTACACCGGAACGTTGAGCGACGACGGCAAAACCATGACCGCAACGAGTAAGTTCGTCGACTGCATGACGGGCAAGGATTCATGGATGCGTAACGTCGAAAGGACCACCGGCCCCGACAGCATGGTGCTCGAGATGTTCAGCCCAGGGCCCGACGGCAAGGAGTTTAAGATGATGGAGATCACCTATACCCGCAAGGCGACGGCGAAAGCCGAAGGCAAGGCCGACGCCAAGACCACCGCGAAGACCGCGGGGCACTGATCCATCCATTGCCTCTTCAGATGAGTTGTTCAGGCCCCGCGCAGGCGGGGCCTTTTTCATGGCTTCTTGTTGCGCTCGGTCCCGGTCAGAACGTCGCCGCGGTGCTGCTCTCGCGCACCACCAGCCGCGTCGGCAGTCGCACGCAGGTTGTCGGCGTCTCGCGGCGTTCCATCCTTGCCACCAGGGCCCGCACCGCCGCGGCCCCCACGTCCTCCATCGGCAAAGCCACGCTCGACAGGGTGGGCCGCATGAGCGAGGCCAGCCTCGTGTCGTCGAAGCCCACGATCCGCACCTGGTCGGGCACCCACAGACGTGCCGACTCCGCAGCGCGGAGGATGCCGCAGGCGATCTCGTCGTTGGCCGCGAGGATGGCCGCGCCGTCGAGCGTTCGCCGCTGATGGGCGCGCATGGCCCACTCCTTGCCCCACGTCACGCCGTACTCGCCGAAGGAGACCTGATCGGGCCTGACCTGGTGGCCGCGTTCCGCGAGCGCCGCGGTGAACGTCGCCGCGCGTTCCTGCGAATCGACGTTGCCCATCGGCCCGCCGACGAAAAAGCACTTGCCCGCGTCGACCCAGCGAAGCAGGTGCTCGACCGCCTCGCGCGTGCCCCGTTTGTTGTCGAGGACCACGCTGTCAACCCCCTTGTCGCTGAAGTCGGCGCAGACCATGACCGAGGGCATGGGCGAGTCGATGACTTCCTGCGCCAGCGGGTCGTGCACATCGTCGATGATGACGATCATGCCGTCGATCAGGCCCGTGCCGAGGATTCGGTCCTTGCGGCGGCTGGCCTGGGCCCGCGTCATCGACGTGACGAGCAGGTGGTAGCCCAGGCGGGTCGCCTCCTCGTCGGCCCCTTGCAGCATCCGGGTGAAGAACTCGCCGTGGAACCAGGGCAGCGCGATGCCCAGCACGCGGCTCTCGCCGCTCATGAGCGCCTGGGCCAGCGGGTTGGGTGCATAGCCCAGTTGTTCGATCGCCGCCCGTACGCGCGAAAGCGTCGGTTCCGCGACAGCCGAGGGGGTGTTGATCGCGCGGCTCACCGTCGCGATGGAGACACCCGCCGCCGCGGCGACCTGCCGGATGCTCACCGGTGGTTTCGACGGATCGCTTGTATGGCCGAGTTGTCCCGATCGAGTGGCCAATGCGGAAGAGAGGGTACGCGCCGCATGAAGCCCGGACGCGAAACGCATAACGGAGGCCCGTGACCATCGAAGTCTCAGCCCTTCGTAGCGACTCGGAGCGTGGCCGCGTACCTGCACTTGCGAACACCGATGTGAACCAGCAACTCGTAGACAAGAAGCCCGATCACAAGCCCGGCGATGGGAAGCGAGATGCCCATCACGGTGCCCAGCGACGTGCGCCAGCCCGGCGTTGCAGGAATGGTGAACGTGCGTCCGAGGGGAACCCGGAGCAGGACGCCGAGGGTGTAGACCAGTGCCAGGCCCGCGAGAGGGGCCACCCCGAGGATGATCCAGCCGACGCTGGCATGGCAGCAGACCTGCCACGCGCCGGCGCGGGTGAGCCGCCACTTCCGTCGGGCCGCGATAAAACGAATACCCGCGAACTCGATCATGGTCAGCAGCACGAGGAAGGCCGCGATCCCCAGGACCTGCGCGGGGAAGACCCACCCAAACGTGAGCAGTTCCCTCATCGGACCTCCGCCCCTTCCGCCCCGGATCGGATCACCGATGAGCGTGCCCGTCCACGGGGCGGCGAGCAGCAGCGCGGCAAGAAGGACATTGAGCACCAGCAGGCTCGCCCCACCCCGCGGGTCGATACGCACCGAGGCGAAGAGCTCCGCGGGGGCGCGCAACACCGCGAGGTTGGTACGCAACCAAGACACCGAGCCGGGCGAGAACTGCCACGGCGATCCGGGCCGAGAATCGGGCAAGGACCGGGCCACGGGTCGCCCGCATTCCGGGCACGCCCCCTCCGGCACAAGGCCGGTGAGGTCGTAGCCGCATTCCTCGCAGAGGGGCGTGGTTTCATCCATCATGCCGGTGATACTCCGTGCCGGTCGCGGAGGTTGCCGAGCAGCGAGGTATGGGCATCCCAGAACTCATCGAAGCTGCGTTGGATGCTCCGGGGTTGAACGGACTCGTGGGCCGCCCGGCCCATGCGGGTGCGCCGGTCCGAGTCGGTGACGAGCCGTGTGATCTCCGCCGCCCAGTGTCGGCTGTCGCGTGCGGACAGAACATGGCCGGTCTGCTCATCGCGGACGAGCTCCCTTGGGCCGCCGATGTCGGTCACCAGCACGGGCAGCCCGCTGGACATGGCCTCCATCACCACCTGCCCGAGTGTATCGGTCGTGCTCGGGAATGCGAAGAGGTCGCAGCCCGCATAAATCATGGAGAGTTCCTCCGCGTGCCGGAAGCCGAGAAAGACGGTGCGCGTGCCTCGGAGCAACTCTTCCATCGCGGCGCGGTACGGGCCATCGCCCACGATCACGAGTTCCGCGTGAACTTTTCGCGAGTGCAGCGCGGGATCCGCGATCCGCCACGCCTCCGCCAGCAGGGGCAGGCCTTTTTCCACGCTCACGCGCCCCGCGTAGAGCACCCTGACGGTCCCTGGCGGTGAACCGCAGAGGCGCGACAACGCTGCATCATCGCGGTAGCGGGGTTGGAAGGACTCGAGCGCGATGCCGGGACGAAGCCGCAGACACCGATCGCGCGGGATGCCCAACCCCGACATCGTCTCGATGTACTCATCGCTGCGCGAGAAGAGCCGGGCGAAAGGCGCGTAGAACCAGCGCATAAAGCCCCGGCAGCCCAGCGCCAGGCTCTCGTTGCAGAAAAGCCGCTCGATGTACGCGGGGAAGTCGGTGTGGTACGTGCCCAGTAGCGGCACGCCCAGGCGACGGGCAAGGCACCGGCCGAGCAAGCCCACCGGCCCGGGGGTCGAGACATGGACCGCATCGGGCCGCAGCCGCCGCGCCTCGCGCATCACCGCGCCCGCGGGGGGGGGGGCGAGGTCCAGATTTTCATACTTGGGCATCCTCATCGCGGCCAGAGGCGGGAAGTTGGAAATGTTCCGTGCACGAGGCACGGGGAAGTTGGTGCTGGTGATGATGCGCAGATTGCGCCCGGTGTCCAGTGCGCACTCGCCGATGCTCCGGATGAACCGGCTGACGCCGTTCACATCGCCGAGCGTGTCGGTGAAGAGCAGAACACACGGGCCGGACCCGCTCACGGGGTCGGCCTCCACCCGAACCGCCCGTTCTCCACGTCCCAATCCGGCCCGAAGAACCCCGCGCCCACGATCCCGACCTCGCCCGCGGCGGGCAGCGAGGAGTCAATCGCCAGGAAGTCCGGGATGCCCACACCCGATGTGAAGATGCCAGCGCGCACGGCGAGCCTCGCCCCCGCCGCCCCCGTGGGAGCGATGAGGCCTGCCAGCCCGACCTCCGTGCCCCGCATCGGGAAGGCCAGATACACACAGATGTCTTCGGCCGCGATCGAACGTTCACCGACGCTGAGTCCGCCGCGTCGAACCGAGACAGGGCAATCTTCTCGCAGCGCCTGCCACGCGGCGTTCATGTCGGCGTGACCGTACAGAATGACGTTGCGAGACGGGTCCGGTTGTTCCAGCCACTGTGCATCGGTGATGATCTCGGCCCCGCCGTTGCCGCGGATCCACCAGGTCTGCGCGTGGTAACGGGTCAGCGCCTGCGCCCAGGCGGTTTCTTCGGGGGTGCCCTTGGTGCCGCGGACGAGGAGGAAGCGGCGGTTGAACGCGGCCTTGAACGGCCCGGCACGCGCGGGGGTCTTGCCTTTGGCGTCCGGTCCGCTGATGGCCCATGCGCCTTGAACTTTGCGGAGGTGCGTCTCACCGCTCTCGGCGACCATCGGCAGATGAACGATCTGCCCATCGAGCACGACGGTGAGCGGGCCGCCCGTGCCGATGAGCGGATCGGCCCGCAGCAGCAGGCGGTGCACGTTGGTTGTCGCGCCGACGATGCGGCGGGAGTGCGGCTCGGCCTGCAGGTCGATCGTGCTGGGCAGGAACGACGCTTCCTGGGCGATGATCGTGGCCCAGGCACGGCTCGCTGTGACCCCCGGGTTGAAGGTCGTTAGCCGCACCCGACGAACTTCACGTGCTTCGGGCAATCGCGTGCGCGCGAAGAGGTCGAAGAAGGCGGGCCAATCGAGGCACTCGGCACCCGGCTCGTCGCTGTTCTCCCACCAATGCCCGGCGCCGGGCTGTTCGTGGTAGACTGGCTCGATGCCCAGCGCCCTGAGTTTGTCGCGCATTACTCTGGCCTCGCGGACGGGCACGTTGTCGTCCGCATCTCCGTGAAGGATCGCCACGCCGGTCTCGACCAGGTTCCCCAGAAGGGCCGATGTGTCGCTGTCGTTGCCGCTGTCGCGCAGGACCGCCGCGGCGGGAGTGCCGGGTTCGGGCCGGCGACCCCGGTATGACCAGAACGAATCCCACCCCGCGCTGGGGGCGATGGCCGCGAAGGCGTCGGGTTCGTGGACGCCGAGTTGCCAGGTGCCGTGCCCTCCCATGCTGTGCCCCGTCAGGTAGATGCGCCGTGGATTGGCGTTGAACTCGGCGCGGGCCTGTTCAAGGACTTCGAAGGCGTCGAGTCGTCCCCAATCCTCCCAATCAAAGCCGAAGCGACGGCGGTTGGTGGGGCAGGCGATGGCGCACCACGATTTGGGCGCGTACGCACCGGCCTGGCTGTGGGCCTCGACATCCGCGCCGTGCAGGCTGAGCACCAGGGGCCAACGCCGCATGGAGTCGTTGGCGAAACCCACCGGCGGTACGATGCTGTAGTACTGCACGCTCCCGTCGATGCCGCTGCGGAAGGTCAGGTCGCGGGTGCGGCCAACCGCGCGGCGTTCAATGCGGAACTCACGCGAATGCGGATCGAACGCGCCGGGCATCGTCGGCGCGATGGAAACGCGGAGCGTGGAGCGGTCGGCATCGTCCGCATCGGTCGCGGGCGTGCCCCGCGGCAGCGAGAAGGGGTGCTTCCCGATCGAGCGCGGGGGCAGGGTGATCGTGACCGGGGCCTGGTTCGGCGGGCCGCCGCG
Organism: Phycisphaerales bacterium UBA2402; assembly: GCA_002343715.1. Classification (GTDB taxonomy): domain Bacteria; phylum Planctomycetota; class Phycisphaerae; order Phycisphaerales; family UBA1924; genus UBA2402. The sequence continues at coordinate 7,184 of DDSA01000114.1, read as the reverse complement.
GAACTCCGACGAGAGCGCCGCGTTCACGGGTTCTTCGAGCGTATTGATGAGAAGTACCGCACCGAGTTGTTCCCGGGTCTCTCCGGGAACGAGGTGGGGGAGCGTGGCATCATGCTCGGAGATGAAGACCGTGCTCGGCGGCGGCACCAGCCGCGCCGACAGCCCTCTCCCCGACGCGAAGAGAAACGTGTTCGGGCCTTGCCGCAGGTGAACCGGCACGCTGTAGTACGGCGCGCTGTACGGATTCCCGGCCAGCGGTTCGCCGTTGACATAGACCATGCCGTGGCCGTACGCCTCAAGGAGCAGCGTGCCCGCTTCCGGAGCGTCGTAGGTGGTGAAGAGGTATCCCTCCGAGATGGCCTCGCGCGGGAAGTTCCCGTCCGCTCCGGCCTCGGCGCGCTTCCAGGTGGTGGTGCCGATCGGTGAACCATCGGCGGGCTGTGCGAACGTGCCGGCGACGATCAAGGCTTCGACGGGATCGGTGCGGATCATGCTCCGCCCGGCGCGGATCAGGCCGGAGGCGGCCAACCCTTCGCGGAAGACATGGGGTTCGAGGGCCATGGCAGTGACGGCCAGGATCGCGGTTGGGAGAAGGGTGGGCATGGCTATGGCAGACGGTAGCGGGCAGACGATCGTGGGATACACGCGGACCGTCGTGAGCCGTTCTCGGGTCGGTGCGGGGAGGGTTGCGGCCGCGTCGAAAAGTCCGACAACACGGATGCGGGATCAAGAACCCCGGCTACCCTGAACCGACGGCCGCCGCACTCGCGTTCGCGGATCAGGTGCGGTTCACGGATTGGAAGACACATGCCAACGACGCCTGCATCGACGGGTTGGATGCGCCGAGAGTCGGCCCGCGGCTTTTCGCTCATCGAACTGCTCGTGGTCATCGCGGTCATCGCGCTGCTGATCGGAATCCTTCTCCCCGCGCTGGGCAAGGCCCGGGGCGCGGGTCGGCGGATCAAGTGCCAGTCACAGATGCGGCAACTGGCGACGGCGGTCACGGCCTACTCGCTCTCGAACAAAGAACAGTGGCACGTGACATGGAACAACAACGCGCTTCGGTTCGACGGCACCTCGCCCCGGTACTACCTCGTCTACCCCTTCCGGGTCGGCACCGGCAACGCGGTCGTGGAGACCGATGCGTACTGGGCCGCGCTGTACGACACGGAACTGGGCGTGGCGACCCTTCCGCACATGTTTGTGCCGAGTTTCGGGATCGGCGCGAACACCTACCTCGCGGGGTGGGAGGTCACTCGATGCCCGGATGCCAGGTACTCGCTGCCGATGTTCAGGGGCCAGGGCCGACTGGCCCACGATCCGTACACGCTCTATTCGTCCTACGGCTTCAACGGTGTCACACCGGGATCCTTCAACATCCCGCTCTCGGCGGGGCGAACGTTCTTCGAGATGCGAGCCGGGAGGCGCGTTCCTCGGAAACTGGGGGATGTGGAGTTCCCATCCGGTATCGTCTTCTTCCAGGACAGCCCGGAGGTGATGCTCGAGGGCAACGGCGATGCGCTCTCGCAGATGGACCAGTGGGACGGTCTGCCGGGGGCCGAAGGAGACAACTGGGACAAGGAGTATTTCCGTCACGGCACGTGCAACGTGGCCTTCGCCGATTCGCACGTGGGCGGGGTGACCCGTGCGGAAGCGCAGAACGCGCGCGCGGACACCATCGCCAGGTTCGGGGGCACGAGGGGCGTGCCGCTGGCGGGGTATTCGTACCCCGGTTTGCAGGGCGTGCGCTGAGCGTCCGTCGAGCTCTTCACCAGGGTGTGAACGTCGCGGGTGCGACTTCGACCGCGCCGTGTCAGACCAACCGTTCCAGACGTCCCTTTCGCTTCACGATGTTCTTGTAGTCCCACTGAATGGCGGCGGACTTTTTCAGCCACCGCACCAGGTCTTTCGAGGGCACCTTGTCACCCGGCTCGAAGCGGATCTCCGCGGCCTTGAAACTCCCTTCCGGCTTGAGTCCCGGTTCGTCGAAGGATTGTCCGCTCCAGAAGAGCAGCCGGACACAGCCCTTGAGGGTGCTGTAGCCGACGATCGGGTTGCCGTGCAGGAACCACACCGGGTGCCGGTGCCAGACCTTGCACTCCGCGCCATCGAGTTTCGAGATGTGGCGGTCGATGACCGCGGCAAGAGCATCGCACAAGGCCTGGTCGCCCGAGGCCAGTGCGGCGTTGTACGCGAGGATGTCGGGGTGGATGGGCAAGTACGAACCTTTCATCGGCTGCGGGCTTGAAGGAACGTCCAACGGGGTTGTACAACGCCCGCCTCAGACCTTGACAATTTCGGTGACCCGGGCCACCTGGAGTGTGTCGGCGAACTGCTGGAATCGCACCGCCTTGCCCCCCGCGATGCGCCACACGTGAACGAACTGAGTGTGCTGCGGGCGGCCCGTGGCCATGTACGTTCCCGTGTAGCGTCCGAGGACCACGATGGTGTCTCCGGCGTCGACAAACTCCTCGGGGTGTGCCGCAAACCCGTCCCATTCTCCCACGCAGCGTGCAAAGACGCCCTTCGCCACCGCCTCGGGGCCGATGTACGGGTTGCCGTCGGCGTAGGGGAAGTTCTCCGCCTCGTTCCAGACGATGTCCGGGCTGAAACGCCCCAGCACACCGGCGACGTCACCGACGGAGAAGGCGTGGTACACGGCCCGGATGAGGTTTGTGTTCTCAGTGCTCATGGAATGTCGGAGGTATTGGTGACGGTGTCAGTGAGCCACATACTTCGCCACTTCCTTCGCCACCTCGATGGTCGTGTACTTACCACCCATGTCGTAGGTCGTGACCTTGCCTTCCTTGATGACGCGCGAGATGGCGGTTTCGAGGCGCGCGGCCATCTGCTTCTCGCCTGCGCCGCCGCCGCCATTACCGTCGCCCAGCCAGTCGAGCATCATCTTCGCCGTCAGGAGCATGGCGTGAGGATTGACCTTGTATTGTCCGGCGTACTTGGGGGCGCTGCCGTGGGTGGGCTCAAAGACGGCGTACGTATCGCCCAGGTTCGCGCTGGGCGCGAAGCCCAGGCCGCCTACCAGCCCGGCGCACAGGTCGCTCACGATGTCGCCGAACATGTTCTCGGCCACGATCACGCTGTAGTCCTGCGGGTTCTTGAACATCCACATGCAGATGGCGTCGATGTTGGCCTCGTCGGCCCAGATGCCCGCGCCCTTGTATTCCTCGGCGAGCTTGCGGAAGATGCGGGTCATCAGGCCGCCGGTCTCGCGCAGCACGTTGGGTTTCTCGACAAGCGTGACGCGCTTGCGCCCCGTGCGCTTGGCGAACTCGAAGGCCTGGCGGCAGATGTTGGTACACCCCTGCACGCTCACGATGCGCGTCGAGAGGGCCACGTTCTCCAGACCTTTGTCCTTCCACGGCTTCATTTTGGGGTTGAGGCACAGGGCGTCGTAGACGGCCTGGGGCAGCGGGAAGAACTCGACCCCGCCGTACGACCCTTCGGTGTTCTCGCGGAAGACAACCTGGTCGATCATCACGTCTTTCACGCGACCGTCCGGCCCCGGCGGGTTGGCGATGGCCGTGCCCCTGTAGTTGAGCGGGTTGCCCTCGTAACTCTTGCAGGGGCGCATGTTCGTGTGCAGGTTGAAGAGTTGGCGGAGTCGCACGATCGGCGAGAAGTACACCAGCCCCTTGCCCTTGAGTTCCGGGGCCAGTTCGTCTTTGGCCTCGTCCTGCGGCTTGCTCGTGATCGCGCCGAAAAGGCCGCACGTCGTCGATTGGAGCGTCTTGATCGACCTGTCTGGCAGGGCGTTGCCCTCCTTGCACCAGAACTCCCAGCCGATGTCGGTGTGGATGTACTCGGCGTCGAGCTTGAGGGCATCGAGCACGAGGCGGGTGGCCTCCATCACGTCGTTGCCGATGCCGTCGCCGGGCATCCACGCGATCGAAAACTTCGCCATCGTTCACCGCCCTTTCACCACGGGGTTCATCGAAATGAAAACCAACGCCGCGGGAGTGTATCAGATCGATACCACCCCGCCAACGACCCCCGAAAGGGGTCAATGTCACCTTTCCGGCGCTGCCAGCCCCGACCAGCCGGAAATATCGATCAGCGCACGCGATGGGAAGTCCTGCCACGGCAGCAGCGTGCGCGGCCAGGCGTGCCTGCCGTGTGCCGTTTTCCTCACAAGGCCCAGGCGGATCAATCCCCCCGGTTCGATCGAGCCGGGGGGCAGGGCAAAGCGGAAGGACCACCGATCCTCGGATCTCGCCACGGACAACCGCCGCGGCGGCCCGGCATCTTCGGGCCCGAACAGGCGGGTGCTCACGAGACCCATCGCGTCAACACACACTACCCCACCGGGCAGTCCGGGGGGTCCGATACAGATGCAGAGTCGGTCTTCGCCGGTCATGCCAGGGGGCACGCGACACTCGACGAACAACTCCCACGGGCGGTCCTCCCCATCGGGTCCCGCCGCGGGTCGGTGAAGGAGCGCATGGGTCGTCAGGTTCGCGGGTGCCGCGGCGGGCTGAGCGTATAACCACCGCTCCATCGAAAGGTCGGGCAGTAGAGGTCCGATCCGAAGCCCGGGCGGAACCACCTCCAGCGGAGCCGTGGAGATGGGCACCTCCGCGGAGAGCCTGCTCAATCGCACCGTGGCTTTCGGGACATCTCCGACGCCCGTTACCGTCAGAACACGAGCAGCGAACGACGGCACGGGGAGGAGATCGGGGTGTGGAGGCTCATCACCGAGATACCCGAACGCGAGCGCATCGCGACCCGAGAGATTCGCGACACCGATGAGCGGGATGGGTCTTCGGCGACCCTCTCCGGTGAGGACGCCGCCATCATCCACGATCCATATCACCGCTTGCGGCTGCTCGCTCATGAACTGCTCGGCCCGTGCGGCCACCCCTCCGCGAGGTCCACGGGGAGAGAGCACATCAGACAGAAACCGATCCAGGCCCCGCTGATCCGTCGGCCACGCTGGGGCGTACACGCCGCCGCCGAAGTCCATGACGGCCGAGAGTCTCTTCCGCAGGCGATCGCAGACGGCGGGGTCGGCCAGGGCCAGCCGGGCGAACGCCACGCGCCAACGCTCCTCGTTGTACGTCGCCCACGATTCGATCACGGGATCGTCGAAGCGCATCGGGGGCACACCGGATCGCATCCCGTCGAGCAGCAGGCGGACGCGCCATCGCGTGAGCGGAGATCTGGCCGCCGCCCGGAGCTGTGCGAGCAGGGCCGCGTTGTTCGCGGCCTCGGGCGGCAGTGTCGGCCTCCACGCGCCGGCGGGTTCGGCCCCTTCGATCGACTCGGGCGGGGTCAGCCACTGCACTTCGTGGCGGGTCTCGCCGATCCAGAGTCCCTGGCCCGCCGCCTGGGCCGGGAGCGTGAAAACCGCGATGGCCGATTCGGACTTTGTGGCGGGTTCGGCGCTCCACTCCGCCGCGGACCCGAGCCAGGGATCCGTGGAGCCGAGGTATGTGGCCATGATGTGGTAGGTCTTGACCGGCACTTCGGTGCCATCATCGAGACGCAGGCGCAGCGCCTTGCCCACCCGCGTGTGCTCGGGGAGTGGAATGGCAACGAGTTCACCGGCGAATCCATCGATCCGGGTTGGGGTAGCGGGGAGAGTCGGTGTGCGAGTGTCGGCTGCCGGTGCGGGGTCTGACTCATTCCGCGACGCTTCGTCGCTCGGCTGCGGGTCTGAGGAGCAACCACACGCCAGCAAGCCAAGCACCGCGAGCAGCGAGACAACGGCGGGCCTCACACGGCCTCCGTCGGGAGCGTCTCGACGAGGTTGGAGACGATGGAATCGGGTGAAACACCCTCGGCGTGGGCCTCGAAGTTGAGGATCAACCGATGCCGCAGGGCGGGGAGTGCCACCGCACGCAGATCATCGGTGCTCACGGCGGGTCGGCCATCAAGCAGTGCGCGACACTTGCCCGCGAGGATCAGCGACTGAGCGGCGCGTGGCGAAGCGCCGAGCCGGACAAACTTTGTTGTCAGGGGCGTGGCGAAAGGCCCGGGGTGGGTGGCGAGCACCAGCCGCACCGCAAAGTCACGGATCATCGGCGCGACGGTGACGCGGCGGATCAGACGCTGGTGTTCGAGCAACGCCGCGGCACCGATCGCGGGTTGAATGTCTGCCTCGTAGCCTCCCGTGGTGCGCTCGATGATCTCCGCCAGTTCGGCGCGTCCGGGCGCCAGGCTCAGGACTTTGAAGAAGAACCGGTCGAGCTGGGCCTCGGGCAGCGGGTACGTCCCCTCCTGTTCGATGGGGTTCTGTGTCGCCAGGACCATGAAAGGCTCCGGCAACCTGTGACTGACACCTCCCACGGTGACGCTGCGCTCCTGCATGGCTTCGAGGAGCGCGGACTGGGTTTTGGGCGTGGCACGGTTGATTTCATCGGCCAGAACCACCTGCCCGAAGATCGGACCGGGCTGGAACCGGAACTGCCGTTCCCGACGCCCTGATTCACCCTCGAACTCGGCGACGACGGTCGTGCCCGAGATGTCCGCGGGCATCAGGTCGGGAGTGAACTGGATGC
>DDSA01000114.1:0-362 GCA_002343715.1 Phycisphaerales bacterium UBA2402 | reverse complement strand
CCCTCGAGCAGCACGTGGCCGCCGACAAAGAGACAGGTGAGCACGTTCTCGATGATGTCCGCCTGGCCGACGATGGCGCGGGAGACCTGCGCTCGGACAGACGCGAAGTCGGCGCGAAACCGCTCCGCGGCGGCTTCGATCTCGGCGACGGATGGATCATTCATGCGGGAAAATATAGAACCGGTAACGAACCGCGACCGTGCCGGAACGCAAAGGCCGGAGATTCCCGGTGTCTTGGCGTTCCGACACGGTCGCGTGCAGCGGTACAGGTGGGTGCGGAGTTCAGCAGCCGCCGGCTTCCCATGCGGTGAAGAAGTACTCAACATCACCACCATCTACGCCGCCGTCCTGATTCACGTCGG